>NZ_VSKN01000028.1:0-26928 GCF_008086185.1 Bizionia gelidisalsuginis
GGGAAGTGTTTAAATACGTGTCTAAATAATGAATAGCCCTTACGCTACCTAGTACTTTTTATAGTGCTTTAATTTAAAAAGGCGCCTTTTTAAGACTTTGGATTTGGTGAGCAGTGTGGTTTAAATCATCGCTCACTTTATGTTGGCTACTGAATTTTGCTATGGATACCGCGATCTCAGCGGTCTGGATTACTCACTCCTTGTCTCATTCTAAATATAGGTCGTCGCGATCTCTGCGTTAAGGATTGAGGCTTTGTTGGAGCTCTCCCGATTTTTTATCGGGAAGCGACTGCCGAAAGCCTGACTGCATTGCAAAACAAAACAGTGTTTTGCAATGCGGTTACGCCCAAAATATAATATAAGTGGTAAATAAGCGTATTTTGGTGTTGCTTGGTTATTTAGAACCTATTATCTTTGCTATTCGAATTTAAAATTATTTATGATACATATCACATTACCTGATGGCAGTGTAAAGTCTTTTGATAAAGGGACTACACCAATGGATGTTGCTAAGAGTATTAGCGAGGGATTAGCGAGAAATGTAATTTCTGCAAAGTTTAACGAGACCGTAGTAGAAGCTTCAACGCCTTTAACCGAGGATGGATCGCTAACCTTGTTTACCTGGCAAAATGATGAGGGGAAGAAAGCGTTTTGGCATTCGTCTGCTCACGTATTGGCACAAGCTATACAGGAATTATACCCAGATGCTAAATTAACGATTGGACCAGCTATTGATAATGGATTTTATTATGATGTAGATTTTGGTGCGGTTAGTATTTCGGATAACGATTTTAAGACGATTGAAACTAAAATGCTTGAAATAGCTCGCGGAAAACACGAGTTTACAATGCGAGATGCGTCTAAGGCTGAAGCTTTAGATTTGTATAAGGACAATGCATACAAAACCGAATTAATTGAAAATTTAGAAGATGGTACCATTACGTTTTGTGACCATTCTACGTTTACAGATTTGTGTCGTGGTGGCCATATTCCGAATACGGGAATAATTAAGGCCATAAAAATACTATCGGTTGCTGGTGCGTATTGGAGGGGAGATGAAAATAACACACAGCTTACACGTGTTTATGGTATTACTTTTCCGAAACAGAAAGAGCTTACCGAATATTTACACCTCTTAGAAGAGGCTAAAAAGAGAGATCATAGAAAATTAGGTAAAGAACTGGAATTGTTTACTTTTTCGCAAAAAGTTGGTGCTGGTTTGCCATTATGGTTACCAAAAGGAGCCGCTTTACGTGAACGCTTGGAAGATTTTTTAAAGAAAGCACAGAAGAAAGCAGGATACGAAATGGTAATAACACCGCATATTGCGCAAAAGGAACTGTATGTTACTTCTGGGCATTATGCTAAATATGGTGAAGATAGTTTTCAACCTATTAAGACTCCAAAAGAGGGTGAAGAGTTTTTGTTAAAACCAATGAACTGTCCGCATCACTGTGAGATTTACAACCACGCGCAGTGGTCGTACAAGGATTTACCTAAACGTTATGCAGAATTTGGAACGGTTTATCGTTATGAGCAGAGTGGTGAGTTACATGGTTTAACCCGTGTAAGAGGATTTACTCAAGATGATGCCCATATTTTTTGTACTCCAGACCAATTAGATAAAGAATTTAAAGAGGTTATTGATTTAGTACTCTACGTTTTTGGCTCTTTAGGGTTTGAAAACTTTACTGCGCAAGTCTCTTTAAGAGACCCTAAGACTCCCGAAAAGTATATTGGTAGTCTCGAGAATTGGGAAAAAGCGGAGCAAGCTATTATAAGCGCTGCGAAAGATAAAGGCCTAAATTACGTGATTGAAACAGGGGAAGCTGCCTTTTATGGTCCGAAATTAGACTTTATGGTCAAAGATGCCTTAGGGAGACAGTGGCAGTTAGGAACGATTCAAGTAGATTATAATTTACCAGAACGTTTTGAGTTGAGTTATAAGGGTAGTGACAACGAAATGCACAGGCCAGTAATGATACACCGTGCTCCGTTTGGTAGTATGGAGCGTTTTATAGCTATTTTATTAGAGCATACAGGAGGAAATTTTCCGCTTTGGTTGATGCCAAATCAGGTCTCTGTATTAACTCTGAGCGAAAAATATGAGAAATACGGTAAAAAAGTTTTAAATTCGTTAGAAAATTACGAAATTCGCGCTCTTCTAGACAATAGGAATGAAACTATAGGAAAGAAGATTAGAGAAGCCGAAATGAGTAAGACACCATATATGATTATTATTGGTGAGAATGAAGAACAAGAAGGAAAAATATCTGTAAGACAGCACGGAGGAGAAGACTTAGGCACGATTAGTGTTGAAGAGTTCTCTAAGATTGTTACTACAGAAATCAGTAAAACATTAAAGGAATTTTAAAAAATAAGTTTAACTAAAAATATATAAGTCATAGCAATACGTAGAAAAAGATCAAGAGGACCTTTAAGAGTCATTAAAGAAGACCAACACAGAATTAACTCTAAAATTAGAGCTGAGAAAATACGTCTGGTTGGAGAGAACGTTGAAGTAGGAATATATTCAACCAAAGATGCTTTAGCAATAGCAGTAGAACAAGAGTTAGATCTTGTTGAGATTTCGCCAAAAGCCGATCCTCCTGTTTGTAAAGTTATGGATTATAAAAAGTTTCTTTACGAACAGAAGAAACGCGATAAAGCGATAAAATCTAAAGCGTCTAAAGTAATCATAAAAGAAATTCGATTTGGACCACAAACCGACGACCATGATTATGAGTTTAAAAAGAAACACGCCGAGAAGTTTTTAAAAGAAGGTGCTAAATTAAAAGCATTTGTATTCTTTAAAGGACGATCGATTGTGTTTAAAGAACAAGGACAAATACTATTGTTACGATTAGCTCAAGATTTAGAAGAGCTAGGAAAAGTCGAGCAAATGCCTAGATTAGAAGGTAAACGTATGACGATGTTTATTGCTCCTAAAAAGTAAATCCTTTATTAAGGAAAACATATTATAAGCGAAATAATTAAAACTAAGACACAAGATGCCTAAAATGAAAACAAAATCTAGTGCTAAAAAGCGTTTCAAGCTTACTGGTACTGGTAAAATAAAAAGAAAGCACGCGTTTAAAAGTCACATTTTAACAAAGAAATCTAAAAAACGTAAGCTAGCTCTGACGCATGATACATTAGTACATAAGGCAGACAAGAACAATGTTAAAATTATGTTACGTTTAAAGTAATATTTTTTTAACCGGTTACAATAATTATAAACCCTGGAGTTAGGCTTGGACTTAAATTTAATTAAGACACCTTAAAGTGTTCTAAGAACCGCCTACTACAAAACACATTTAAAATATGCCAAGATCAGTAAATTCTGTAGCCAAAAGAGCCAGAAGAAAAAAGGTGCTTAAACAAGCAAAAGGTTACTTCGGACGTCGTAAAAACGTTTGGACAATAGCAAAAAACGCGGTTGATAAAGCGATGCAATATTCGTACAGAGACCGTAGAGTTAAAAAGAGAACATTCCGTGCTTTATGGATTACGCGTATTAACGCAGGAGCTAGAATACACGGTATGTCTTACTCACAATTTATGGGTAAAGTAAAGTCTAATAATATTGAGTTAAACCGTAAGGTTTTAGCTGATTTAGCAATGAACAACCCAGTAGCTTTTGAAGCGATTGTAAACAAAGTAAAGTAAGGCATTTTGCCAATTAAAACTATAATTTCGCTTATATAACTAAATCCGATTCTGTATTGAATCGGATTTTTTTTGTGTAAAAATATTGTAAACCGTTAATACTTTAGCCATCGGAATACCGAACAGTAAACCCTATATTTACTAAGAAACTTTAAAACAGCACAATGCATATATCTCAAGTGAAATTGATAATTACAGATATGGACGGCACTTTACTTAATTCTAACCACGCCGTAAGTAACCGTTTTTTTGAATTGTATAAAGAGTTACAACGACACAACATCATTTTTGTCGCTGCCAGTGGAAGACCCTATTATAGTCTTATTGAAAAACTAGCACCTATAAAAGATGATATTATCTTCATTGCTGAAAATGGAGGCTTAGCAATTGAAAAAGACCATATTTTATTGTCTACTCCTATTAACGCTAAAGATTTGCACACTTTAACCACTTTAATAAACACTCTTGAAGACACACATCCTGTGTACTGCTCCAAAAATAAGGCGTATGTAAAGAGTAAATCGGCGGCCTTAATGGGATTGCTTTCTGAATATTATAAGAGCTATGTGGTGATAGCTGATGAAAGTGAGATTAAAGAAGACGTTTATAAAATTGCTTTATACCACGAAGAAAACTCAGAACAATACATATACCCTCATGTTAAGCATTTAGAAAAGAAATTTAAAGTAAAAGTTTCTGCAAACCATTGGGTAGATATTTCTGAAAACTTAGCCAATAAGGGACACGCTTTACAATTATTACAAGAAAAGTATGGAATCAGTAGCGCCGAAACTATGGCTTTTGGAGATTATAATAATGATATTGAAATGTTAGAAGGTAGTTATTTTAGTTATGCTATGGGTAACGCTCATCCCAACGTGAAGGCAATAGCACGCTTCGAAACTATTACAAACGACGAAAATGGTGTAGAATGTGTTCTCGAACAGTTGCTTTTAGCAAAGAGAGCATTGGTTTTAAAACAGTAATTACTTTAGATTAGTCTTATTCACCCCACATCTCAAATTCAACTTCCTGTTTTTTTATGAATAGCCGATATTTTAAGACTATCTTCTTTTCCTTTTAAATACAAATCACCTATAAAGGTTTGCGATAGTTTACGGCTTAGTTTTAACTCTTTTAGCAATTCGTTGGAACATAATAAAAATTCGTTGTATTTATTACACTCATCTTGAATACGCGCTGTTGTATTTATGACATCGCCATGGTATGCAATTTCCTTTTTAACACTTCCAACTTCGGTAACAATTAGATTTCCTCCGTGAACACCTGCCTTAAAAGTTGGTGTCAATCCGTATTTCTTAGTGTAGTATTTACCTCTTTTATCTAAACGGTACTGGAAATGAAAGAAGATTTCTAAGCAATTATTATATTTAATTCCGCTTTTATAGTCCCAACTTAACACCGCTTCGTCTCCCACATACTGATAAATTTGTGCATTATACTTCCCAACAATCCGATTTAAATCGAAAAAGCAATCTTGAATTAATTCGCTGTATTTGTAATGGCCCAATTGTTCGGCTATTGTAGTTGACGATTGCAAATCGAGAAACATAAAGATGCGTTTTTCCTCTCTTGGTTTTCTATATTTACCAATTAAGAAATTAAAGAATACTCCTTTTCCAAACTTTTCGTTGGCTATTTTTAAAAACGAAAACACTAAAGAGCAAATTAGAAAATAGGCAACCACCAACCAAAAAACCTGGTTTGTTTGCCACCAACCTAGCTCGTCGTTGTCTAGATTTAGATCCATTGTGGCTTCCACTAAAGAAAACACATAACTTAATGCGAGAATTAAACCTAGTAAATAAATGAAGGATTTCTGTAATAGAATTAACCCTAGCGAAAAATTTTTGAATAAGTAATTATCGAAAAGATATTCTACTATAGCAAATAAGGTACCTATAATACCCCCTAAAATAACCCCGAGATATAAAATTTCTTTTATGAGCGATTCTCCGTTATCAATGCCTTCCTCCTCACCTAACGCGTGGTAACGTATAAAAATAAATAAACAGAAAGCGAAAGACCAAAATAGAATGGTAGATGCTAAAAGCTTCAAGAAGTTTAGTAAATCGAGTTTCAAGTGCGTTTTTTAATTTAAAATTTCGTCGATAGCAAACTTAAACTCACTCCAGCTTACAGAACCATTTGTGTCTTTATCGTATGCCTCAATTAGTTTTACAGCCACAACACCTCTAATAAATCCGCTAATTTCAGCGTCTTTTAAAAGATTTATAATTTCCTTCTTTGATAGTTTGCCATCTCCATTATCATCAAAAAACTGAAACGCTTTTTCTGGTGAATCGAAATTTTTGGTCATCAGTATTTGAATTTTGTTTAATATGACTTCTTTTGTGGACATTGATTTAAATTTACTTAAAAGTAAGGAATAAAATTTGCTTTTAACAGAATTAATTTCATAAAAAAAGGCCGCATTACTGCGGCCTCTGATAAATAATATTTTTTTTAATTCTTAATTTTTAATCACTTTTTTAGAAAACTCACCTGATTTGGTTTGTATTCTTAATAGATATATTCCGTTGCTAAAACTTGTCATATCCAACGTAGTCATCGTGTCATTATTAGATTTACTTATTAGTACTCTACCGTTAATATCATAAATAGTTACTTGCATATCTATTCCTATGTTATTATTTATAATTAGTAAACCCCGTGTTGGATTTGGATAAATTGCGATGTCGTTTAACATTACATTATCGTTAACTCCCAATGTTTCATCTACAGTTACTACAATTTCTACACGTTCGCTTTCACACCCATTATTGTTTGAACTAGCAACCCAATAGGATGTTGAGCCCACTGTATCTGTATTTGGTGTTGGCAAATTTACATCTCCTGCTCCTCCAGTTTCTGTAGTATACCACATTAAACCTGTACCTCCTGATGTTGCTGTTAATTCGCTAGCGGTATCTCCTTCATTGTAAACTATAGGAGAAGTTACTGTTGGTATTGTAGGTATTACAGAACCAGTAGTCACCGGAGAACCTGCTATCCAGTTACTTGAGGTTCCTGTTAAAGCAAAGTTTGTTAATGTTCCATTATTTCCAAATGTGGTGTCATCAATTAAAGTAGTAATGCCTGTGTTATCGGCTTCTGCAGCACCTTGATTAAATTTATAATAGGCAACTAAACCTGTTTCAGTACCTTGTAATTCGCAGTTTTTACTTCTATTAATCTGTTCAGCTGTTCTCGCGACGTTCCAAATACGAACATCATCTATAGAAGCATCCAGAAATCTATCAGAATAATTAAGATCTTTTCCTAAGCTTAAGTTTTTATTAGCATTACCAACAGTGATTGAAAAAGATTGAGAAGCGACCTGAATACCATCTACATATATTTTTGCTGTTGTACCATTATATACACCTGCAATATGATGCCACGTATTTTCACTTATACTATTTGCTGGAGAAAATGTTTCATTCCAACCCGCATTTGCTACTACAAAATTTACAACACCATTGCCTCCTGCTCTTAACATATATCCAGAAGTATTTGCTCCATCATTTTTATTAATTATATTTCCTAAAAATGAAGCTGACGCAAAAGAATTAAAATTCACATAAGCTTCTAACGTAATCGTATTTCCTGTAATTTGTAAACTAGAATCATCTCCACAATCTACATAATCGTTGATGCCTCCCAAATTTAAATGTGTTGCGGCTTCATAAACGTTTACTACAATTTCAATACGTTCACTTTCACAACCACTATCGTTTGTACTAGCAACCCAGTAAGAAGTTGGTCCTACGATTAAAGTATCTGGTATGGGTGCTGTTGTGGCTCCTAAACTTCCTGTTTCTTGAGTGTACCACATAACACTTGATCCTCCTGATGTTGCGGTTAGTTCACCTGCAGTATCTCCTTGAGTATACGTTAAAGGTGTCGTTGCTGTTGGTATAGATGGTATTGTAGAACCCGTTATAACAGGCGAACCTAATAACCAGTTACTGGTTACACCTGTTAATCCAAAGCTTGTTAATGTTCCAACATTATTATTGGTTGAATTATCTGTTAGGGTTGTAATAGTTGTATTATCTTCTGAATCATACCCTTGATTACACTTATAATACGCCAATAAATCTGATTCGTCACCTTGTATTTCACAGTTCTGTCTTCTAATAATATCATCAACTGACAATGCTTTATTCCAAATTCGGACTTCGTCAATATCACCATTAAAATAAACACTTGGCGTTAAATTACTCGCACCTAAAACTATATAACCAAAATCTTGAGTTGAAAAATGTGTATCTGTACCAACTAAAACACCATCTACATATAAAGTTCTTTCGGTTAGTGTAACAATTTCTGCTACATGATGCCAATTATCATCGTTATAGGTTAATGCAGAGGTTATAGTATGTGCGCCTCCATCAAAAACATACGCATTTAAATTACCATTCTGGAGATATATTGTTTTATTAAAACCACCAGAATTAGGTAAATCAGAATCTGCGTTATTAAATAATGTTCCATTAGGGCTCGAGGTTTTAAACCAGAGCTCGTGTGTGTAATTATTTTCTTGAATATTAGAAGCTCCTATGTTTATACTTACATAATCATCCACTCCATCAAAATTTAAATGTGTTGCTGGATTAAAAACTTCAATTTTTTGAGTTGTTGATGTTAAGCTATCCGTCATACCACAACCAGTAGATGAAGGTTCTGACAAAACTGCGTAGTAATAATAAGTTCCCGGTATAGTTGTATCTGGTAAATGATTTTTAAAATCTTGAACGTTAATTTGTGCTAATGTAGACACGACCATTTCGTTTATTAAAACACCATTAGTAGTTGAATTAGTAACATTTCTATACCACGAAATTTTATAATTAGTTGCTATTTGTGGTTGAGAATTTCCATAGGCACAAAAAGAAATTGGCAGCTGTAATGAATTTGGTGTTTCATTTAACACATAGGTTGCGCTTCCTGTTAAAGGATCAATATCTGTTACTTGAATATAATAATTAGCGTTAGCAAAATTAAGACTAATAAAAGCCACAAAAAATAAGTAAAATTTTAATTTCATATAGTGTAGGTTTAGTTATGAATAATAATGCTGCAAAACTAAATTTTAATATATAAAATAGAACAAACAAGGTCTAAAGCGCTTTATTTTGTATGTAGAATACTACTTAAAATATTTAGCGTAAGTTCTTGATAACGGAATCTCTAAACCATTAACTACTACAGAATTTGAAGTTACGCGCTCTACTTTACTTTTGTTTACTATATAAGACCTGTGTGACTTTATAAATAAATCTGAGGACAGTTTTTCTTCAAGAGCAATTAAAGACTGTCTAACAATATATTTCCTTGACGTTGTCTGAATAGTTACGTAGTTACCATCTGCAACAAAATACCTAATGTCTGAATGTTTTAAGTTAACTGTGTCATAACCATCTTTAAACTGAAACGTTTGCATTTTTCTTTTATATATGGCTAGCCTAATAGACGCTAAAACATCTACTTTTTTTAGTGGTTTCGTTAAATACGCATCAGGATTTGTTTGCAAAGCCTCATTCATTGATGTAACATCGTGCTGACCTGTAATAAATATAACGACAGCGCTGTCATTTTTAGCTTTAGACAACTCTATTCCTGAGTTTACACCTTTTAAATTGATATCCATTAAAATAATATCTGGTAAAAAAGCGGTCATTTCCTGCACTGCTATTTCTTTATTATTTGCTATTCTAATTTTGGTAAAATGTTCTTCCTCTAAAAGATCGGCTATATATTCTGCTATTATTATTTCATCCTCAACAATAAGAATTTTTGAAGCACTCTCTTTAATCATTCTCAATTTCTTTTACTACTGAAAAAGAGAAACCATCAGCCGTGTTAATTGTATACTCCATTTCTAATTGACGACAGATTTTATCTATCAGTTTTGGTTTAATAATTGTATTTATAGTGGTTAATCCGTTATCAGAATAGACAAAAAAAAGCCTGTCATTATATTTTATTTCGAAATTAATTTCTTTATCCTCTTGATTATTAAAAGCATACTTTATAGAATTTATACATAACTCGGTAAGTAATAATCCAAAATACATAGCATAATCTGTGGGGATCTCTACAGAAGCAATTTTAAAATTGACTTGAATGTCATTTTCCTTAAAGACATCGAAAAAACTGGTTTTCACATCGTTTAAATAACCGTTAATGTCCACTTTTCTTTTGTCTTCATTTTTATATAAATGTCTATGTAACGTAGAAATGGCCTCTACTTTTGTCAAAATGTTTTTGAGTTGGAAACGCTCTTGATCGGACGTTTTCTTTAATTGATCTGAAATAAGAATAATAACCAATTGCAAATTATTATTAATACGATGATTAGCCTCACTTAATAGAAATTCGTTCTCTTGTGATAGTATTTGAAGCTGTTTATTACTTTTTCTTGCTCTTCTTAGAAAATAGACAAATAATAAAACCACTGTAATAGAAAAGACAAACAATCCGGTTGCCACATAGAGCTTTACTTTATTGGATGCCAAAGCTCTCTTTTGGTTTAAAATCTCTAAGTTATTAATTTTAATTTGACTCTCTTTAGCTGCCAGATCGTATTTTTCTTCTAGTTCGAATAGAAATTCATTGTGCTCCTTTTTATAATATATATCGGTAAGTTTAAGTCTAGTTTCTAAATACTCATAAGCTTTTTCTATATTTCCTAATTTCTCATAACAATTACGAACATTATCGGTAAATAAAATTTCGTTAAAAAGCGAATTATTCCCTTTCGCGAGTTTCAATGCTTGCATTGACTCTTTTAAACCAGTCTCAAACTGTTTATCTTTTATTAAAATTCTTGTATAATTAACATAGGCGTCCGCTTGCTGTTGCACTAAATTATTAGCTATCGAAAAAACTATTAATTCTTGAAGATAATCTATGGCTTTGTCATATTGTTTGCGCTCTTCATAAACACCAGAGATTTCTAGTGTAGAATAAAAAACAACATCTTTGTCATCTCCCTTCTTCGCCAATTGTAATGCTTTATCTGCGTAAAACAATGTCGAATCGGGAATCCTAAAATATTCTGAAAAAAGCGCCGCCTTTCTGCCATAATACTTAGATAACATAGCATCATCAATTTTAGTGTTCTTTAAAATCACTTCTGCTTTATCTAACTGTGAAGAAGCCTGCCTATACAACGTTCTTTTTCTATAAAATTCAGCCTTTTTTACGTGGTAGAAAAACGCGATAGGCTTATTGTTACTACTCTTGATTTTTTTATAAGCTTTTAAATAAAAATTGTTCGCTGTGTTAAAATCTAATTGTAATTTATAAATCTCTGCTAACCCCAAAAGCAAATAGATTTCTTGCTCTTTATTACTAGGCTCTAGTAAGTGCTGGTCGTAATACTTAATGGCTTGATCTAATTTATTTTCATAAATTAACTTTTGACCAAAATCGACAATGTTATCGCTCTGTGAAAAGGACACTTGAGATATAAAGTAGAGTATTGAGATTAATAGATATTTCATTCTAAGTTTTCTGCTTCTTCTTTTTAGCGGCTGGAAACAAGACGTTATTTAAGATTAAGCGATAACCAGGTGATGTAGGATGCAAATCGAGTTCGGTTTTTGGGTCGCCCACTTTATGTGTATAATCTTCTGGATCGTGGCCGCCATAAAAAGTAAAAAAACCTTTTCCTTTTATACCATGAATATATTTTGCTTCTTGATTGGTTCGGTTTTCTCCCATAACTAAGACATTCGGTTTAATTAATTCTCGGGCGAATGCGGTGGTTTGTCCCATAAACCCCTTTACTAAAGCGGTGTGATTTTGACATAGCATTGTAGGAATAGGATCCCATTTTGCCGAGAAATCCATCAATGAAAAGTAATCAGTTTCTTTAGGAATGCTGCGCTTACTCGTCATATCGATACTAGAAAATTCGTAGACTAAAGGACTGCGTTCTAAAATATAATCGGTAAACGCCAGTGTTTTATGGTAATCTAATTTAGATTGGTAGTTGGGCTCACTCGGGTCGTCATCGAACATTGGCTCGCAAATATCGACTCCAGTGGCCGATAAAGCAATATCAAAACTATCGGTGGCACTACACATAGCAAACATAAAGCCACCACCCACAACATAATCTCTAATTTTTAGTGCGACATCACGTTTGGCTTCAGATACTTTGTTATAACCCAATGATTTTGCTAACGCTTCGGCTTCTTTCTTTTCTTCGATATACCACGATGCGCTTCGGTAATTTCTATAAAATTTACCATATTGCCCCGTAAAATCTTCGTGATGTAAGTGTAACCAATCGAATAACAATAAACCATCGTCTAAAACTTCTGTATCATAAATAGTTTCGTAAGGAATCTCAGCGTACGTTAATACCATTGTTACGGCATCATCCCAAGGAGATTTTCCGTTGGGAGTATACACAGCAATTTTTGGTGCTTTTTCTAAAACCACTGCCGCCATATTTTTACTTGGACTACTAATAGTCTCTAAAATCTCCTCAGTATTTGTATTGCTTAAGACTTCAAAGCTAACACCTCTAATTTGGCATTCGCGTTGAACAGCCTTAGAATCTGGCAATAAAAAGGAACCACCACGATAATTGAGTAACCATTTAACCTTTATATTTCGAGCTAACGACCAATAGGTAATACCGTAAGCCTTTAAATGATTTTTTTGAGTGTCGGCATCCATAGGAATTAAAATATAGGACGCAGATGCGTTCGAGGTTAATAGTAAAAATGCGAGGTAAAAAATATACTTTTTCAATTTCTTATTCTTTTTATTACGCTCACTACACCTTTTAAAACTTCAGGTTTCTTTTATTTTGTAAGCATTAGAAAGATAGTTAAAAAACAGGCTTTTTAATACACTTTTACTTTTATCTTACATTTTAGAAATTAAAAACTCGCCAATTTAAGATATCATAGTGGCTACGCCTTTAGTACTATTAAATTGCTCCAATATAATTTTTAGAAACACAGTAATTGGAATGGCCATTATAAGTCCCGGAATACCCCAAATAAAGCCCCAAAACATTAGCATAACCAAAACGGTAATAATATTTATAGAAAATGATTTTCCCATAAATATAGGTTCTAAAATAGAGCCAAATAATATTTGAACCCCAGAAATAGCGATTATAAAAAACAGTAACGTACTACCCGTTTCTAATTCTACAAAGGCAAAAATAGAGAGTAAAATAATAGTAATAAAAGAACCAACCATCTGGACGAAGTTTATTAAGAATGCAAAAATCCCCCAAAATATAGGAAAACTAACATCAAAACCATAGCAAGCTAAAGTTATTCCAACCCCGGTTAACAAACTTACAATAAACTTTACTTTAATGAATTTTATAAGATCTTTCTCAATTTTCCTAAAGGTTTTTATTGAGGTATGCTTTTTCTTTAATAGTGTTTTATTTAATACTTTTTCTATATTTATGGATTCCGCTAACCACAATACCACAAAGAAGGTCGTCATTAATAAAGCCGTTAAAAAGCTACTGACAAAACCAAAAGTTGTCCCAAAGTTTTTTACAAGGGCATCTTGATTTATGTAGCTCGATAAACTTTTATCGGCTGCCGTACCACTTGCCGTACCAAAAAAGGTTTCCACATCAAAAATGAGTGTTTTAATTTTAGTTTCTGCTTTTTCAAAAAACTGAGAATCTGAAGCGACAATTTCTTTACTAGACAGTTTAACCACCTCTGCTCCGAGCTTAATGCCTAAGAAAATAATAATCATTACGATAATTATACTTATTATTTTTGGCACTTTACGACGTCTTAAAAAACGCATTAAGGGCAAAAACAACAATGCTATAAACATTGAAAACACAAGTGGTACAAAAATAAACGACAATACTTTTAACAAGTAAAATATTATAGGTATTACTATAACTAATAGTAACATATTTGTGGTACGGATTTTATCCATTTTGGCTTCTAAATGATTTTATATTTTATATCACAAAAGTACTAAAAAAGTTTATTGAAATGCTGTTTTTTAAAACGGAACATCGTCATCTTCGGGAGAACCAAATGCATCTTGTGGTGTTGCCGAAAATCCACCAGAACTAAAAGTATCTTCTCCTTCGTTTTCATTCATTTTACTATGAAATTCTTGACCAAAAGGCGTATCAAAATCATCCAGGTTATCGAACTTACCAAGGTTACCAATAAATTTAAGTCGAATATTTTCTAAACCACCATTACGGTGTTTTGCTATAATAAACTCGGCTTGACCAGCAGTTGGAGAATGATCGTCGTCGTCCCACTCATCAATTTTATAATATTCGGGACGATAAATAAACGATACAATATCGGCATCTTGCTCAATGGCTCCAGATTCACGTAAATCGGATAATAAAGGACGTTTACTTCCTCCCCTAGTTTCTACAGCACGCGATAACTGCGATAACGCAATTACCGGTACACTTAATTCTTTTGCTAACGCCTTAAGGTTTCGCGAAATTGTAGAAATTTCTTGCTCTCTATTTCCTCCACTTCCTGCAGCCGTCATTAACTGCAAGTAATCGACAATAATCATCTTAATACCGTGTTGTGAAGCCAAACGTCTTGCCTTTGCGCGTAAATCGAAAATAGAAAGTGATGGTGTGTCATCAATAAAAAGAGGTGCTTTTTCTAACGCCTTCACTTTCACATTAAGCTGCTCCCACTCATGCTTTTCTAACTTCCCTGTTCTTAATTTTTCTGAGGATAATCCAGTTTCACTAGAAATTAAACGTGTTATTAATTGTACGGATGCCATCTCTAAAGAGAAAAAGGCTACTGGTATATTATGGTTAACAGCAATATTTCTGGCCATCGATAATGTTAAGGCTGTTTTACCCATACCTGGACGTGCGGCAACGATAATTAAATCACTTTCCTGCCACCCTGAGGTTAATTTATCTAATTTATCAAATCCTGAAGGAATACCACTCATCCCTTCTTTCTTTGAAATTTCTTCAATTTTCTTTTTCGCTAGAATTACTAAATCTTGAGCCGTTTCACTCGATTTTTTAATATTTCCTTGCGTTACTTCATATAACTTCGACTCTGCTTTATCTAACAGATCGAAAACATCCTGAGTCTCGTCGTAAGCATCCTCGATAATTTCACTCGATATTTTTATTAAGCTACGCTGAATAAATTTCTGTAAAATAATACGTGCATGAAATTCGATATGTGCAGAAGAAGACACCTTTTGGGTTAAAGATATAAGGTAAAAATCGCCGCCTGCAGCTTCTAACTTTGCATTTGTTTTTAATTGCGTAGAAACGGTTAATAAGTCAATAGGTTGACTCTCTTGAAACAACATAAATATCGCTTCAAAAATATGCTGATGTGCTTCTTTATAGAAGGCATCAGCGCTTAAAATGTCGATAACTTCATCTACCCCTTTTTTATCGATCATCATTGCCCCAAGCACAACTTCTTCTAAATCAGTTGCTTGTGGCGGTATTTTACCACGCTCAAGATTAATAATCTTGTTTTTGTCGACTGGATAGCCTTTTAATTGATTGGGTTGGTTCATGAAAGCTAAAGTAAATAAATTGTACTGAAAATGTGTCTTATAAAGTTAATCAATCTTAACAGGTAATGAACATTTTGAGTGTTAATAACTTGAATTTCTTGTTAATAAGCATAAAAAAATCTGAAAGACCAGCTTTCAGATTTTACTCTATATAGGTTTTAAGACTACTACCCTTTGAATACTCCCATTTGAGAATATTTGTCCATACGATTACTTACTAAATCTTTTGATGATAACTTTTTTAATTCGTCGTATGCTTTTTCAATGGCTGTTTGTACCGAAGCAAATGTTTTTTGACGGTTACTATGGGCACCACCAAGTGGTTCCTTTATAATTTCGTCTACTAGCTTCATTTTTTTCATATCTGTAGCCGTAAGTTTTAAAGATTCTGCGGCTTGTTCCTTATATTCCCAACTTCTCCATAAAATTGAAGAGCAAGATTCTGGAGAAATTACAGAGTACCATGTGTTTTCTAACATCATCACTTTATCTCCAACACCTATTCCTAAGGCACCACCAGAAGCACCTTCACCTATAACAATAGTTATAATAGGTACTTTTAAGCGGGTCATTTCTAATATGTTTCTTGCAATAGCTTCGCCTTGACCGCGTTCTTCTGCTTCTAAGCCCGGGTAAGCACCAGGAGTATCTAATAAGGTAATTACTGGAATACCAAATTTCTCGGCAGATTTCATTAAACGTAACGCTTTACGATAGCCTTCAGGATTTGCCATCCCAAAGTTTCTGTATTGGCGTGTTTTAGTATTGGTTCCTTTTTGCTGACCAATAATCATATAACTCTGGTCTCCAATTTTACCAAGACCACCAATCATCGCTTTATCATCTTTAAAGCATCGGTCGCCGTGTAATTCTAAAAAAGTATCACCACAAAGCGCCTTGATATAATCTAAAGTGTAGGGTCTTTCTGGGTGACGCGACATTTGCACACGTTGCCATGGCGTTAGATTTTTATATATATCTTTCTTAGTATCTTTAAGTTTTTGCTCTATTTGTTTACAGGTTTCAGAAACATCAACTTCACTTTCCGAACCAATAATCTGGCATTTTTGGAGCTGTTGCTCTAGCTCTTTTATAGGTAATTCAAATTCTAAATATTCCATTGGGAAATATTGTTTAATTTTTTTGTTAGTGTACAAATATAAAAACTTTAATCGGCTTATGTGTTAAGACCGTTTCCTTTTTATATATTTTATGTTTTTAATAATGCCATTTAATAAGACAGTACCTAGTATTATTGCTGCTCCAAAATAAAATGATGACGACATATTTTCTGACTCTGGAAAAAGTATAAGCGCCACTACAATGCCATAAATAGGCTCTAAGTTAAACGTTAATACTACCGTATAGGGACTTATGTAACGCATAACATACACTGCAGCTATAAAAGCGTATGCTGTACATACAGAGGCTAAAATAATTAAATAACTTAAGTCTGAAACGCTGATATTAAAATGACTTGCTGTAAACCCATTACCGAAAAAATAAATGAATATAGAAATAAATAATACCCCACTTACAAACTCGTAAAACGAAATTTTAGTGGCCGAATGTGTTTCCTTAAACTTCCCATTTAATACGGCGAATAATGACGATAAAAAAGCTGACAAAATACCCAAAAGGATTCCTTTTATGTAGCGTATTTCACCCTGCATTAAAATGTAAACACCAACAATAACTATACAACCAAAAATAATTTCATACCAAATCACTTTGCGTTTATAAACTAAGGGTTCTATTAATGAGGCAAAAAAAGCACCGGTTGAGAACATTGCTAAAGCAATAGACACATTGGAGACGTCGATAGATTCAAAAAAAGTTATCCAATGTAACGCGATAACTACTCCAGCCCCAGCTAGTCTCATTAAGTCTCTACACCCTATTTTAATATCGACGTTAGCTATTTTAATGTAAATAAACATTAAAATTGAAGCGATAAGCATTCTATACCATACTAAAGCAACCGCTTCTATGGTGATTAGTTTTCCTAAAATAGCGGTAAACCCTGCTATAAAAACTAAAAGATGTAAATGAAGGTAGTTTTTTAATTTATCGTTTGGCATTGATAAGAAGAATAACAGCTATGATTCCAAAGATAATATTTGGAAACCACACAGCCAATAACGGAGAAAAGTCTGATTGCGAGGCTAAGGTTCCAAATATCTTATCGAAAAACACAAACACCATAGCAATACAAATACCAAATGCTAAGTTTACTCCCATTCCTCCCCTTCTTTTACGATAGGATACGGCCACCGCTATAATGGTTAATATAAATACCGAAACTGGTAAACTCCATTTTCTATATAATTCTAATTTATAGCGCCCAATATTAGACGATCCTCGTTTTTCTTCACGGTCTATAAAATGAACAAGTTCGTTATATTTTAAGGTTTCTGCTATATATTCCTCAGGGGTTAAATCTTCTAAATCGAAAGAAAACAGTGTATCTTTTCGCCGTGTTACCTCGAGAATATCGTGGTGTGCATTAATCTTTCTTTTTACGTAGTTATTTAATCGGTACGTAGAATCTTTTTCAATATAACGAATTCTATCAGCACTAATTTTAAAGCTCATTTTACCATCGTTAAAATGCTCTAAGGTAAAATTTCGACCAGTTTTAGACTTAGCGTCAAAATTACTAACGTAAATAATATCGTTATCGTTAATCTGTTTCAATACATTAGTATTAACCTCTTTCCTTCCTTTTAGGTATTTATACTGAAAATCATTAAATCCCTTACTGGCATTTGGTGCTAAATATAATCCTAATAAAATTGAGAATGCAGCAACGCTAGTTGCTCCAAAAATATAAGGCCTTAAGAAACGAGAAAAGGAAACACCTGAACTTAAAAAAGCGACAATTTCTGTGTTATTTGCGAGTTTGGAGGTGAACCAAATCACGGATAAAAATAAAAATAACGGAAATAATAAGTGCGCAAAGTAAATGGTGAAATCTAAGAAATAGATTAAAATCTCACCCATAGGCACATTGTTATCTATAATTTTACCAATTTTCTCGGCGAGGTGTACTGTTATTCCAATAGGAATAAATAGCATAATCATCACCGCGAAAGTTAATAGATAACGTTTTAATATGTACCAATCGAGTATTTTCAATGTTTCGATTTAAAAGCTCTACGAATAGAGTAATTAATGGATTTTTAGGGTTTTATTTTTATGCTACTGCTTTAAAATAGTATAAAATCAAGAATTTAAAATTAAACCGATTTACAAACGTTTATCCATTTGCTTTACCAATTTATCTTTCCATGTTCTAAAATCTCCTGCTAATATATGTTTTCTTGCCTCTCTAACCATCCACATATAAAAACCTAAGTTGTGAATAGTCGCTATTTGTTTCGCCAAAAGTTCGTTTACACTAAATAAGTGGCGTAAATAAGCTTTAGAATACTCGGTATCTACGAAGGTCATTCCCATTTCATCAATTGGAGAGAAATCTTCGCGCCATTTTAAATTTTTAATATTTATGGTACCGTGAGCCGTAAAAAGCATTCCGTTTCTGGCATTACGAGTCGGCATTACACAATCGAACATGTCGACTCCTAAAGCAATATTCTCTAGGATATTAATTGGTGTTCCCACCCCCATTAAATAGCGGGGTTTATCTTCCGGTAAAATAGCTGTTACCACTTCGGTCATTGCATACATTTCCTCAGCAGGTTCACCCACAGACAATCCGCCAATAGCGTTTCCAACTGCTCCAGCATTCGCGATATATTCGGCAGACTGCTTACGTAAATCCTTGTAAGTACTTCCTTGAACAATCGGGAAAAAAGCTTGAGAATAGTCGTATTTTAAAGGTGTTTTATCTAGATGTGAAATACAGCGATCTAACCAACGGTGCGTCATGTGCATCGACCGTTTTGCATAATTATAATCGCAAGGATATGGCGTACACTCGTCGAAGGCCATAATAATATCGGCACCAATACTACGTTGAATTTCCATTACATTTTCTGGAGTAAAAAAATGGTAACTTCCGTCAATGTGCGATTTAAACTTTACCCCTTCCTCTTTAATTTTTCTATTTGCAGATAAAGAATACACTTGGTATCCTCCAGAATCGGTTAAAATATTTCGATCCCAATTCATAAATTTATGTAAACCACCCGCTTTTTCTAAAACGTCTATTTGTGGTCTCAAGTACAAGTGATAGGTATTACCTAAAATAATATCTGGATTAACCTCCTCCTTTAACTCTCTTTGGTGAACACCTTTAACAGTACCAACGGTACCTACGGGCATAAAAATCGGAGTTTCAATAATACCGTGATCGGTTGTAAGTACTCCCGCTCTAGCGTTACTTTGTGTATCTTTTCCTTTTAAATCGAATGTCATAGTGCATTGTAATCTTCAGTTCGCAAACCTACTATAATTTTTTAATTTTTAAATTCTATTTATGATTATTTTAGGCAGATTATGTCTGTTATCGTTAAATTAAAAGACTTCCCCTTAAAATAAAGGAAACTGTCGCGTACACGACATAACACGTTTTATCTGAGAACTTTTCAGCGTTAATACTTAAAATTGTTAGCAAATTATTGGCTTTGGTTGATAAGTGCCGTTAATCTGTTTTGTATAAACTATATAATAAACTATTTTTGCAGTATATAAATTAAGCTAAATAAAATGCCAAACACACAACAACTAGAAGACATTACAACCCAAGTGCGCAGAGATATTTTACGTATGGTTCACAAAGTAAACTCTGGACATCCTGGGGGTTCTTTAGGCTGCGCAGAATTTCTTGTAGCACTTTATAACGACATTATGGACAGAAAAGATGGTTTTGATATGGACGGAATTGGAGAAGATTTGTTTTTTCTTTCTAACGGCCACATTTCTCCAGTTTTTTATAGTGTTCTTGCACGAACAGGTTATTTTCCTGTAGACGAATTAAGTACGTTTCGTTTATTAAATTCACGTTTACAAGGTCACCCAACAACGCACGAAGGTTTGCCAGGAATAAGAATCGCTTCTGGTTCGTTAGGTCAAGGTATGAGTGTTGCCTTAGGTGCTGCTCAAGCTAAAAAACTTAACGGTTGTAAGCATTTAGTATATAGTTTACATGGTGATGGTGAGTTACAAGAAGGCCAAAATTGGGAAGCCATTATGTATGCTGCCGGTAATAATGTGGACAATCTTATTTCTACAATCGATTTAAACGGTCAGCAAATTGACGGTGCTACAGAGACTGTTTTATCTTTAGGAAGTGTGCGTGCTAAGTTTGAAGCTTTTGGATGGATTGTTATTGATATTGAAAAAGGAAATAATATAGAAGCGGTTTTAAAAGGAATGGCCGAGGCGAAATCTAAAACTGGCAACGGCAAACCTGTTTGTGTATTACTACATACCGTAATGGGTAACGGTGTCGATTTTATGATGCATACGCACGCTTGGCACGGAAAAGCGCCTAACGATGAGCAATTAGCTGAAGGCTTAAGCCAAAACGCTGAAACTTTAGGAGATTATTAAACCAATATCTAGTTCAATTTAAAACATCCCTTTTTTAGGGCATTATTTATGAAAACATACGAAAACACAGGAAATAAAGATACACGTTCAGGTTTTGGAGCAGGGTTAACAGAGCTTGGAAAAACAAATGAAAATGTCGTTGCATTGTGTGCCGATTTAATTGGCTCGCTAAAAATGGACGATTTTAAGAAAAATAATCCAGAACGTTTTTTTCAAGTCGGAATCGCTGAAGCCAACATGATTGGAATGGCTGCTGGTTTAACTATTGGAGGAAAAATACCGTTTACAGGAACCTTTGCTAACTTTTCTACCGGTCGTGTTTACGATCAAATAAGACAAAGTGTTGCCTATTCTGGAAAGAATGTAAAAATTTGTGCTTCTCACGCGGGGTTAACTTTAGGTGAAGATGGTGCAACACACCAAATATTAGAAGATATTGGGCTAATGAAAATGTTGCCAGGTATGACCGTGATTAACCCTTGCGATTACAACCAAACAAAAGCAGCAACACTAGCCATTGCAGATTATGAAGGCCCTGTTTATTTACGTTTCGGGAGACCGTCGGTAGCAAACTTTACGCCTGAAGATCAAAAATTTGAAATAGGAAAAGCTCTACATCTTGTTGATGGTGCCGATGTTACCATTGTAGCCACTGGACATTTAGTTTGGGAAGCTTTAGAAGCTTCAAAAGAATTAAATGAAAAAGGAATTTCGGCTGAAGTCATTAATATTCACACCATAAAACCGTTAGATGCCCAGGCAATTATTGATTCTGTAAGTAAGACAAAATGTATAGTCACTGCTGAAGAGCATAACCATTTAGGAGGTTTAGGAGAAAGTGTTGCCCGTGTGTTATCGCAACATAAACCAACCCCTCAAGAGTTTGTAGCAACCAACGATACTTTTGGCGAATCTGGAACTCCAGCGCAGCTTATGGAAAAATATGGATTGAATAGTGACGCCATTGTTAAAGCTTGCGAAAAAGTAATATCAAGAAAATAAATTAGATTAATTGTCGTTTTAACTAATCACACAAAACGATGATTATGAAAAAAATAGTAACTACCGCTTTGTTTTTAGTGGCAATCACTTCAGTTTTTGCGCAAGAACAAAGCGGTTTTGGTTTAAAAGGAGGTGTTAATTATAATGCCAACGGCGATTATTATAATGCTGCAAAGCAATCGTCCGAAAGCCCAGAATCGACCATAGGCTACCATATAGGCGTTTTTGGTAAAATGGGGGGGAACTTTTATTTTCGCCCCGAATTAATGTATACTAAAACAGAAACTGATTATTCTTCAGGTAGTTTTAAATTACAAAAACTAGACGCTCCACTTTTAGTCGGTTTACATATAATTGGTCCATTGCAAGTGTTTGCAGGCCCCTCTCTACAGTATATTATAGACTCAGATTTTGAAAACGCAACAATCGGCGATTTTAAAAGTGATTTCACCGTGGGACTCAATCTAGGTGTTGCATTAAGCTTTAATAAAGTAGGGATTGATCTCCGCTACGAAAGAGGTTTTAATGACAAAGAAGTATCTTTAATTAGTGATAACTCCACGACTAATATAAACCGTTTAGATGTGCGAGCGCATCAGCTTATTTTATCGTTATCAATTTTACTATAGTGTTTAAAATTAATCACAAAAAAAAGCCAACTCGTTCGAGTTGGCTTTTTTTATTTTGTGATTTGCTTTTTATATTAGTTGTTCTCTATAGATTCGGTAGATGTTGCGTCTAAATAATTAGGCGTTCCATTTCCATTTGTATCATCATTAGTAGGATCTCCGTCTTCATTAATATCTTCATAACGTGTTAAAACACCGTCACCATCATCATCATTATCAATAAAATTTGGCAATCCGTCGCCATCAGTATCATCGCTAAAACCATAACCATCACCTTCTAAATCTTCTAAGTGTGAAGGCACGCCATCTAAATCAAAATCGGTATTACTTCTTGTAATAACTCTAAATCTAAAGAAAACAGGAGAGTAACTAGGTATTTCATTTACAGTAGAAGAAAAATACCCTAACCCTGAAGGCACAAAAACAGCACCAATTCCATGATTATGATAAACTGTTTCTCCACTAGCGTTATCGGTAAACCCTTCAGAAGCTTTAAACTTTACCAAGCCTTCTCTAAATCCGGTAATAACTCCAGCTTGAGCGCCCACAGCTGTTAAATTAAAAGACGTATTAACCGTTACAGCGCTATCAAAAATAGTCCCATCTGGCAAAGATCCTTTATAGAGTACAGATGCTTTATCAAGACGGTGAACATCGTCTCCTAAACCTTCTCTAACTTTTAATATATAGAGCTCATAATCTACCCCATCTTGATATACCGTATCTATTTCTAATTTTGGATACGTAGCACTATTTAAAAAAGACATAATAGACAAATCTGTAGACGTTTCCGTGAGCTCGGTAAATTCTATCTTATAAGAATCGTTTGGCGTTATAGTTGGTGGCGATGTAGATAAATCACTATAAGCAAGATTTTCTTGGAATTCAGCATAATTAAAAGTGTAACTTTCTAAAAACGCTTCAATGTCGACTCTATTTTCATTATAAACTTCTTGTCTGTCTCTTTCAATAAATTGAGTGGTAAACTCATCATCCTTTTTACAAGACACCAGAATAATACCGATAGCAAATGTTACTAAGAAAAGTTTTGTTATTTTCATAATGCTTATTTTTGCTGCAAGATAAGTTTAAATATAATTTTGTACAATATCATTAACGTAGAATTTAAATTAATTATATGCGAATAGATAAGTATTTATGGTGTGTGAGATACTATAAAACCCGAAGCATTGCCACAACGGCATGTAAAAAAGGACATATTAAGGTAAACGGACAAGCTGCAAAACCTAGTCGTGATGTATTTGCGACCGATAAAATCGAATTAAGAAAAGATCAAATAAACTATTCTTTATCTATTCTAGATGTGCCACCAAATAGGGTTGGTGCTAAACTAGTAGATATTTACAGAGTGGACACCACCCCGAAATCAGCTTTTGAAGCGCAAGAGTTGTTGAAACACGCAAAAGATCACTATAGAAAAAAAGGGACTGGACGCCCCACAAAAAAAGACCGAAGAGATATCGATGATATTTATAAAGAAAATGAATCGTAAAAATTGGTTTTAATAACAATTCAACTCTATATTTGACTAAAATAACTTCGTATGACAACTTTAAAAAACAGTATTTTATCTCACGACGAGATTAATCATAAAATAAAGAGAATTGCTTATCAAATTTATGAAAGCAATATGGATGAAACTGAAGTTATTTTGGCAGGAATTGATCGCAATGGCTATATTTTAGCTAAAAAACTAAAAACGGTATTAAGTAAAATTTCGCCTATAGCGCCTATTCTTTGCAAAGTGAGCATTGACAAGAAAAACCCTAGAGCAGTAATTAAAACGTCTTTAAAACCTGAAAAGTATACTAACAAATCTGTGGTATTAATTGACGATGTTTTAAACTCTGGAACCACTTTAGTTTATGGTGTACGCCATTTTTTAGACGTTCCTTTAAAACAATTTAAAACGGCTGTTTTAGTTAACAGAAACCACAAAAAATTCCCTGTAAAAGCCGATTTTAAAGGCATTTCGTTATCGACTTCATTAAACGAACACATCGATGTTATTCTAGAGGGCAAACATTTTGAAGCCCGATTACAATAGTTTTAATTGAAGTTCTTCTAACATTAATTCAGAATTTTTATTAGCATCTACGGTAAAATTGGCTTGGTTATAAAAATAGGAACGTTCAAATAAATGCTTACCAATAAACTCTGTAAGTAAGTCTTCAGTTTTTATATGTGCAATTAATGGGCGTTGGTGCTTTTCTTGCTTTAAACGTTCTACTAATGTAGGTATCGACGCTCTTAGATACACCGATTTTATATTTTCTGCAGTGCCTATTACGTCCATATTATCGTAATAACAAGGCGTTCCTCCCCCTAAAGCAATAATAATGGTGTCCTCACGCGCTAACACTTCTTGCAAGTATTTGCGTTCCACTTTTCTGAAATAAAGCTCACCGTGCTCTTCAAAAATAGATTTTATCGACTTATTTTCTTTCAACGCTATATAATTATCTAAATCTATAAATTCGTATTTTAAAATTGTAGATAGTTTTTTGCCAATAAAAGACTTGCCTGAAGCCATATATCCTAAAATAATTATTTTCATTTTTTGAGCTTATGAATTGATTTTGAAAAACATAGAAAATTGCTTTGCAAAAAAACGAAAAAAAAAGCAATACAGACTTGTGTAATTGATAAAAGGTTATATATTTGCACCCGCAATAAGGCTACAAAAAACATTGACCTGGTAGCTCAGTTGGTAGAGCATCTCCCTTTTAAGGAGAGGGTCCTGGGTTCGAGCCCCAGCCCGGTCACTAAAAAAGTTAAGCATCGCTTAACTTTTTTTTTGCTTTATATTTTTTTTAATACTGCGCACGTGGCGAAATTGGTAGACGCGCTGGCTTGAGGGGCCAGTGACCGCTTTAGGTCGTGGAAGTTCGAATCTTCTCGTGCGCACTTTAAAAAATCATCTTTTAATTTATACCCTATTCAATATTTTTATACATTTCTCTATAGTTACTGTATATTTTGTAGTCTCATTTAATTTTTCTATATTTATAACTTCATTATGAATCTCTTTAATGAGATAGCAACCTGCGACAACACGCGAAGGTGCTTAAACAATGAGCCTTTACAAAGGAAAAAAGTGTTTAAATCCTCACTTTATTTTAGCTTATTTGTTATCGCAGTGTTTTATTAATCTTAAACATTATAACTATGAAAACTGAATTAATTAAACTAAAATTGAAAGCAAACTCCTCAACTGGAGAAACTGCTCTGCACATTAAGAACACATTTATTAAAGCTTGCGAATCGCTAGACACTTCCATTTTTGAACCTTTAATAGAGGAAGATCAGAATTTTCAAGATCTTGATAAATATAGGTTTCTAAAGTCTATGAAAGTTGTATTTGACTCTTGTAAAGAAAAAGGATTTAAACAAACCACGATGATTAAAGGTCACTGCGAAAGTTGCTATTGTGATCATAAAGTATATCAATTTTACACCAACCAACTTGTACCCGCTTTTGCCTACATTATACACGAGGAAAACAGCCAAATTGAAGACATCTTTGCGTGCAACTTAAGTAGTGGTATGAGAGTTGTTGAAATGGGTAATTTACTAAATTACGATTTTTGGAAATAAATTCCAATCCTATTCTAGCTACTTAAATCTAGTCTTTTAAAATGTCACGAAAAATAAAATTCAAAACATATCTGAGTTTAGAAATGGTATTCTACAATATAAAATTCGATGAAGTCCCAACAAACTACGTTCATAAAGAGTGGTGATTACACGATACAACTATCGAAGGGATACCTGCTTTTCATAAACTTCAAAAAGGAATAGATAATTACGATTTTATCCCAGATATTAAATATTAAGGACTCATTAACGTACAAAAATATGCCATTATACCTTATAAATGTAAAAGCTTTCACTCAATAAGAGCTGTTACTAGCAAACAAAAGCAAGAGATTGTAAAAATTACATTTTTCACACCTTCCAAAATTAAAAAATAATCACCAAAATGGAATTAAACTAAGTCGTTGTGGATCAAGGAATGTTTTTGGGGAGTGACATAAATTAGGCATATAATTTAGTAAGTCTAAACAAGAAAAACTTAACATCTCTTACGCCTCTAAACATCGACCTGAACTCTTTGATTTTTGCATTAAAAGATTCCGCGGAAGCATTGGTGCTCCTGTTGTTAAAATAATTCAAAATTGGTTTGTAATGGATTTGTATAGACCTTGCAATGGTATTGAAGGACTTAAAGTTTGAGTTTTCTACTTCGTTATACCACTGAGCCAATTTTAGTCTTGCTACATCTTTATTCGTATTGTTTTCATATATATAACTTAGTGCTTGAGCTAACTTATAGGCTTTTTCAATAGTTGGATGAAGCTTAAACAATATTTCTGCTCTTTCTATTTGTGCTGCAGTCCTTTTTGTCTTTGGTTTACGTAGTATATGTCGACTCCTAGCCTGCAACTGGCTATGTGTATTACCATTAGCGAGAAGTTCTGGTCTATGCGTTTTTTCTGTTTTTCTAGCGTCTTCAATA
>NZ_VSKN01000029.1:0-25324 GCF_008086185.1 Bizionia gelidisalsuginis
CTAAATTTATCATTCTGCCCCTAAATTTTAGGAACTCGCTGGAGAGATCTGTTATCAATTCATACGTTTTGTTAGCTCAAACAGCCTAAAATTTTACGGTGCCTTCATTTCAAATTTTACGATAGATGCTCGATAGGCCGGGGTCAGCATTTGAATATAATTAGATGGTTTTCTTTACTTTTTATAATGGTTTTGAATGTGGTTTAAATAGTGCTTATCTCAATGTCTTTACCCCAACCCTAAAGGGAGAAAATTGAACGTAATTAGAACGTTTTAAAATCTAATTCGTACCTAAATCTTAAATGGCCTACTTTTCGTAAGTGTAGCAAAACAAGTAAAAGCTGCAGCGGCTGGCAGTGGAGGATGGCCTAGTGCAGCGGTTGCCATCCGCACGATAAGGGTTTTACGCCGTTTTCAAGCGTACTAAAATCAGCCTAGATTTTTTTGGTTCGTTTTTTCATCAATGGAAAAAATGAATATTAGAAAGACTAATTGATTAATAGGAATTAGAATGTTGTTATAAACTAGGAGTGTGTAGTTTTTTGATTGTGGTTTAAAGGGTGTGCTGGTGCTTTAAGATTGATCTGGCTTATTCTTCTTTTTCTTTTTTGCATTGCCCAAAAAAGAAACAAAAAAGTCTAGGCTTACGACCCTCTATCTAAATTTATCATTCTGCCCCTAAATTTTAGGAACTCGCTGGAGAGATCTGTTATCAATTCATACGTTTTGTTAGCTCAAACAGCCTAAAATTTTACGGTGCCTTCATTTCAAATTTTACGATAGATGCTCGATAGGCCGGGGTAGTTTTTAAGTGAATTTTTCATTAAAAAGTGCATAGTGAGTGGTAAACAGTGAATGGTTTTGATTGTGGTTCAAATAGAGCCTATCTCAATGTCTTTACCCGAGAAAATTGAACGTAATTAGAACGTTTTACAATCTAATTTGTACCTAAATCTTAAATGGCCTACTTTTCGTAGGCGTAGCAAAACAAGTAAAAGCTGCAGCGGCTGGCAGCGGAGGATGGCCTAGTGCAGCGGTTGCCATCCGCACGATAAGGGTTTTACGCGGTTTTCAAGCGTACTAAAATCAGCCTAGATTTTTTTGGTTCGTTTTTTCATCAATGGAAAAAATGAACATTAGAAAGTGCATAGTGAGTGGTAAACAGTGAATGGTTTTGATTGTGGTTCAAATAGAGCCTATCTCAATTTCTTTACCCGAGCTTAATGGGCGGAAATCACGTTAGCAATTTCTTTACCCCAACCCTAAAGGGAGGAAATTGATCTACAGGAATATATTAGCAGTGTCTTTAGGGGATTTAGGAGTAAAAATAAACAGATTACAATTTCTTTACCCGAGCTTAAAGGGCGGAAATTGATACATATCAATAACATAAATAATGAATTTAGAAGCATTTAAAGTATTAGAAAATAAGAATGTACTCGTAACAGGAGGAGCGGGGTTTATAGGTTCTAACCTCTGCGAAAACCTCTTAAAAATAGGCGCAAACGTTACCTGTTTAGATAATTTCGCTACAGGACACCACCATAATATTGCGCCCTTTTTAAAGCACCCACACTTTACTTTAATAGAAGGCGATATTCGCGATTTAGAAACCTGCCATAGCGCCTGTAAAGCTCAAGATTTTGTGTTGCACGAAGCCGCCTTAGGTTCTGTACCACGCTCTATAGAGGACCCTATTACCACTAACGACGTTAATATAGGTGGTTTTTTAAATATGCTGGTTGCGGCTCGCGATGCTAAAGTGACGCGGTTTATATACGCTGCGAGTTCTTCGACTTACGGAGATTCTGAAGCCTTGCCAAAAGTAGAAGATACCATCGGGAAACCGTTATCGCCGTATGCCATTACTAAATATGTCAATGAGTTATACGCCGAGAACTTTTTTAGCACGTACGGCTTAAATACGATTGGCCTGCGCTATTTTAATGTGTTTGGAAGACGCCAAGACCCTAATGGGGCGTATGCAGCGGTAATTCCGTTGTTTGTAAAACAGTTTATGAACCACGAGAGCCCACTAATTAATGGCGATGGTAGCTACTCGCGCGATTACACCTATATCGATAATGTGGTGCAAATGAATTTACGCGCTATTACCACCACCAACGAAGCCGCACTAAACCAAGTGTATAATACAGCCGTTGGCGACCGTACCACATTGGTGCAACTTACCGACTTACTAAAAAAACACTTGGCCAAACACGATGCCAAAATAGCAGATATATCTATTACGCACGGCCCAAACCGCCAAGGGGATATCCCGCACTCGCTAGCGTCTGTAGAGAAAGCCAAGCGCTTGTTAGCGTATGCACCAAGCCATGCTATTAGTAAGGGGGTTGAAGAAGCTGTGGAGTGGTATTGGGAGAATTTAGGGTAGATTTAAAAACTAAAAGTAAATTTTGAATAATTTAATTAATTAAAAATATTTACACCTTGTGATAGGAATTTGTCACTATGAGTAAAAAAATGAAAGCACTTTATAACAGATTAAAACAAAACCCTTTCGTAAACGATTCTTTTTGGGCTCTCTTTGGAAATGTCGCAGCTAAAGGTATGTCGCTATTAGGGGCTATTGTTGTTGCAAGGTTTTTAGGAAAAGATATTTATGGAGAATATGGTGCAATACGTTCAACATTAATGAATATTGCTGTTTTTTCTACCTTTGGTTTAGGGTATACCGCAACAAAGTTTATTGCAGAAAACAGGGAAAAGAAGCCTTTTTTAATTAAAAGAATAGCATCTTTAACAATGAAAATTTCAGCAATAGTTAGCGCACTTATGGCTACTCTGTTGTTTTTTTTTGCTGGTTATGTCGCAAATATAGTGTTGGAGGCACCGCATCTTGATGTGCCATTAAGATTAGTAGCATTTTGGATAGTGTTTAACTCTTTAACTACCGCGCAAATTGGTATTTTAGCAGGTTTTAATGCTTATAAAGCTATGGCTAAGATTAATACCGTTGTAGGTATTACAGCTTTTACAACTAGTGTTGCATTAACTTATTATTATGGTTTAAACGGAGCTTTAAGCGCTTTACTTTTAACTCAAATTGTTAATTGGTATTTAAATTACCGTGAAGTTCTTAAAAACATACCAATAGATAAGCCAGGTACAAAGACTGAAAATGATAACTTAATAAAAACTATTATAAATTTTTCGACGCCTGTTGCTCTGCAGGAGGGTTTGTACGCTTTAACTTCTTGGTTAATGATTATGTTATTAATTAAGCTTGATGACTACGGAGAGGTGGGATTGTATAGTGCTGCGTTACAGTGGAGTGCAATTATTCTCTTTATACCGGGTATAATGAGAAATGTTATTTTAAGTCATTTATCAAATAGTTTAGGGCGGCCCGAAGAGCATGCAAAACTTTTAAAAACAACTTTGCTAATTAATTTTGGTGCGACGATTGTACCGTTTGTTGTTATTTATATTCTTAAAGATTGGGTGGTAAGTTTCTATGGTATATCGTATCAAGAGGAGTTAGGAAATATATTGGCCATTGCAATATTTACTTCTATTTTTGTTAGTCTCTCCAACGTATATGCACAAGCGTTTATGTCGTTAAATAAAAACTGGTATATGTTTGGACTAAGATTTGTTCGAGATTTCTTTGTGCTTATTGCTACATATTTGTTGATTACGAAGCATATTTTTAATGGAGCTTTAGCTTTAGTAATTAGTAATTTATTGACACAAATATGCTTTCTATTTATTTTAATGATTGTCTATAAAAAAATAAAAAATGCACTCTATAATTAATTATATAAACGAAATGATATTTCGTTTTTTACCAGAAACTAGATTTTTTAAATTTAAACAGATTCTTTGTCAAATTGCAGGTCTAGAATTAGGAGATAATATTAAAATATGTTCATCAGTTAGATTTTTAGGACAAGGGAAAATTAAAATTGGAAGTAACACTTGGATTGGTCCCGCAACAATGATTATATCAACCGCAGAAGTAAAAATAGGAGAAAATGTTGACATTGCACCGCGAGTATATATTGGTACAGGTACACATGAAATGGGAACCGATGGAATTAGGATGGCAGGAAAAGGGACTAAAAAAAGTGTGATAGTTGGAGATGGTACATGGATTGGAACAGGAGCTATTATTTTACCTGGGGTTACAATTGGTCGTATGTGTATCATTGCAGCTGGGTCACTAGTAAATAAAGATATTAATGATAATACTATTGTAGGAGGTGTGCCAGCTAAAGTGATAAAAAATTTACTAACTAATGCCTAGAACTTCCGTTCATATAAAAATTATAGCGCTATTAGTCAGTTTAACTGTGTTAGCAAATAATTTTTTCATTACTTTGGGTTTAGGTAACATATATTATGTGGTACTAATAGCGGCATTCGCTGTATTAGTATTAAGTAGAAAAAGACCAATTGTTAATCTTAAAATGGTGTTTTTTATAATTGCGTGTATATGTTCCATTTTAGTTAATGATATCCCTTATTTTTATAAACCTTATGAGCGGCTCATTGCCTTTATTATAATTGTTGGTTTAATTGGGCCTTTAGTTCAAAATCCTTCATTGAAAGCCTTTAAAAATCTTCTTTTTAAGTATTTGAATACTTTGATCGTTATTATGGTTTTGCTCTCGTTTATAGGGTTAATGCTAAACTCTTCTTTAGTCTATCTTGGTCGTGGTGGGTTTACAGGACTGTTTAATCACTCTATGTTTTTAAGCCCTATGGCTGCTATTAGTATGATAACGTGTGTTTATTATGGTACGATGGAGTCTAATAAAAAGAAAAGACTCGCATTTTATATAATTGCAATCAGTAGTTTTATAGCGTGTTTAACGGCAGGGTCTAGGGCAGCTTTAATAGCTGGTGTTTTGGGAGTTTTATATTTTTTCTATAAGGCTAATCAAGAAAACTTGAAGCAATATTACAAAGTACTATTCATTACATTTTTTATAGGTTTATTATCATTTCCTTTATGGGAATCATATACAGAGAAATTAACAGAGAAAATGGAATATGCAGAGCAGAAAGGAGGGTTTTTTACGACAAGAGAAAGTTTATGGGAAAGACGATTGGACGAATTTATAAGCTCTCCAATTTACGGGATAGGTTTTGCAAACGACAGTAGTAAAACAGAAAGTGATTTAATCGTTGGTGGGGGCCAAATTGAACCAGGGTCTTCTTGGTTGGTTATTTTATCTATGACAGGTCTTTTTGGAACCATTGTCTTTTTTAATATGTTTTTTGGGGTATTAAGAAAATTAAACAAAAAGACTAATAATTCTTTCAACAATTATTTAAAAGCGCTATTGGTTTTCTTCATCATTCATTTGGTGGCAGAAGGCTATGGGCTATCTGCTGGTTCGGGCCTATTTTTTTACTTTTGGTTGTTACTTGGTATTATGGCTCAAAAAACCAACTTAAAAACAACTTCAAACCTTAGCGTTCAATGACCTTAATTTTCTGGCAAAATATAGTGTCTCCTCACCAATTACCCTACATTCGAGAAATTAGTAAGGTTGAAAAGAGGTGTAATGTTCTTCTGGTCGTAGAAAAACAGATGACTTTACAGCGTAAGGGAATGGGGTGGAATACTCAAGTTATTGATGATACAGCCAATTTCAAAATTATTATAGAACCTAATAAGAAAACAATTGATGACATCTTTATAGCGAACCCCGAGGCTCAGCATTTTTTCTCGGGTATACAATCAAATGCGATGGTACATTCTGCTTTTATCGAAAGCTTAAAGTACGAACTTAAAAGGCATTTAATAGTAGAAGGCCCATTTATGTATAAATATCCATTTTTCGCACATTATATTAAATCTTTATTAAAGGATTATAAGAATTATAAACACATAAGTAAAGTTTTTGCAATAGGTAGCCACGCGTTAAATTGGTATCCTAAATTTAATTTTAAAAGAAACCAAATTATTCCATTTAGCTATTGTGTAGAGAAAATAACTACCCAAAAAATTGCTAATAATTCTGGAAGAGTTAAATTGTTATTTGTTGGTGGATTAAATCATAGAAAAGGGGTTGATATTTTACTTAAGAGTCTTTTTAAAATAAATAGAGATTATAGTCTTGATATTGTTGGAGATGGTGACCAGCGTCAGCTTTTAGAAGAATATTGTACACGAAATAGCATTAATAACGTAAATTTTTTAGGCACAAAAAACAATGAGGATATAAGGAACCTATTTCATAATTACGATGTACATATATTACCGTCTCGTCATGATGGTTGGGGTGCAGTTGTTAATGAAGCATTAATGGCCGGATTATTTGTATTGTGTAGCGATGCATGTGGTGCACAAGAACTTATAAAAAACAAGTTTAATGGTATTGTGTTTTCGCACAAAAAGAAGAACGATTTATACACTGCGTTACTGTATTGCATAGAAAATGTAAATAACATTAGAGAGAAAAAGTCTGCAATATTGAACTGGAGTATATGTATTGAAGGTACAACTATTGCTAATTATTTTGTAACTGCGCTACAATCAGAGTCAAGAATAACTCCGCCTTGGCGATAAAAGAATATCTTTAAGAGTATAAATCGCTAAATATGAAAAACTCTCCATTCATTACTATATCATTACGCGCCACAAGCAGTTGCTTTTCCTAACACCTTGTAATGGTTAAAATAGTGCCTTAAGTCCTGATAAATTTTCTAGCAAAAAAATTGCCACACAATTTGGTTGGGACGATCCTATCAATTTTAAAGAATATAATAGAAATCACAAAGCCACATTTTAAGTTCTAAGTTGAGGCCTAACATCAAAGGTTGCTTTCAAAAATTTATCACAAAATTTTTTAATTAACTTCCTATATCGCATCAAAAGCAAACTTTCTCTTCCATTGTGGGTTTCAAGTTAAAAAAATATCTAATCTATCTTATAATATGAATATATTTTTCCCACTCAACGCGTTTTATCCTTCTCAGATTGGAGGGCCATGTAATACATTATATTGGCATTGTGTGGCTTTAAAGAATAATGATGTACAATCTACGATAATAACAACAACGGTTGGAATTAAAGATAAAGTTGTTGCGGACAAATGGTTACAATTAGATTGTGGAGATGTGTTTTATGGAACGAAAGGTGTTATGTCTTTTAAGACGAGAAAAAGATTGAATAATGAGATTTCAAAAACTGATATATTACATATGAATAGCTTATTTAGCTCATTCTCAATTTATAGTTTCCTTTATCGATTGCTTTTTCATCCAAAGAAAAAGATAATTTGGTCTGTACGGGGTGAGCTAAACATAAACGCTTTGAAGTACAGTAGTTGGAAAAAGAAGCCGCTATTAATATTATATAAATTATTAAATAAACACATTGTATATCACAGTACTTCTGTACAGGAAACAGAAGGAATAAAAAAAATGTTCCCAAGGAATAAAATAGTAGAAATACCAAACCTCATATCTCCTGCAGAGCGACATAGTTTAACGAACAATCAAGATCTTTTATATGTGGGCAGAATCCATCCTATAAAAAGTTTACATAAAATTGTTCAAGGATTAGCTTTAAGTGAAGCTTTTATGAAATCTGATATAAAGTTTTTTATAGTTGGGAAACAAGAGGAAAGACACAATAGTTATAAAGAAGAGTTGATGTCTTTGGTGATTAAATTAAACTTGCAAGATAAAGTTACTTTCAAAGGCCATCTAGAAGGGTTTGAAAAGGAAAAGGCTTATGCAGAAGCTTATGCGTTAATTTTAGCTAGTGAGACTGAAAATTTTGGAAATGTTGTTGTGGAGGCTTTGAATCAGGGAACTCCAGTCATAGCTTCAAAAGGGACTCCTTGGCAAGTTTTAGAAGAATATAACGCAGGTTTTCACGTTTCAAATGATCCAAAGTCTCTCTCAATAGCTATAGATTCCCTATTATCTTTGAAAAAGGAGAACTACCAACAAATGCGCATAAATAGCTACAAATTAGTAGACGAAAATTTTAAAGTCGATTCACAAATTTATAAATGGATCGACATCTATAAATCCTTATTAAATGAAAATTAAAAATAAAACCCTATTAATAACAGGAGGCACAGGCTCTTTCGGGAATGCGGTATTGAATCGTTTTTTAGAGACCGATCACTTTTCAGAAATCCGTATTTTCTCACGCGACGAAAAGAAACAACACGATATGCGGGTGCGGCTTAATAACCCCAAAGTGAAATTTTATATAGGCGATGTGCGGGATTATAATAGTATTAACACAGCCATGCGCGGTGTCGATTACGTATTTCAAGCCGCGGCGTTAAAGCAAGTGCCTTCGTGTGAGTTTTTCCCTATAGAGGCGACACGTACTAATGTGTTGGGTACAGAAAATGTATTGAAAGCGGCCATTGCTAATACCGTGAAAAATGTTATTTGTTTAAGTACCGATAAAGCGGCGTACCCTATTAATGCTATGGGAATGAGTAAAGCCTTAATGGAAAAAGTAGCGGTAGCGGCATCGCGTAACGTCGCCGAAGAAGAGACTACTATTTGTTTAACGCGGTATGGTAATGTTATGGCGTCTCGTGGCTCTGTAATTCCATTATTCATAGAGCAAATTAAAGCGGGCAAACCCATTACCATTACCGATCCAGAAATGACCCGCTATTTAATGACTTTAGAAGATGCGGTAGATTTGGTGTTGTACGCTTTTGAAAACGGAAAGCAAGGCGACTTGTTTGTTCAAAAAGCACCCGCGGCTACTATTGCAGATTTGGCAAAAGCACTAATAGAATTGTTTGACGCCGATAATGAAATTAAAATAATAGGCACACGCCACGGTGAAAAACTATATGAAACCTTGTGTACACGGGAAGAGATGGTAAAAGCCGTGGACCTACCGGGGTTTTACCAAATTCCAGCGGATAATCGCGATTTGAACTATGCCCAGTATTTTTCGGAGGGCGAAGCTTCCCTTTCAGAAATTACAGATTATAATTCGCATAATACAGAACGGTTAACCATTGAAGGTATTAAAGAATTGCTGCTAAAATTACCAGAAATTCAAGCGGAACTGAATCACAAACAATAGCAGTATGATAAAAGTAGGGATTACAGGTCAGAATGGTTTTATTGGTCAGCACGTTTACAATACGTTGGGTTTATTTCCAGAAGAATTTGAACGTGTTGCGTTTCATAAAGACTTTTTTGAACACGACCATAAATTGGATGCCTTTGTAAGCCAATGCGATGTTATAGTGCATTTGGCTGCATTGAATCGCCATAATGATGCTGAGGTTATTTACAACACTAATATAGCGCTCGTTTCAACGCTTATCTCCTCTTTAGAACGCACAAAAAGTGAAGCGCATATATTGATGTCTTCGTCTTCTCAAGAAGAAAACGATACAGCCTACGGTACCTCGAAGAAAGCAGGCCGCCGCTTACTTTCAGATTGGGCAGCACAAACTAAGGGGACGTTTACAGGAATGCTTATCCCCAATGTTTTCGGGCCGTTCGGAAATCCGTACTACAACTCTGTGGTCGCAACATTTTCTCATCAAATAGCAAACGGTGAAACGCCAAAAATTGAAGTGGACGGCGATTTAAAACTGATCTATGTAGGTGAGCTTGTAGCGGAAATATTAAAAATAATTCGAGAAAAGAACACAGAAGCATTGTATACGGTTGCACATACCGCAGAAGCCAAAGTCTCTGAATTATTGCGTTTGCTACAAAACTATAAAACCCAATACCAAGACCACGGAGAAATACCGACAATCAATAACACGTTCGCGTTAAATTTATTTAATACGTATCGTTGTTATATGGATGTTGCCAACTACTTTCCTGTAAAGTTTACCCAACATACCGATCCCAGAGGGTCTTTTGTTGAGGTGATTCGTTTAGGGGTTGGCGGACAAGTCTCATTTTCGACGACAGTGCCAGGGATTACGAGAGGAAACCATTATCACACGCGTAAAATTGAACGTTTTGCAGTGATAAAAGGAAAAGCCTTAATACAATTAAGAAAGATAGGCACGGATGAAGTTTTAGATTTTTATTTGGATGGAGACCAGCCTGGGTATGTGGATATGCCTATTTGGTATACGCATAACATTAAAAATATTGGGGATACTGTTTTGTACACTAATTTCTGGATTAATGAGTTTTTTGATCCTGAGGATTCTGATACTTACTTCGAGGACGTATAGAGTTTTTGGCACGCTGATCTAAAGGGATCTAAAGGATTTATATTTGTTTTAAAAGATCTTTTCAATCCTTTCAATCTGCGTGAAAAAGACATTGTAGCACTGCGTGAAAATCATAAGATAAATCAATTTAAGGAATATGGAAATTAATGATATTACATATAAAATTAGAGGATGTATTTTTAATGTTTACAATGAATTAGGACCGGGATTATTTGAATCTGTTTATGAAGCCGCACTACTCTACGAATTAAACAAATCAGGATTAAGCGTTAAAAGCCAAGTAGAATTAGCTGTCCATTAGGATGACATAATTTTAGATGTTGCTTTTAGAATAGATATACTAGTTGAAAATAAAGTTTTAATAGAACTTAAATCAGTAGAAGAATTGTCAAAAGTTCATTACAAGCAAGTAATCACCTATTTAAAATTATCTGATATTCCAGTTGGGTTATTGGTCAATTTTAACACTGATAATATAAAAGACAATATTAAAAGAATCGTAAATAATTACATAGATTAAAAAATCAATTAAATCTTTTTAATCCGCGTGCAAAATAAAATGACACATAAACTTATCACTGGCAACCGCCACACAGACAGCCGAGGAAACCTCACCTTCAACAACGATTTTGACGCATCACCCATCAAACGCCTATACACCATAGAAAATAAAACAACAGATTACATCAGAGCCTGGCAAGGCCATAAAATAGAAAGTCGCTGGTTCTCTGCTATAAAAGGTAGTTTTGAAATTAAATTAATTCAAATCGATAATTGGGAAAACCCAAATAAGAATGCTGAGATTTGTTCTACAACTCTGAACGATAAATCGCTTGATACATTGTGTGTGCCAAAAGGCTATATAAATAGTATTCAAGCTTTAGAAGAAAATTCAAAACTATTGGTAATGTCAGATTATGGGTTCGATGAGATAAAAGATGAATATAGATTTGATCCAAATTATTTTACACTATAATATTTAAAGTATAATGAAAAAGTTGAAGGTTATTACTGTCGTGGGAACGCGTCCAGAAATTATAAGACTATCTCGGGTAATTTGTGCACTCGATGCTTCAAATGCCATAGAACATGTTTTAGTCCACACAGGACAAAATTACGACTATGAACTGAATGAAGTGTTTTTTGAAGATTTAGGAATTAGAAAGCCTGATCATTTTCTTAATGCAGCGGGCACAAACGCCACAACCACTGCAGGACAAATTTTAATAAATATTGATTCAGTATTAGAAGAAATAAAACCTGATGCTTTTTTGGTTTTAGGAGATACTAACTCGTGTTTATGTGCTATTGCAGCGAAAAAAAGAAAGATTCCTATTTTTCATATGGAAGCAGGAAACCGTTGTTTCGACCAGCGTGTTCCCGAAGAAACCAATCGCAAAATTGTTGATCATACTGCAGATATCAATATGACTTACTCAGATATAGCTCGTGAATATCTTTTACGAGAAGGGCTCCCTGCCGATCGTATTATTAAAACGGGGTCACCTATGTTTGAAGTGTTAAATCACTACTTACCTGAAATTAATAAATCTGAAGTCTTACAGAAATTAAAACTTAAAAAAGGAAAGTATTTTGTGGTGTCCGCACACAGAGAAGAAAATATTAGTTCTGATAAAAACTTTAAAGGCTTAATGGATAGTCTAAATATAATAGCAGAACAATATGGCTATCCTATAATTGTTTCTACGCATCCACGTACCAGAAACATGATGGATAAGAAACAAATTAAAACACATAAGGGTATTCAGTTTTTAAAACCTTTAGGCTTTCATGATTACAATGCATTACAATTGAACTCCTATGCTGTTTTATCAGATTCAGGAACCATTAATGAAGAATCCTCAATCCTTAATTTTAGAGCTTTAAATATTCGTGACGCGCATGAAAGACCAGAGGCCATGGAAGAAGCATCGGTTATGATGGTAGGGTTGAATTCAGAACGCATTCTTCAAGGGCTTGTTCAATTAGAAAATCAAAAAATAGATACTGAACGTAACTTTAGAACAGTAACCGATTACAGTATGCCTAACGTCTCTGAGAAAGTTGTACGTATCATATTAAGTTATACCGATTACGTTAAAAGAGTTGTTTGGAGCGAAAACATTTAACTTATTATGAATATCTTATTTCTGTCTATGGTAAACATATCCACTTTACAGCAAAGGGGGATTTACCACGATCTTTTAAATCAATTTATTAACGAAAATCATTCAGTTTTTATTGTTACGCCTAGTGAACGGCGCCATAAAAAGAAGACTGTTTTGTTACAAGAAGGTAAAGCATCATTGCTTAATGTGCAAACCTTAAATCTTACAAAAACAAATGTTATTGAAAAAGGTCTAGGACAAATATTAGTAGAAAAACAATTTTTAAAGGCGATAAAAAAGAATTATAAGGATGTAACGTTTGATTTAGTTTTGTATTCGACACCGCCAATAACTTTTTCAAAAGTTATTTCATACATAAAGCATAAAGATAACGCTTATTCTTATTTACTTCTAAAGGATATTTTTCCGCAAAATGCGGTTGATATGAAAATGATAAAGCAGAATAGTCTGATTCATCGTTATTTTAATAAGAAAGAAAAGGAGCTTTATGCGCTATCGGACACAATTGGTTGTATGTCTGAAGCTAATAAAACGTTTATACTTAAAAACAATCCAAGTGTTTCCGAGGAAAAAGTAGAAGTAAATCCAAATTCAATACACCCTTTATTTATTAAGTATGATGATGAAGAGAAAGCGGCTATAAAAAGTAAGTATAAGATTCCTTTAGACAAAACTATTTTTGTCTATGGTGGGAATTTAGGAATTCCTCAAGGTGTTGACTTTTTGCTGGATACGATTGCTAAACTTAAAGAACCCACAGCGCATATTGTTGTTGTTGGTGGCGGCACTCAATTTACGAAATTAGAACAATGGTTTGAAACTAATTCCCCTAGTAACGCTACTCTTTTAGCTGGTTTGCCTAAAAACGAGTATGACTCCTTACTTGCGGCTTGTGACATAGGAATGATATTTTTACATAAAGATTTTACAATTCCCAATTTTCCCTCGCGCTTATTAGCGTATTTAGAAATGAAAAAACCGGTTTTAGCAGCAACAGATGTAAATACTGATATTGGAAAAGTCATTGAGAATGCACAATGTGGTTACTGGGTAGAAGCAGGCGATAGCGATGGCATACAGAATAAAATTAGCGCGCTGTGCAAGAGTAATTTAAAAAGTATGGGAAGCAATAGTTGGGATTTATTGAACCGGGAGTATTTAGTTGAAAAGTCTTATAGTCTTATTTTAGAGAAAATTAATAATGACATAGCTTAAGAAATAAACTAATGAAAATATTTAGCCTGTCTTGCAATCAGTTTTAATAACGTGTAAAAATATTCAAAATGAAAAAACAAATTCTTATCACTGGAACAGGTGGTATCTCTAAAGAGGTATTCAATGCCTATAATACTCTATAACTATGTCAACACCACTTAATATTTCATTCATCGGCTATTCTGGTTTCGCTTTTTAACCGATGATGGCTTATTAAATCGCTTAAGTAAAAATGCGCGACCACTAATTTTGGCACGTTATGAACAGTCGAAAGTATGGAACGCATTATTGGAAGAATACCAACGTTTACTAAAAGAATTAAACTAAAGTATTTTTAATATTAGAATTATTTTTTTACAGAACAACTTCAAAAGTAACTTTCAGTTCTAAGTAGTTTCAAAAACTAAATAAATTAATCAAAATGAAAAAACAAATTCTTATCGCTGGAACTGGTGGTATCTCTAAAGAGGTATTGTGCTTAATTACAGACTTAGGGAGGTATCTGAATTTTATATTTTTTTTACCTCAATAGCCTTAAGTAAGCTCCATAGTTCACATAAATCTTATCCAAAAAATATAAAACACAATTATGAAAAAAGTTATTTTAGTTGGTACTGGTGGTCATACCGCCGAGGTGGTAGAATATATTAAATACCACAACCGTTTAAAACCGTATGAATTAATTGAGATATTGGGTTTTATAGATGAGAATGACAAATTATATCGACACTACGAGTTTACTCAACCCTATTTAGGAATAGTAGAAAACCATAAAATAAGATTAGATGTACACTATATGTTTTGTTTTGGAAATATGGTCTACAAAGAAAAATTGGTAACAGAATTCAAAACACAAAACGCAAAATTTTTAACCTTTATTCATCCCACGGCGCTTATCGCTGAAACCTGTAAAATTGGTGAAGGTGTACTCATTTCTCATAATGCCTCTGTGGGGCCAATGGCAGTTGTCGGAGATTTTAATATCCTAAATTCGCGTTGTACTATCGGCCATGATACAATTCTTGGCGATTTTAATTTTATTTCACCGCAAGTGTCCTTGTCGGGTAATACAACCGTCGGTCATCATAATATGTTTGGAGTAAACAGTGCCACTATTCCAGGCGTAAGTTTGGGTAATAATAACACCATAGGTGCAGGCTCCATAATCACCAAAGATATAGAAGTTAACAGCATAGTAGTGGGAGTGCCAGGGGTTGTAATAAAAATCAAGAAGGTGTAGTACTATCTGTTTTTTATTCTAGCAGGTTAACAACAGTATGATCTGCTTTGCCAATTTGAAGTTTTAAATCCTTTAAAAATTATCGATTTAATTTATATACGATTTCAGTACGTTATAGTTTTGTTGTATTTAATTCTTATAAAATCAGCTTAAAACAGGCCTCCCTGTATTCAATGAACACTTTTAGTCTATCATCAATTATAATGTGGCTAGACTAATTTAATACTTTTACGATTTCTATGACACAAACAGTTTCTTACCGTTTTTATGCGCTTTTAAAAAGAGTTTTTGATTTCTTCCTATCCATTGCAGGGTTCTTGATTATAGTGCCTTTATTTTTAGTGGTTATGATTATTCTTAAACTCACAGGAGAAGGCGAGATATTCTATTTACAAGAACGTTTGGGTTTAAATAAGACCCGCTTTTACATTTATAAATTCGCTTCTATGTTAAAAGCCAGTTCTAACATAGGTAATAAAGGGTTAACCGTAAGAAATGACCCCAGAATAACAAAAGCGGGAAAGTTATTACGCATTACAAAAATTAATGAATTGCCACAAATTTTAAATGTCATTAAAGGCAATATGGCCTTGGTAGGGCCACGACCGCTTTTAGCAAAGGGTTTTCAAAATTACACACCGGAAGTACAAGCTGTAATTTATAAAAACAGACCTGGTATTACCGGCATTGGCTCATTAATATTTAGAGATGAAGAACTATTAGTGACAACCTATAAAGCCCTTGGTAAAAATCCTTTAGAATATTACAAAACACATATCTATCCTTATAAAGGAGCACTTGAATACTGGTATTTTTACAATTGCTCGCTGTTGGTAGATTTTAAAATCCTGTTCTTAACTTTTTGGTCTTTGGTGAATAGTGATTCTCAATTAGTATATAAAGCTTTTAAAAACTTACCACCCAAACCAGAATCTTTGACCGTGGCTGGTATTCATAAGCTGTAGAGTTTACAAAAAAAAAGATAAAGTAAAAACAAAAGTATGATCCCCTTATCAATCCCGAAATTAGAAGGTAACGAATGGCAATATGTTCAAGACTGTTTAAACACCGGTTGGATTTCTTCAGCTGGCAGTTACGTTACACAATTTGAAGACCAGGTCGCAGCGTATGCCGGTGCTAAATATGGTGTGGCGTGTATGAATGGTACGGCAGGACTGCATATTGCGCAACTGCTATTGGGGGTCACCAAAAACGACCACGTTATTGCCCCTAATATTACCTTTATCGCGACGCTTAATGCCATAAAATATACCGGTGCAGCCCCTATTCTTATAGATGTAGATGCCGATAACTGGCAAATGGATTTGGAACTTTTGGAAAGCTACCTAAAAGAGCACACCATAGAAAAGACAGAAAACAACGAGACGTTTAGAGTGGATACCACGACCCAAAAGCGCGTGCGTGCTATTATGCCCGTGCATGTTTTAGGGAATATAGGCGATATGGACCGCTTGGTGGCAATTGCTAAAACCTACCACTTAGCTATTATAGAAGACAGCACCGAGGCCTTAGGCACAACCTTTAATACCAAACATGCCGGTTCCTTTGGTAAAATTGGGGTGTTTAGTTTTAATGGGAATAAGATAATTTCTACCGGTGGTGGTGGTGTGCTTGTTACTAATGATGCAGCACTCGCCAAACAGGCCAAACATTTAACCACCCAGGCGAAAGTTAGCGCTATGGATTATATACACGATGCCATTGGTTATAATTACCGCTTAGTGAATGTGTTGGCCGCTATTGGTGTGGCGCAAATGGAACAGTTTCCTGGGATTTTAAACGATAAAAGAACATTGGATGCCTACTACCGCAAACACTTGCAAGGGGTCGGCGATATCACCTTTCAGGCGGTTTTAGACGGCGCACATCCTAACGGGTGGTTGTTTACGTTTAGTACGGCGCGAATGCGAGACTTATTAGCGTATTTAAATGCTAATGGCGTACAATCGCGTCCGTTTTGGATGCCGATGAATCAGTTGGAAATGTTTACAGACGCTATTTATATGACGCGACATGATGTTTCGGCTGCGGTTTATGAGCGGAGTATTAGTATTCCGAGTTCGGCAGGGATTACCGTGGAACAGTTAGAAACTGTGGTGCGTACTATTAAGGATTTTTATAGTGAGAAGTAGTGAATGGGTTTTAGTGAGCGGTGATTGGTTTTGATTGTGTTTCAAAGCAAGGTTTTTGGTGAAGTAGTATCTGTCTCAATTTCTTTATCCCAACGCTAAAAGGGAGGACATTGAATATAATTAGATGGTTTTCTTTACTTTTTATAATTGTTTTGATTGTGGTTCAAATAGAGTGTGCTGGGACTTTAAGATTGATCTGGCTTATTTCACTTTTTCTTTTTTGCATTGCCCAAAAAAGAAACAAAAAAGTCTAGGCTTACGACCCTCTATCTAAATTTATCATTCGGCCCCTAAATTTTAGGAACTCGCTGGAGTGATCAGTAATCCATTCCTGATTTTTGTTAGCTCAAACAGCCTAAAGTTTTACGGTGCCTTCATTTCAAATTTTACGATAGATCGGCGATAGGCCGGGGTCAGCATTTGAATATAATTAGATGGTTTTCTTTACTTTTTAGAATTGTTTTGATTGTGGTTTAAATAGTGCTTATCTCAATGTCTTTACCCCGTGCTTAAAGGGTGGGAATTGAACATAATTAGAACTTTTTAAAATCTAATTCGTACCTAAATCTTAAATGGCCTACTTTTCGTAGGCGTAGTAAAACAAGTAAAAGCCGCAGCGGCTCGCAGTGGAGGATGGCCTAGTGCAGCGGTTGCCATCCGCACGATAAGGATTTTACGCCGTTTTCAAGCGTACTAAAATCAGCCTAGATTTTTTTGGTTCGTTTTTTCATCAATGGAAAAAATGAATATTAGAAAGACTAATAGATTTATTTGAAATGGAATGTTGTGATAAATGAGAAGTGAGTAGTTTTTTTTAGTCAGTAGTTTTGATTGTGGTTTAAATAGTGTGTGCTGGGACTTTAAGATTGATCTGGCTTATTCCACTTTTTCTTTTTTGCATTGCCCAAAAAAGAAACAAAAAAGTCTAGGCTTACGACCCTCTATCTAAATTTATCATTCTGCCCCTAAATTTTAGGAACTCGCTGGAGAGATCTGTTATCAATTCCTAATTTTTGATAGCTCAAACAGCCTAAAATTTTACGGTGCCTTCATTTCAAATTTTACGATAGATGCTCGATAGGCCGGGGTCAGCATTTGAATATAATTAGATGGTTTTCTTTACTTTTATAATTAGTTTTGATTTTGGTTTAAATAGAACCTATCTCAATTTCTTTTGCCCAACCCTAAAGGGAGGAAATTTCTTTACATACGAAAATGAAGGTCCCCTTTAGGGGATTTAGGGGTAAAACAGTCTCCTTAAGATAATAGAAAGATATATTTTAAAAACCTATAATAACACATGAATTTAATAGACATACCCAATTTTATAAAAACACATATTACCAAACGATCACAGAGTCTTTTTGAGAATGATATGGCGTTGCATCGCGATACATTACTTAAGAAAATTGAAGGGAAATCCGTTTTAGTAATTGGTGGCGCTGGTACCATCGGGTCGTCTTATATAAAGGCGATTTTAAAATTTAAACCGGGCAAGTTATTTGTCGTAGATACTAATGAGAATGGCTTAACAGAGCTCACCCGTCAATTACGCTCGGATGCTACTATGTTTGTGCCTGAAGACTACAGAACGTACCCTATGAATTTTGGGGATCCGGTGTTTAAAAAGATGTTTTTGGCAGAAGGGCCATTTCATATCGTTGCTAATTTTGCGGCGCACAAGCACGTGCGTAGCGAAAAAGATAAATACTCTATTGAGGCGATGATAGATAATAACGTGTTTAAAGCCAAGGCCTTTTTAGACCTTTTGGTGACTAATAAACCAGAGCATTTCTTCTGTGTGTCTACCGACAAAGCCGCCAATCCAGTGAATGTTATGGGGGCTAGTAAGAAATTAATGGAAGAGGTGATTATGGCGTATAGTAACGATTTACAAATTACTACGGCACGCTTTGCTAATGTGGCTTTCTCTAACGGTTCGCTATTGGCGGGTTATATTGAGCGCTTATTTCAAAATCAACCTATTTCTTGCCCTGCCGATGTGCAGCGCTTTTTTGTATCGCCAGAAGAGAGCGGACAGATTTGTATGCTAGCGTGTATGTTAGGGAATTCTGGTGAGGTGTTTTTTCCGAAATTAGCGACCGAAGAAATGGCGTTTTTTAAAACGATAACGCTAGACTTTTTTAAAGCGTCTGGACGTACTATTATCGAATGTGAGTCGGAAGACGAAGCCAAAACGTTATCCCTAACCACTACAGAAAAGGACCCGTACCCGGTTTACTTTTTTGATACGGATACCTCTGGCGAAAAACTGTTTGAAGAATTTTATACCGATAGTGATGCCGTAGATACTAACACGTATTCGAGCTTGGGTGTTATTAAAAACGCTCGTAAATTACCTAAAGACTCCATTAATGTTACGCTTTTGGAATTGAAGGCCCTTATGGATTCTGGTGATTATGATAAAAATGCTATCGTAGGATTGCTTCAAAAGTACCTTCCTGATTTTAATCATATTGAAACAGGGAAGAGTTTAGATCAGAAGATGTAGGTGTGCTTTAATACTTCAATAATTCAAAAGATTTCAAGATTTAAGGATTCATAAATATTCAAGAGGTGCATTACGCCTCATTGAATTTTTGAATAAAATATTCATTGAAAAAAAACTAAAAACTAAAATGTATAAAGTATTTAAAAGAGGTTGTGATATTATCGTATCAGGTATTGCCTTGGTGATTTTAGCGCCTATATTAATTCCTGTTATGATAGGACTTAAGCTGACGGGTGAAGGTTATATTTGGTATAAGCAAGAACGAATAGGGTATAGAAACAAACCCTTTTTAATTTGGAAGTTTGCAACGATGCTAGAAAACAGTCCGAATATGTCTGGTGGTGTTATTACCACCAAAAAAGATCCGCGAATAACTCCTATGGGCGGTTTTTTAAGAAAAAGTAAAATTAATGAACTGCCGCAGTTGATTAATATTTTTAAAGGAGATATGAGTGTTGTGGGGCCCAGACCCGTAATGCAAATTAGTTTTGAAGCTTATCCTAAACCCGTACAACAGGTAATTTATAATGTGAGACCGGGGCTTACTGGTATCGGCTCTATTATTTTTAGAGACGAAGAAGAGCTAATTACCGCAGTGAAAAATAAAGGAGAAGACCCGTGGGCGTTTTATTCGACTGCTATTTACCCTTTTAAAGGCGCGGTTGAACACTGGTACCAAGCCCACGAATCGTTTGTGGTGGATGTAAAAATTATTATGATTACAGCTTGGGTGCTATTCAATCCTACCAGTGCAATGGTGTACCGTTGGTTTAAAGAGTTACCAAAACGTCCTTTTTAACCCGCCTGCTAGCAATGCGGCTGCGGCTTTTAAGATTAGACGCACAAGGCTGGTCGTTACAGAGAAACTAGCCACAGGCCTCTTCACAGACCGTTTCTTTTTAGAGTTTGTGCTTTACTGACGCCTTTAGAGATTTACGTTACCGGTAGCGCACCGCGTTCTTCGCCTTATTTGTAGCGTACAAGATTTATAAATAACAAGGCGTTAGTCCGCTGATTTCCAAAGCTTACCGTCCGTTTAATATTTTTCAGCATTTAAAGGGACTATGTTCTAAATTGTTGTTATTTTTGCCCGCGTTGCAGCGGTTAAAAAGCACTGCTTTATCCTGTTTTTAAAGCACATACCACTGCGGTTTCCTTCGGTTGCCCTATCGTGTCTTTTAGCACCCCATAACACTTGCACCTATTATATTTATTATGATTAAAACACAAAACATCCGCTTACTTATCATCGCCTTATGCGGTGTTGTATTGAGTAGCTGCGTGAGTAATAAAGAGATTTTATACTTTCAAGATGCCGATTCTTTTAAAGAAACCACTATTGAGTATCGCGAGAATACGGTACAGCCCAACGATATTTTATCGGTAACGATAAGTGCTGCAATACCAGAAACAGCGATTCCTTATAACCGACAAACCAGCAGTAACTATGGTACTAATGTCGAATTACTAAAATTACAAGGGTATTTGGTAAGTCCGGAAGGTCTTATTTCTATTCCTGTACTCGGCAAGGTGTTGGCTAAAGAGCAAACGACGTCGGCGTTAGAAACAGCTATTGCGACCCGCTTAGAAGACGATGGGCACTTGGTAAACCCTATAGTCTCTGTGCGTTTACTTAATGCGAAAGTTACGGTGTTGGGCGAAGTGCAACGTTCGGGAACCTTTAGTTTTACCGAGCAGTATTTAAGTGTGCCACAAGCCTTGGGCTATGCTGGCGATTTAACCATTAATGGCCGTCGTGATGATATTTTATTGATTCGTGAGTTGGACGGAATACGCAGCATCACCCACCTTGATTTAACCACTGCCGATTGGATGGGGAATCCCGAATATATTTTAAAACCCAACGATGTGCTGGTGGTACAACCCAACCGTGCAAAGGTAAAAACAGCGGGGTATGTTGGTAATGTATCGACGATTGTTGCCATTGCATCCCTTGTTTTAAGTGCAACCATTTTAATTACTCGATAATCCCTACGTATGTATAACCAAATAGAAAACGACGCCGACAACGAACAACTCGATATTAGAGGACTTGTGTATCGTTACCTAGCCTATTGGCCTTGGATAGCCCTAAGTATTGCAATCGCCGTGATTGGTGCTGTTATGTATTTACGCTATACACCAGATAGCTATACAACGACGGCTAAAGTTAAGGTGTTAACTGAAAAGGAAGCGACCGATTTGGCTTTAGATTTAGATAAGATTCTAGGCAAAGGAAATGTGAATCTAGAAAATGAACGGGCTGTATTTCAGTCGTTCCGCATAAACCGTCAGGTGGTAGCGGAGCTTAATTTACAAGTGTCTTATTTTCAAATGGGACGTGTTAATGAAACGCAAGTGTTTAACGCTCCTTTTAAAGTGGTTTATGTGCCGGCGGCTGCTACAGGAGAAATGGACTTACGCTTTGAAATTAAGTTATTACCGCGCGGTTATAGCCTTACTAATCTTATAACGGAAGAAACGGTAGTGGTGCCTACGTTTTATTTTAAGACGCCAACGGCGGCCTTTCCGTTTACCATAACACCACGAGACCCTAGTGCTATAATTCCCGGCGACAACCCTATATATACCGTTTCTATTTCTAGTGAAAGTGAAGCAACACAAGGTTTACGTAAGGCCTTGAAAATAATGCCAGACGGAAAAGATAGTGACATTTTACTACTGAGTTTGGATGCCAATGATAAGATCCAGGCGCAGGCCATATTAAACACACTTATTGCTGTGTATATTGAAGACGGTATTTTGGACCGACAAGAAGTGTCTAAGCGCACCATTACTTTTATTGATGAGCGTTTTAAATACCTCACCACAGAATTAGATTCTATTGAAGCGGCTAAAGGTAGCTACAAGCAAAATAACAATTTAAGTATTTTTGAAGCAGATGCCGCGTCGGTAATCGAAAAGCGTTCGGTAAAAAACGAGCAGCTCTTTCAAGTGGAAACCCAATTACTACTGGCCGATGTGTTAGCCAAAAGTATGACATCGACGGATAATTTTAATTTGCTACCGGCTAATATCGGCTTAAATAGTGGCGCGGTGAATACCTTGGTAAGCGATTATAACACCGCCGTTTTAGAGTATAATAAGTGGAAAGCTAGTGCTGGAGATAGTAACCCAAAGGTTATGGTGTTAAAACAAACCATTTTAGACCTTAATAGAAATATTACGAGTTCATTAACCGGTTATAAAGATCAGTTAGAGCAATCTCTGGAACAAAATAAGCGGGCTCAAAACTTAGCGCAGGAGTCGTTTATGACCTTGCCTAATAAAGAAAAAATATTACGTAGTATAGAGCGTCAGCAGTTATTAAAAGAGAACTTATATCTTTTACTTTTGCAAAAACGCGAGGAAGCGGCGATTACAATGGCCACAACTGCTGCCAATGTTAAAGTTATCGATTATGCCATAACGAATTCTCTGCCTGTGGCTCCCAAACGCAAAATTATTTTATTAGGCGCTTTATTACTGGGTGTGTTTGTTCCTGTAGGTATTTTATACCTTAAGTTTTTAACCAATACTAAAATCTATACCAGTCGAGATGTTGAAGCTATTAACCCTAACAGTCCTATACTAGGGGAAATACCTGTAATTACTAATGCGAAACACGGCGTGTATGAGACGGCTGGAAATTCGCAAACCGAAGAGGCGTTTAGAACCTTGGCTCATAATATTAATTTTATGCAGGTGCAATATCCTCAAAAAGGGGGCCGCGTAATCGCGTTTACGTCTTCGGTAAAAGGAGAAGGGAAAACAACAGTGGCCTTTAATGTGGCACACACCTATTTTCAGTCCAAAAAGCGCGTGTTATTAGTGGGGGCCGATTTAAGGAATCCGCAATTACACCCCTTTATAGACGAAACAAAAAATACGTCGGGACTCTCTAACTATTTGAGTGATACAACGAGCGATTGGAAAGATTTTGTGCTGTCTGTGACGCCAGATAGTAATCGTTTTAATGTGTTGCTATCGGGCCCTATTCCGCCAATGCCCGCCGTTTTATTATCGAGTCCTCGATTTAAAGACTTTTTAGATGAAGCCAGAACCTACTACGACTATATTATTATTGATACGGCACCAACGTTATTAGTTGCTGATACCTTGACGTTTGTGAAATTGGTGGATCTAACGGCGTATGTGGTGCGTTCTGGTATTACCGAGAAACCACTTATTGAGTATTCTAAGAAATTGGTAGATCAGAAAAAGATCGATAATATTGGCTATATTATTAATGATATCGATCATAAAGGCTCCTATGGCTATGGGTATAACTATGGTTATGGCTATGGGTATTCGTCGGAAAGTGTGAAAAAGCCGTGGTATCAGTTTTGGGGGTCGTAATTTTTTCTAAGTATTACCATATCCCTTCCGTTAGTAACCCCGCCGGCTTAGTGTTTAAGTAGCGTGTTGTTTAATTTCGGAAGTCCATTTTATCTTATTTAATCCAGGCACAAACGCTGTGCCTTTAAACTATAATTATTAAATTAAACCCTAAATGACATTTAAAAATTACCTACTATTAACGTTGTGTTTAAGCGCATGGGTAGCACCATTAGCTGCGCAAGAAACCCCTTATTTTAAAGCGAGCATTGGCTTAAATTTTATTGATAACAGTAATCAGTCCTCTCGTGGATTTTGGGGTATTGAAGATGTTGCTTTTGAGAGCCCTTTGGCTTTAGGAGTGGATTACCAAGCGAATGACCAATGGAGTTTTGGTGTTAATACTTCGTTTAATACGTTGAAAGAGTTAGGGGAACGCTCTAAATTTTTTGGTATGAATGCCGATGCTAACTACTATATTGTTAAAGCTGAGGGCAGAAATTTTATCGATTTTTACGGTATTATGGGCGCTGGTTTTTATACTGCCTTTGATAATACAGGAATCACTGTAAATCCGGGATTAGGGTTTAACTATTGGTTTCTTGAAACGGTTGGTGTAAATCTTACGGCTAAAGCCAATTTTGAAGTGAACTCTGGAGCTCCTGAGGTTCAGAATTTTTATCAGTATTCTTTTGGCCTGATCTGGCGAATGGGAGAAGCTTTTTAGAGTTATAAGTGAGGAACTGTTCGCAGGCTCACAAGTGGTGAGTAGTTTTTTTAATAGTGAACAGTGAATAGTCTTGATTGTGGTTCACTTCGTGATAGCGATTTTGTAGTGCCTCTCAATTTCTTTACCCCGAGCCTAAAGGGTGGACATTGAACATAATTAGAACGTTTTACAATCTAATTCGTACCTAAATCTTAAATGGCCTACTTTTCGTAGGCGTAGTAAAACAAGTAAAAGCTGCAGTGGCTGGCAGTGGAGGATGGCCTAGTGCAGCGGTTGCCATCCGCACGATAAGGGTTTTACGCGGTTTTCAAGCGTACTAAAATCAGCCTAGATTTTTTTGGTTCGTTTTTTCATCAATGGAAAAAATGAATATTAGAAAGTGCATAGTGAGTGGTAAACAGTGAATGGTTTTGATTGTGGTTCAAATAGAGCCTATCTCAATTTCTTTACCCCAACCCTAAAGGGCGGACATTGAATATAATTAGATCGTTTTCTTTAATTTTTAGAATTGTTTTGATTTTGGTTCAAATAGTGTGTGCTGGGACTTTAAGATTGATCTGGCTTATTATTCTTTTTCTTTTTTGCATTGCCCAAAAAAGAAACAAAAAAGTCTAGGCTTACGACCCTCTATCTAAATTTATCATTCTGCCCCTAAATTTTAGGAACTCGCTGGAGTGATCTGTTATTAATTCCTAATTTTTGTTAGCTCAAACAGCCTAAAATTTTACGGTGCCTTCATTTCAAATTTTACGATAGATCCTCGATAGGCCGGGGTCAGCATTTGAATATAATTAGATGGTTTTCTTTACTTTTTAGAATTGTTTTGATTGTGGTT
>NZ_VSKN01000002.1:0-247985 GCF_008086185.1 Bizionia gelidisalsuginis
AATTACCATTGCCAGGGAAACTTCCCGATTCAAAAGCTTCAAATTCTTTACGCCACTTGTATAAAAGAGTAACCTTGATACCTAGTTCTCTTGCTAGTTCTGACAGGTTCTTTCTGTCCTTACTTAATTCTACAGCTTGTCGTTTAAAAGCTGGATCATATTTCTTTCGCTCTTGTGTCATAAGTTAAATGTAAGACTTTATGCTTAACTTGTACTGTCCGCTAAATTAGCACATCCAGACTTCTATTTTTACATTTCTTTTTTATCGTACAATGAATAATAATACCTAAAATCCTAAGACTCCTATTATATCATAATATGAAAAAAACTAAACAACTGTTATTCGCAATAACCGCTTTAATAACCTTAAACTTATTTTCTCAAGACATTTCAATACATAACAATATTGCCTTGGTTAATGGTAAAGAGTACGTTTCTATAAATAAGAAAAAAAGCGATGAATATAGTATTAGTAGCTTAAAAACTAACGAAAAAATTATTGTAGTTAAAACCAACAAAAGATTTAATACTTATAAAAATGAATATGTACTGTTGCCAACAGTCACGTTTGTAGATTTAAATAAAACTTGGGATTTTGAGACTGAAAGTATAACGAATGAAAAAGATGTGATTAGGTTTATTTATAACCTTAAAATAGTTTCCTTAAGTGGTGAAGTAAATAAAGAAATGGCTTTAGAATACTATGACTATTTTGAAAAACAATCTAAAACTCAATCGCAAAATTAAGAACAGAATGCTAAATATCAGCTCTATTACTATAGCCTATAATGGTAATATATTCTGCTTTATTCCAAAGACTAGCAATGCACTTTTTAGTAGATTAAGAGATGGTAATTAAAATTTTCAAACAAAAAAGAATAATTATTGCCTAATAAGCAAGCTATAAAAATCTATTATTATTTTTACAGTCCAAGGATTAAAACTCACTGTTATTTTTCATATTTTTAAACTCTTTTAAAGGAAATATGAACAGCGCAATAGAAAGGTTTAAAAATAGTCGATTTCGCAATGCCATTCAAAAATATCAAAAATATTTACTGATATGCTTTTTTGTTGGTGGCTTTATTTTCGATTCCTTAACTCTTGGTCGTATCGATCGTATTTACGATTTAGTGGTTCTGTGTTTACACATGACTTCTTTAACCGTAACGCTGTACCTCTATAATTTAATGGATGATGGTAAATGGAAAAACACCTTTTTAGAACGTTATCAGATTTATTTTTCTCTAGCCATTCAGTTTTTCTTTGGTGGGTTGTCTAGCGCTTACGTTATTTATTTCTCCAGAAGTGTTTCATTATCCAAAACCATTACCTTTTTTATTATTCTGCTAGCATTGCTGCTGGCAAATGAATTACTAAAAAAGCGAATTTCCAATAAGTATTTACAATTTAGCGTCTATTTTTTTCTTAGCTTCACGTTCTTCGCCTTTATGATACCGGTTTTTATAAAGAAAATGAATACCCCTGTTTTTATTTATTCCGGTTTGGTCAGTTTAGCCGTAACGCTTTTATTAATAACTTTTATTTATAGAAAAAGCCCTAGCACTCGTGCAGAAATAAGAATTGTTAAACTATTCAGTATTATTTTAGTAATATACGTTACCATAAACACATTTTATTTTACAAACCTTATTCCGCCAGTGCCATTGGCTTTAGATGCTGGGATGGTTGCACACAACGTTCAAAAACAAAACAATAGTTATTTAGTGACTTACGAGCGAGATGAATGGTATATATTTTGGCGAGATCATAGACTAGAGTTTATATATGAACCCGGTGAAAGGGTTTATATTTTCACCTCTATTTTTGCACCGACCGAAATTAAGAAATCAATTTTTCACCGTTGGAAATGGTTTAATAAAAACACTAATAATTGGGAACTTGTAGACAATATTAGTTATAAAATAACGGGCGGTCGTGATGCTGGTTTTCGCGGTTACACATATAAAAACAACGTGAAACCGGGGCTTTGGAAAGTCGACGTTACCACCAAGGAAGGCTTAATTTTAGGCGTCATTGATTTTGAAATTATTATAGACACGAACTTGAAACCTAAAAAACGTATTCAGCGACGGTTTTAACAATTTGAAAGTAGACAGACACTAAGGGGATTCACTACCTTATATTCTATAAAGATTAGAAGGTATGTAAAATGGTTTCTACTCTTAATTAGGGCGTTAACCGATTAAAAAAAACAAACAATAAAACTAACAATTATGTAAGTTGAACTATTAAAATAGTCTTAAATAGGTGTTTTTTCACCCTTGAAGGTGAGATAAATTAAGAGCAACTTCAGTATTTTTGCAGTATGATACTAATAATTGGAGCAGGTTTATCGGGTCTTTTAATAGGTTACCACTTAAAAAAACAAGACATTCCGTTTAAAATACTAGAAGCGAGAGATCGCGTTGGTGGCCGCATAAATACTATTTATGGACCAAACTACCCACCTATTGAGATGGGAGCCACTTGGTTTACACACCAGCACAAGCAGCTACTATCGCTTTTAAATGAATTGGAAATAGAATACTTTGAACAGTTTATGGACCGCACCGTTTTCTTTCAAGCAGGTTCTACTTCAAAAACTCAAACTATAGAAATCCCTCCGCAAGCCCCGAGTTTTAGAATTTCTGGAGGAACAGCGCATCTCATAAACACTCTAGTCAAAAAATTGGATAAAAACGACATCCTGTTAAATCAGACGGTAAAGCACCTTAAATTTAAAGACAATTCTGTTCAGGTTATTGCAGAAGAAGTTATTGAAGGTACTGCGGTAGTATTAGCAATCCCTCCTAAATTATGGGCAAACAGAATTACATTTAAACCAGAGCTCCCAATCAATCTTTCAGAAATTGCAAAGCAAACACATACCTGGATGGAGGACTCCATAAAGGTAGCGTTAAGTTATACCACGCCTTTTTGGCAAGAGAATAACAAACCGGGCACTTTATTTAGTCAGTCCGGTCCCATTACAGAATTTTATGATCACTGCAACCACAAAAGGTCTAAGTATGCTCTCTGTGGCTTTATGAATTCAGCTTTAAAAACGCTAACAGCTTCCCAAAGAAAATCAATTGTGATTGAACAGATTACAGCGGTGTTTGGTTTGAAAGCAAAAGATTTTATTACCTATGAAGAATGTGTATGGAGTAATGACGTAAATACTTTTGAACCCTCCGAAGTGTATCCTCATCAGAATAACGGAAACCCCATTTTTAGAGACGCCTTTTTTGATGGTAAAGTCTTTATTTCAAGTTCTGAAGCGGCATCAGAATTTCCTGGATATATGGAAGGTGCAATACGCTCAGCGAATGCAATAGCTAAAAAAATAAAGGAAAGATAACAATTCTACTGATTAATTATCTCCAATAGAGAGGTGCAAAAAAGCAAACACGATTGTTTAACTTTTTTGAGAAGAAAGTTAGCGGTTTTAACAAAACTCTTGAATTCAACTAATAAACGACGATGTTTACTTCCTTTTATTTATTTTAGTAAAAAAGTAGACTACAAACACATTTGCAACGGTTGGTTAGTCCTTTCATTCTAGTTTGAATTCACTCTTTATAATAGCTTTTAGAACAATAGAACACACAACGCACGATGCTTTACAATTTATCAAAACACTTATTATTATTTATTTTTCAAATATCTTGTACCCTTTCAATGCAAGTTCATGCACAAACGAAAGCAACAGATACTATTAAAAGTACGTTGCGCGTTGGGGTTTCGGGAAGTGAACCCTTTGTTTTTAGTGAAAGTGATAACGGCATAGCTGTAGAGATATGGGATAGAATAGCTGAAAAGAAGGACTGGAATTTTAAATACATTCCGTTTACAAATGTTGAAGATGCACTGAACGCTTTAGAGAAAAAGGAGCTAGATCTGGTGGTTGGCCCCATAAGTATTACGTCAAAGCGCGTAGAAAGTATGCGATTCTCGCAACCCTTTTATAATTCGAGTATATCGATAATATCACGAATTGGGAATCAGACGTTTTGGCAAAAAATAAAACCACTATTTAGTTTTAAATTAATAATAGCTGTTGGTATCTTTCTAATTATCTTGGCCGGTGTTGGCTCGCTGTTTTGGTTGGCCGAACGCAAAGAATCCCCAGAACAGTTTCCTCACGATCCTGTAAAAGGTATTGGTACAGGTATGTGGTTGGCTATTGTAACGATGAGTACCACGGGTTACGGCGATAAAGCACCCATAACTTTAGCGGGCCGCATAATTGCAGGCTCTTGGATGATTATCTCCATAATTTTTGCCACCTCTATGGTAGCAGGAATAGCGAGCACACTAACGTTAACCTCTATTGGGTCGACTACCATTACAAATTTAGAACAACTTTCCGGTCGCAAAGCCGCTACGATTTCCGGGTCTCCAGCGGCTCAGTTTTTGACCAAATCTAAAATAAAATCTATTGGTGTTGCTAGTTTAGATATCGCAATGGAGAAATTAGAAAATCAAGAAGTAGAGGCTGTGGTATACGACCGGCCTCAATTATTATACTTCTTAAAAAATAATGAAAGTGATAACGAAACACTAAGCATAAGTAAAGCCGAATACTATAAACAGGGCTATGGCTTTGCGTTCCCGTTAAATTCAGAACTGGTATATAGCGTTAACAGAACTTTATTGGAGCTCGCCGAAAACCAAGAAACCGAAGGTATCATCCACGATTATATTCAAAAAGATGAATGATTTTAGCGTGATAGTGTTTTTAGCGCCTTAAAAAGATTTTGTTTACTATATGAATGATCTTAAATTCTAGAGACAAGAAACGAGACGTACTGCGTATTATTTTTATTAATTGAAAACGATTGTCTAGTTAAATCATTGCACCCGAGAAAAACTAAAATCGGAACCTAGAAATTATCTAGTGGTTTGTTGTTTGTGAATTTATAAATTACCTCTCGACTGCGATAGAGGGAACAGTTTTATTTCAAATTAGTATTATGTGGCAGAACTTTTCGACGAAACTGTAACACAAACTTAAATCGGGATCTCTTATAGAAACACAAATTTAGGCCACCTATTGTCTGGTCAATCGCCGTCGAAAAACTAAATAGAAAGATACTATTAAATCTAAACAAGCAGCTTCAAAATCTGTATACTAAAACAAGAAACCCATACATTCTCAAAATTTATCAAACAAACAATACCGTTTTAATTCTATTAATCGTAATATTGCAATAAACAAATCACTATGGGAATTACTAAATCCGAAATATTTACCCTTCAGCAAAACGAAATAGCAACATTTGCTAAAGTTTTCGGGCACCCAGCACGTGTAGCTATCCTTCAGCATTTATTTAAAATAAACACCTGTGTTTGTGGCGATTTAGTCAGCATTATTGGATTAGCACAACCTACCATTTCTCAGCATCTAAAAGAATTAAAAAACTTAGGACTGATAAAAGGAACGATTGAAGGCACGAGCGTGTGCTATTGTATTGACAAAGACAATTGGTTAAATATGAAGACTATTATGATTACATTTTTAGATCAAGACTATTCTGAAACCGATCAGTGCTGCTAGAAAACAAACTATTACATCGTAATTAACGAAGAAAAAAAACTTATGACATTATCTCAAATTAAAGCCATATTGAAAGAAGTTGAAACCATCGCTTTTCAATTACCCGATGGCACTTTGGTACCACAACATTTTCACGTTACCGAAGTGGGGAAAATAACGAAACATTTTATAGACTGTGGCGGAACGGTGAGACACGAAGAAGTTATTAATTTTCAATTATGGAACACCGATGATTACGACCACCGTTTACATCCTGAAAAGCTTTTAAATATTATCGCGCTATCAGAAAACCTTTTAGAGCTTCAAGATTTGGCGATTGAAGTGGAATACCAAGGACAAACTATAGAAAAATATGGACTTGGCTACAACGGTTCTCAATTTCTATTAACGACAACGGCGACCGACTGCTTGGCAAAAGACCACTGTGGTATTCCAGAGACTAAACAGCAATTAAATTTCAAAGATATTGAAACAGGGAGTTCTTGCGCGCCGGGATCTGGTTGTTGTTAATTGCAATACGAAATAAAACGACGCTATGAATGCCATATTTCCTGAGATTAAAAAACTGTTACGGAGTTTAGCGGTTGAAACCATAACACCACATCGAAAAAACATATTGGATCCTATTATCGAAGAGATACAGCAAAAGGTAACTCAAAATAAAGAGATAAGACTAAATTTTATCTGTACTCACAACTCGCGTCGCAGTCATTTAGCACAAATATGGGCACAAACTCTAGCATATTATTACAATATCCATAAGGTTCACTGTTATTCGGCAGGCACAGAAGCCACAGCGTTATTCCCTAAGGTTATTGCTACATTGCAGCAAACGGGCTTTCAAATCACCACACTGTCTGGAGCCGAAAATCCAGTATATAGTATAAAATACGCCACTAACGCACCCCCAATTATCGGGTTCTCGAAAGCAACAGAACACCCATTTAATCCTAAAACGGCGTTTATTGCAATAATGACGTGCTCTCAAGCCGATGAAGGATGCCCTTTCATAGCCGGAGCTGAACGTCGTTTTTCGCTCACCTATAGCGATCCAAAACGTTATGATAACACACCAAAAGCAGCAGACGAATATAATCAAACAAGTTTGCAAATTGCTACCGAACTATATTACGTATTCTCTAAAATTAAAGCCTAAACAATGAGCACACCAAAAAAACTAAACCTCTTAGATCGCAACTTAACGGTATGGATACTCATTGCAATGCTCCTTGGGGTTGGCATAGGATTTTTCTTTCCGAAATTTCCCGCAGTTGTTACTAGTTTAAGTAGCGGCTCGACAAATATTCCAATTGCTATTGGGTTAATTGTAATGATGTATCCACCACTAGCAAAAGTTAATTATGCCTTACTTCCTAAAGTGTTTAAAAACACTAAAATATTATCGATCTCCCTACTGTTAAACTGGGTTATTGGTCCGATTTTAATGTTTGTTTTAGCGCTTATTTTTCTCCAAGATCACCCCGGCTATATGGTCGGTTTAATATTAATTGGTTTAGCACGCTGTATTGCTATGGTGCTCGTTTGGAACGATCTTGCCGAAGGCAGCAGCGAATACGGCGCTGGTCTGGTCGCCCTAAACAGTGTATTTCAAGTATTTGCTTATAGTTTTTATGCTTGGTTATTTATTACCGTTCTTCCGCCCTACTTTGGTTTTGAAGGCGCTATCGTAGATATCTCTATTGCGACTATTGCCGAAAGTGTGGCCATTTATTTAGGTCTTCCGTTTTTACTAGGTATTGTTAGCCGTTATGTTTTGGTGAAAAAGAAAGGAGAAGTATGGTATAATACCGTGTTTATCCCTAAAATATCACCGCTAACCTTAATCGCTCTATTATTTACTATTGTGATTATGTTTTCTTTAAAAGGAGAACTTATTGTACAGATTCCTTACGATGTTGTGATTATTGCGATACCACTCGTTTTATACTTTATTATTATGTTTGCAATTGGCTTTTTTGTAACTAAAGCTAGTGGTGCCAACTACGACAAAACAGCTGCCGTGGCGTTTACCGCTGCAGGAAACAATTTCGAATTAGCGATTGCTGTTGCCATTGCCGTTTTCGGACTCCAATCAGATCAAGCTTTTGCTGGGGTCATAGGACCGTTAGTAGAAGTCCCTGCACTAATTCTTTTGGTACGCGTGTCTTTTTGGCTCAGGAAGAAGTACTTCACAAACATAACAAACTGATTATAAAGATACTCTCACGCGCCTAAAAGTAACAAGCACTACTCTTTGTTATACCCTTTAATATACCGTTTGGCGCTTGGGTTTCCGCTATCTAATGTTAACGATTTTGAATAGTTAATAAAAGCGTCCAAGCTGTCACCGCTTTTTAAATAGGCGTCTGCCAAACTATCGTAAACATTTGCGCTTTCAGGATACAAGGCCACATTCATTTTAAAAATGGCTATCGCATCATCGAACGCGTCATTGCGTAACGTTTCGTAACCATAAGTATTGAACTTTTTTTCTTCAATAAAAATACTCGCCGAATCTTCAACCTGAATCTGTAAATAACCTTTCAAAGCCTTGTCATAATCTTTATTTAGCAAATAATAGCTTGGCACGTGTTGCGAATCGCGCAGTTTTTTATAATCGTACGTTACAGCAGCATCCCCAATCACTTCCGATAAATAGTAAAGGCTATCGGCTGGATTTAAAACCAATCGCATTTTTTTATTCATTTCTTTTACATAAAATGTATGGTCGTCTAAAAGCAACGGCTTTATATCTTTAGCCCCCAACCAATCTACTAATAAGGTATTGTTATTATAATGAATACCAATCACGGCATCCGGATGTAATAAATAACGCCCAGCAGTGTGTTGCTGAAAAGCTTCAGTAAATTGATCCTGATCGGAACAACTTAATACGAAAACAATTAAAAAGAAGGAGCACAAAGAAAATGGTTTCATCAGAATTATAGTTTTGATTGCTGGATTTCTAAATAAAATAGAAAAAAATGAAGCACAAAAAAAACGCCCCATACCTATGAGACGTTTAATTAGTGTATTTGTTACGTGCGGACTACTTAACAGCCATTAATTCTACATCGAAAATTAAAGTTGCATCTGGTGGAATAACTCCTCCTGCACCGCGAGCTCCGTATCCTAAATCGCTAGGCACAACAAAACGCGCTTTATCGCCAACGTGCAAAAGGCTAACACCTTCATCCCATCCTGCAATAACTTGTCCCATTCCTAAGGCGAAATCTATAGGAGAATTACGTTTGTAAGACGAATCGAAAACCGTTCCATCAGTTAATGTTCCTTTATAGTGTACCGAAACTGTTTTTCCTTTTTCTGCTTTTGCTCCGTTTCCTTTTTGTATAATTTGGTAACGTAAACCACTTTCTGTCGTTTCAAAACCCGTAGCATATTGTTCTAATTCTGCTGCTTTTGCTGCGCGCTCTTCAGCGATAAGTGTTTCACGAGAACCTTCAAAGGTTCTAAATGCTTCTATAGCATTAAATTTCTCAGCGGCGTCTCCTACTCTAACAATTTCTAAAGTTTCAATAACATCGCTTTTTGCAATAGCATCTACAACATCTTGTCCTTCTATAACTTTTCCGAAAACGGTGTGGTTACCATCTAACCAATCGGTAGCGATATGTGTGATAAAAAACTGACTCCCGTTAGTTCCAGGTCCTGCGTTGGCCATCGATAATACGCCCGGTCCATCGTGTTTTAATTCTGGATGAAACTCATCGTCGAATTTATACCCTGGGTTTCCAGTTCCTGCTCCTTGTGGACACCCACCTTGGATCATAAAATCTGTAATTACTCTGTGAAATTTTAAGCCGTCGTAATAAGGCGTACCCTGCGGTTTTGCAGTGTTTTCCATATTCCCTTCTGCTAAAGCCACAAAGTTACCTACCGTTCCAGGTGCTTTTTCAAATTCTAAATTAACTAATATAACACCTTTGTTAGTGTTAAATTTTGCATATAAACCGTCTTGCATTGTCTTGTTTTTTTATGAATGGCAAAGATAGTAAGGTTTTACGAATTACGTTTTATCATTTTACATCTTTTTAAAAAGGCCTTTTAATAAAAATCAGCCCAAAACATGATTATTTTAGGCTGATGGTCTTTTAATTTGCGACTTCGCTCATAAATTTGATGCGATAGAGTCGCAATTCTTCATCGTCGTAATCGCCATCAAACTCATCGATCGCGTTATCTATTTTATCAGATTCAGATTCCATAAAATAATCGTGAAGCTCTTCTTGTTGGTCTTCATCTAATATATCGTCTATCCAATAATCGATATTCAATTTTGTTCCAGAAAACACAATCGCTTCCATTTCTTTTATAAAATCAGACATTTCCATACCTTTTGCCGACGAGATATCGGTTAACGGTAATTTCCTGTCTACGTTTTGAATAATGTATAATTTAAGACCCGATTTGGTTCCGGTAGATTTCACTACCAAATCGTCTGGTCTCACAATATCATTGTCTTCGACATATTGTGAAATTAGAGCCACAAAGTCTTTACCGTATTTTTTTGCCTTCCCTTCTCCTACACCGTGTGCATAAGCTAACTCGGCAACAGTAATCGGGTATTTTAGCGCCATATCTTCTAACGACGGGTCTTGAAAAATGACAAATGGTGGCACCCCTCGTTTTTTTGCATTGGTTTTACGAAGACTCTTAAGTAACGTCATTAATTGATGGTCTACAACAGTTCCACTCCCTTTGGAAGCCGTAATAATACTATCGTCATGTGCGGCGTTAAATAAATGATCTTCCGTCATCAAAAATGAGGTCGGGTTTTTTATAAAATCTAATCCGGCGTTATTAATCTTTATAACACCGTAGGTTTCAATATCTTTTTTAAGATATCCCGTCACTAATATTTGGCGTATTAAAGCCATCCAATACGTGTTTTCTTTATGTTTACCGGTTCCAAAAAAAGGCTTGGTTTCGGTTTTATGAGATTTTATTAAAGCATTTTCTTTACCTATAATAACGTTTACCAAATCTTTAGACTTGTACTTCTCCATTGTTTTCTTAACGATTTCCAACAGTAATTTAACGTTCTCTTTAGCTTCGTGTTGCTTTTTAGGAAAACGCATATTATCATCTAAATCACCTCCTTCTCCGGTTTCGTTATCGAATTCTTCACCAAAATAATGAAGTATAAATTTACGTCTCGATATAGAAGTTTCGGCAAATGCCACAACTTCTTGTAATAGCGCCTGACCAATTTCTTGCTCGGCAACGGGTTTCCCCGACATAAATTTTTCTAATTTCTCAATGTCCTTGTAATTGTAAAACGCTAAACAATGCCCTTCGCCACCGTCGCGACCCGCACGACCAGTTTCTTGGTAATAACTTTCTATACTTTTAGGAATATCGTGGTGGATAACAAAACGCACATCGGGTTTGTCAATTCCCATACCAAAAGCAATAGTCGCCACAACCACATCAATATCTTCCATTAAGAACATATCTTGATGCTTTACACGGGTTTTGGCGTCTAGACCAGCGTGGTACGGCAAGGCTTTAATACCGTTAACTTGTAGTACTTGCGAGAGCTCTTCTACACGTTTCCGACTTAAACAGTAGATAATACCTGTTTTACCTTCATTTTGTTTAACAAATCGGATGATATCTGCATCTACGCTTTTCGTTTTCGGACGTATTTCGTAGTATAAATTAGGACGATTAAAAGACGCTTTAAAGGTTCTTGCGTTAGACATTCCTAAGTTTTTCAAAATATCTTCTTGAACTTTAGGAGTTGCCGTAGCCGTTAAACCAATAATAGGAATATTGTCGCCAATACGCTCTATTATCTGTTTTAAATTTCTGTATTCTGGTCTAAAATCGTGTCCCCATTCACTAATACAATGGGCCTCGTCAACAGCCATAAATGAAATTTTTACACTGCGTAAAAATTCTACATTCTCTTCTTTGGTAAGAGACTCGGGTGCAACATATAAAAGCTTCGTTATACCATCGGTAATATCTTGCTTTACTTGTTTAACTTCAGTTTTGTTTAACGATGAGTTTAACACATGCGCAACTCCATGCTCATCAGAAACACCACGAATGGCATCGACCTGATTTTTCATTAAAGCAATTAAAGGCGATACAACAATAGCTGTGCCCTCTTGCATTAATGCGGGAAGTTGATAACATAAGGATTTCCCACCGCCAGTAGGCATTATAACAAAGGTACTTTCTTTGGCTAAAATACTCTTGATAACGGCTTCTTGTAATCCTTTAAATTCGCTGAAGCCAAAGAAGGTTTTTAGTGCTGAATGTAATTCACTTTTCACTAGTAACTCAATTGGTTTTAATTATTATTTACACTTTACAAACTGTACAATTTTTCAAAAAATAATCACTAATATTTTACACTCTTTAACAATCTTTCCTTTTAATTTTTCGCTAAATTTGCTGCAAATAAGAGTTATTACTAATTATACGTATTGCATATTATTTAAAGATAATAAAATCTTTTAGATGCATCATATATAAAAATTGATTAATTTGAATACTAAAGACAACATTCTAAAAACAGCAAGGGAAACTATTGCTTTAGAGAGCAAGTCTATTGAAAACTTGGCGCATTTAATTGATAATGATTTTGCTGATGCTGTTGAACTAATATACAACTCCAAAGGTAGGGTAATTATAACAGGAATTGGCAAAAGTGCCATAATTGCTACAAAAATTGTTGCGACCTTAAATTCTACCGGAACACCAGCTGTTTTTATGCATGCTGCCGATGCCATCCACGGAGATTTAGGATTGATTTTAAAAGATGATATTGTCATTTGTATTTCTAAAAGTGGTAACACACCAGAAATAAAAGTGCTGGTCCCTTTAATTAAAAATGCAAACAATAAAATGATTGCAATTACGGGTAATAAAGACTCGTTTCTAGGGCAACAAGCCGACTTCATTTTAAATACCTATGTAGAAAAAGAGGCCTGCCCTAATAACTTAGCGCCAACCACAAGCACAACCGCACAATTGGTTATGGGCGATGCGCTAGCGGTATGTTTATTACAATTACGAGGTTTCTCGAGTAAGGATTTTGCAAAGTACCACCCTGGCGGTGCTTTAGGCAAAAAACTATATTTAAGAGTACACGATTTATCGTCTGCCAACCAAAAACCAAAAGTAAACCTTGACACCAACGTTAAACAGGTTATTATAGAGATTTCAGAGAAAATGCTGGGCGTTACTGCTGTAGTAGAAAATGATAAAATTGTAGGTATTATTACCGATGGTGATTTAAGGCGAATGCTTACCAAAGTAGACGATTTTTCGAAATTAACGGCACAAGATATTATGAGCGCCAACCCTAAATGCATCACAGAAGAAGCGATGGCTGTAGAAGCTATGGAGCTTATGGAAATCTCCGGTATTTCTCAATTATTAGTGGAACATAATGGTAACTACGCCGGTGTGGTGCACTTACACGATTTAATTAAAGAAGGTATTTTATAATGGCAAAAAAAAATGTGAACAATATGTCTTTTTTAGATCACTTAGAAGATCTAAGATGGCATTTAATTAGAATCTGTTTAGCTATTATTGTTTGTGGAGCCGTTGCTTTCGCATTCAAATCTTTTATTTTTAATGTCATAATTTTTGGCCCTAGTAAAATGTCATTTCCTACTTACGAGTGGTTATGCAGTATGGCAAACTTTGTAGGGATAGAAGATTCTACGTTTTGCGGTGAAGAGTTACCATTTATACTTCAAAGTAGAACGATGGCCGGACAATTCTCGGCACACATTTGGACCTCCATTTATGCCGGTTTTATTATATCCTTTCCGTATTTTATTCATCAAGTATGGCAATTTATAAGCCCTGGAATGAAATCTACAGAACGCAAACATTCTCGCGGTTTTATAATTGTGTCTTCATTATTATTTTTTACTGGTGTTCTTTTTGGGTACTATATTATTACGCCATTATCTATTAACTTTTTAGGAACATATCAAATAAGTGAGCAAGTTAAAAACAACTTCGATATTAGTAGTTATATTGGTTTACTTCGGGCTTCGGTTATTGCTTCAGGCTTTATTTTCGAGCTTCCTATTATAATATACTTCTTAACCAAAGTTGGATTAGTCACTCCAGAATTTTTAAGAAAATACCGTAAATTTGCTCTAGTAATTGTACTTATTCTGTCGGCAGTAATCACTCCCCCCGATGTGGCAAGTCAAATTATTGTAGCGATTCCTATTCTTGTCCTATACGAGATAAGTATTTATATTTCTAAATTTGTATTACGCAAACAAAACCGCAAAATTAAAAAAGATGTCAGATCTAATAACCGAGTTTAATGACTATCGTTCTAAAATGAACGGTAAGATTCTAGAAGATAATAATAAAGTTATAAAACGTATTTTTAATTTAGATACCAACGCATTTGCAGCCGGTGCTCTAGATGTGCAAACCAAAGAATTACTAGGTCTCGTGGCCTCTACAGTGTTACGTTGCGACGATTGCATCAAGTACCATTTAGAAGCCTGTTTTAAGGCTGGAGTAACTAAAGAGAAAGTAGTCGAAACCTTAAGTATTGCTACTTTAGTGGGCGGTACCATTGTGATTCCGCACTTACGTCGCGCTTACGAATTTTGGGATGCCCTAGAGGCCCATAGTTAAACTTTAAACAAATCACTCTCCTGCTATTAGCGTTTAATTTTGATTTAGTATTTTTAGCACTTATATATTATACCTATGAAGCTTAAAGCCGAAAATTTAATGAAGTCCTACAACGGACGAAAAGTTGTAAAAAGCGTTTCTCTTGAAGTAAATACAGGAGAAATCGTTGGTCTTCTAGGCCCTAACGGCGCCGGGAAAACCACGTCGTTTTATATGATTGTAGGCTTAATAAAACCCAACGGTGGAACCATTCATTTAGAAGGCCAGAATATTACCAACTACCCAATGTACAAACGTGCGCAACACGGTATTGGTTATTTGGCGCAAGAAGCTTCTGTTTTTAGAAAACTAAGTATTGAAGACAATATTTTAAGCGTTTTACAAATGACGAAACTGAGTAAAAAAGAGCAGTTACATAAAATGGAATCGCTTATTGAAGAATTCAGTTTAGGACACATTCGTAAAAACCGCGGCGATTTATTGTCTGGAGGAGAACGCCGAAGAACAGAAATTGCCCGAGCATTAGCTACCGACCCCAATTTTATCTTACTAGATGAGCCGTTCGCAGGAGTAGACCCTGTAGCTGTTGAAGATATCCAACGTATTATTGCGCAACTAACAAAGAAAGATATAGGAATACTTATCACCGATCACAATGTACAAGAAACCCTTGCCATTACCGATCGTACGTATTTAATGTTTGAAGGTAGCATCTTAAAAGCGGGTCAACCTGAAGAATTAGCAAACGACGAGATGGTTAGAAAAGTGTACCTCGGCCAAAATTTCGAACTTCGTAAAAAGAAAATATTTGAATAATTAAGGCCGATTATGGGATTCCCCCTTCGAACCTTTCACTGTCTTAAACCCCCACTTAACTCCCATTACAAGAACCAATACCACAGCCCCAAACCCTAAACCGACAACAAAATCGCGGATAAAACTAGGAATAGACTCGAGAAAATGATGTAAAAACGCAAGGTTATGCACGAAAATACCGCCCGCAACAAGTAGTAAAGCGATGGTTCCAATAACCGATAGACTTCGAATAACTATAGGCAAAGCATTAACAAAAAAGCGTCCGATAGCTGCTAAAACCCCTTTACCATCTTTACTTAACGCTATTAATTTATGTCCGAAATCGTCCATTCGTACAATTACAGCGACAATACCATACACACCAATAGTCGCTATAATAGCCACTATGGAGACCACCAAAATCTGAAATAATAGGTCCTGACCGACAACCGTACCCAAGGCGATAATAACAATCTCTACAGAGAGAATAAAATCGGTAACAATAGCCGATTTAATTTTACTTTTCTCGGCCAAAAGAATCTCTTCCTCTGTAAGATTTTCTTTCAGTTTTATAGCCGTATTGTGGGCGTGAGGCACAAAATACTCATAGATTTTCTCTGCACCTTCATAGGCGAGATACAAGCCTCCCAAAACCAAGATAACGGTGACCGCCCAGGGTAAAAAAGCGCTCAGTAAAAAAGCGACGGGCAAAATAATTAGTTTATTAAAAAAAGACCCTTTTGTAATGGCCCAAAGCACAGGCAATTCTCTAGACGCTACAAATCCAGAAGCTTTTTCAGCATTAACCGCCAAATCATCCCCTAAAATACCTGCGGTCTTTTTTGTGGTTATTTTGCTCATTGCAGCAACATCATCCATTAACGCCGCGATATCATCTAATAATGCGAAAAATCCTGAAGCCATACTATAAAATCTATTTTAGTGTTTTGATTGTTGATTATAAAATGCTAAAGCTATTATTGAGAGAATAAGGACATTAAAATATAAAGCAAAATAACCAACGGAATCGCCGCAAATTGAAGTACAACCAAAAGCACAATGCATAACAGAATAAAAATATAACGAATGGCATTATTTTTAAAACTCCAGTCTTTAAATTTTAACGCAAATAATTTTACTGGTGCATTTAAAATATAGCAGCTAATAATGGCTAATGGAATTAAAAACCAGACGTTTAATATAATGCTATTAATTACATCGTTATTTTGAAACTCCATAATTAAAGGCAGCGACAGAATTAACAACGCATTTGCCGGTGTCGGTAAGCCTTTAAAATAGCTTTGTTGCTCTTCATCTACATTAAATTTTGCTAAGCGATATCCAGAACCTAAAGTCACCAATAACCCTATTAAAGCAATAGGAGCTAATTTAAAATCCCCTAAATGCAACAGCGAGTTCCACTCTGTCGAACTCGTAATAAAAGCAGAAGAATCAACACTCATACTAATCAGTTTAAAGAGTACAATACCAGGTACCAAACCGCTAGTCACCATATCTGCTAAAGAATCTAATTGAAGCCCAATTTCGCTTTGTGCATTCAGTTTCCTAGCCAATAAACCATCGAAGAAATCGAAGAAAATACCTAAAAATACAAATACCGCAGCAGCCACAAGTAAATTATTAACAGCGAATAAGACGGCGATACTTCCGCATAATAAATTAAGAAGCGTAACAAAATTTGGGATAAAAGACTTTAAAGTCATACAGTTGTTTTTTTGTAAAAATAGCAAAGTAATTCCTTAAAAAAAGGGTTTATACAATATACTAAGTGATTTCAAGTTTAATATATAGAAAAATTATAGCATCTTTGTAAAAAAATAGCAATTGAAATCAATTTTTACACTTGTTTTAATAACAGTGACACTGGCGACATCTGCACAAACCAAATATTCTAACGAATTTATGAATATTGGTGTCGATGCGGCTGCGTTAGGAATGAGTAATGCTGTAACCGCAAATACTAAAGATGTCAATGCTGGCTATTGGAATCCTGCCGGACTCGTTAATTTAGAAGAGAAACAACTGGCTTTAATGCACTCTAGCTACTTTGCTAATATTGCAAATTACGATTATGTTGCTTTTGCGATGCCTTTAGACGATAGAAGCGCTTTCGGGATTTCGTTAATTCGTTTTGCAGTAGATGATATTTTAGATACCACACAACTTATAGACGATCAAGGAAATGTGAATTACGATCGTATCAGTTTATTTTCGACAGCCGATTATGGTTTAACCTTTTCTTATGCTAGAAAATTACCTGTTCAAGGTTTAAAATATGGGGTTAACGCCAAAGTAATCCGAAGAATAATTGGGGATTTTGCTAACTCTTGGGGGTTTGGGTTTGATGCGGCTATTCAGTTTAAAACAGGTAATAATTGGGAGTTTGGGATAATGGCGAGAGATATTACCACCACCTTTAACTCTTGGAGTTACGATGAAGACGCTTTCGAACGTATTAAAAACGCTGTTGAAGGTCAGAACCAAGAACTCCCTGAAACGACAGAAATAACCATTCCTAAACTACAAATTGGGATTGCGAAAAGTTATACCTTTCATTACGATTACGCGCTACGTGCAGAAATAGATTTAAATGTGCGATTCGCTCAAAACAACGATATTGTCTCCACCTCTTTTGCCAGTATAAATCCCGCTTTAGGTTTCGAATTTGGATATATCGATATGGTTTATCTTCGCGGTGGTGTTGGTAATTTTCAAAATGAATTACAAATAGATAATAGTGAGAGTTTAAGCTTTCAACCTAGCTTTGGTATAGGTTTTAAATATAATGGCATTCACGTTGATTATGCATTTACAGATATTGGCGACCAAAGTGCTGCCTTATACTCTAATGTTTTTTCTCTTAAACTAGACTTCAGTATTTTTAGATAGATGTCCTTCTACGCCCTATGAAAAAACTAATCCTTATTTCTGCGCTTATAATTAGCGTTTTCAGTACCGCACAAAATAATCCGTTAATAGAGAGTGCACAATTTAGTGTACTAACCATCGGCCCCGGAACCTCTTTAAACGATGCTTTTGGGCACAGTGGTTTTCGTGTAAAAACGTCGTTTTCTGATGACGTCTATAATTATGGAATGTTCAATTTTAATGCCCCCAATTTCTATCTTAATTTTGCGAAAGGCCAACTCGATTATTATATGGGAGCCAACACCTTTAAAAACTTTAAAGAGGTTTATGTTTGGCAAAACAGAACGATAAAAGAGCAAGTACTAAACCTTACTCCCGCTCAGAAAAACGAACTATACACGTTTCTTATTCATAATTTAAAACCTGAAAACAAATACTATGCTTACGATTTCTTTTTCGATAATTGTGCGACCCGTATTCGCGATGTTTCAGAAAAAGCCTGGCATAGTGATTTACAATATACCACACCGCAAACGTATAAAGCAGAAACCTTTAGAACCTTAATTCAGAATAACTTAAAATGGAATTCTTGGGGTAGCTTTGGAATTGATGTAGCTTTAGGCTCGGTTATAGACACCAAGGCGACGCCTAGAGAGTATATGTTTTTACCGGAATACGTATATCAGTTTTTTGAAGAAACGACCTTTAAATCCACCGGAGAACCTTTGGTAAAAGAATCGCATACTATTTATAAAAAAAGAGACCAAGAGAGTCGTTCTTCCTTTTTTACAAGTCCGTTACTCGTGTTTTCTATACTGAGTCTAATCATACTATTTATAACTTACACGGATTATAAAAAGAAAACACGCTCTACAGTTTTAGACCTTATCCTGTTTACTATTACGGGACTTATTGGTGTATTACTGTGTTTTTTATGGTTTGCAACAGACCATAGCGCGACCGCTGCAAATTACAACGTGTTATGGGCATTCCCATTAAGTTTATTTTGCACGCTTCAGCTATTAAAAAAAACACCTAAAAAGTGGTTTATTGGGTACCTAAAATTATTAGTGGTAATGCTGTGCTTATTAACTTTACATTGGAGCATTGGTGTGCAACGTTTTGCACCCGTTTTAATACCCTTGTTAGTCGCCTTAGCCATAAGATACATCTACCTCATCTGGTTTTACGCGGCTGTAAAAGAGTAAGCTTAAAAACGTTCGTTTAAAGTATGTTTAATACTCCTTTAAATTATAGCTGACTTGGATATTAGTAAAGCGTCAATAGCAATTATTTTATCTCGTAGTGTTGGTTTAAACGCCGCTAAGAACTATCGTGTAGTAATAATGTTTAGTTCTAATAATGTACTTATACTTTTTAATTGGTGAGCTTGTAACCAATTTTAGTGTTCAATTCCCACCAACTACTGACCTCTAAAAAAGATAACGGTACTAAAGGTTTTTAATGATATGTTAATATCTAAGAAAAAACTACGATGCTTAATGTAATACAAGTCGTATTGCAATTTAACCAAGCTATCATCTATACTACTACCATACCGTGCATTCACCTGAGACCATCCTGTTAAACCTGGTTTGATAACATGGCGTGTTTGATAAAAAGGAATCACTTTTGATAGTTCTTTAACAAAAACCGGTCGCTCTGGGCGTGGTCCAATAAAACTCATCTCGCCTTTTAGAATATTAATAAACTGAGGGATTTCATCAATTCGAGTCGCTCTTAAAAAAGCACCAAAGCGCGTCACTCTAGCATCATTTTTTTGAGCCCATGCCGCACCGTTTTCTTCGGCATTCTTAACCATAGTTCTAAACTTAAAAATGGTAAACACTTTCCCGTGCTGCCCCACGCGTTCTTGCTTATAAAATAAAGTCCCTCGATTACCTAAAATATTACCAAGGAAGATTATAGGTAAGAAAAACAGACTGGAAAGCAATCCTAAACACGATAAAACCACATCCATTAAACGTTTATAGCTTAAATAAAACGTATTCGTATTACTACGACTAAACGGAAAATATTTATAAAAATCTTTCCCCACATACTGCACAGGAACACGATAGGTCATGTCTTCGTAAACTTGAGTATACTCGCGAATGGGAAACCCTTGTTCTAAGAGCCTCAATAAATGCGCGTAAATATCAGGAGTAATAACTTCAGAATTATACGTTGCTATCACAATTTCTGAAATGCCTTCCGTTGCCACAATAGTTTCTATTTTTTCGGGTGCAAATTCAGGTAACCCCTTATATGAAACAGAGTCTTTAGAGCCGCCTTTACAGTTTACAAACCCTATAATACTATAATTAGGATCGGCCGCTTTAAAGGCTTCCACAATGTTTTCTATGGTAGACGTTTCACCTATTAATAGCACGCGTTTATAAAATCGTGGAGAGGATATAAATGTAATGTATACAATTCGCCAAACTACCAACGCACCTAAAATAGCTAAATAAAAATATAGAATTTGTAACCTGTTACTAGGTAAAACTGGCGTAAAATAGGGCGTTAATAAAAACACCAAAACAGAAACCGATGCCGTTAATATAATACTAGGGAATACCGTTTCTATCCGACTAGACTTCTTCAAATCATACAATTCGAATACCGTACCAAATCCCCAAATATAAACGGACAATACAACGGTAGATTCCCAGTGTCCGACAACAGTGAAATAATCAAAAGCAAATAGTGTTTCAACACCATACAAAGCAGCACCAATAAAAAGAATATCGAATAAACGCAAAAGCACTTTGCGTTCAGAGATTTCAAAATGAATACTATTTTTTGTCATTTAATAAGGAAACTTGATGTAAATATAACAAGTTAAAAGAGTCCTGCAAGTCTTTTTTATTTTAAATGAGCTAACCATAACTTTTTAACACTGTTCCAATCATAAACTGCGGCTTGTGCCCTAGCCCTAGAGACCATAGCTGCCGTATTTTTAGGATCCTGCCTTAACACCAGAAGGGCATCTATAAAAGCATCTGCATTATTAGGCGGTACTAAAACGCCTGTAATATTGTTATCTATTAAATAAGGCAATCCACCAACATTGGTAGACACTAAAGTTAAGCCTAAAGCCATAGCTTCGATAACACTCACCGGCATATTATCGAAATTAGTGGTATTTATAAACACGTTATAGTCTTGCGATAAAGCAATCCATTCCGCTTTGCTTAACTGCCCTGTAAACGTCACAGTAACCTTCAACGCTTTGGCATAGCTTTTTGTTGCTGCTAGAGTGCCGTCCACTTCTGGCCCTACCATACACAATGTCGCCGTAATACCACGCTCAAGCAACCCGTGCAACACGCGAATAGCTAATTTAGGGTTATAAATCTCAGAAAAAGAACGCACCCAAAGTAGATTAATTGTCTGTATATTTCGCTCTTTAAACGGGTAAGCTTTAAGTATAATGCTATTAGGAATACATTTTACATTAGTATACCCCAATCGTTCGAAAGCTGCTTTGATATAATTTGATGGCGCACTATTAATAAAAGCCTTTTTAAACAACGATGCACTTAATTGCGGATGACTCTCTAAACGTTGCGGTAGATTACCCCCGTGCAATATTGGAATATACGGCAATCTCAAAAACCGACATAATAGAGCACAGAGATAAGCATAGTAAAAATTCTGAGTACTATACGTATCAATTAACACATAATCGGCTTGTTTTGCGTGTCGTAGAATCGTCCATAGCATATCGCAAAGGCGCAACACTTTGTTCGTCTGTTTTGAAGCGGTGGTCACGGTAAAGCCTTCCGCTCTTAACAAAGTGCTTAAGGTATCGATTGTACTTTGAGTACGCCCAGCACTACTGAGTTTATTTCCTAGATAGACGAGGTGTTTCATACTGTATATTTAATAAACATAAACCATAAATAAAAGCGGGCGCAGCAATACGCATTGAACTGTGATTGATCGTTAAAAACCAAAACAGAAAACACGAGTAAAAAAATATATTATACTTGTTTTCCATACGCATTACTAATGGCGTAATAAACAGTATTAAAAAGGCAATAAGGCCAAACAATCCATGTTCTGACAAAATACGACTCAATTCATTATGCGACGCCGCCCTTATATTTTCTTTTTCATAACGCAGCTCCTTTACCTTACCTACGCCAACGCCTAAAACAGGATTAGAGTAAAAAGCATTCAATTCAAATGCTATCAACTCCGTTCGCCCTGTGGAGAGATCTTCCTTTTCACGCCCTAACGCATCTTCATTAGCATAACGTTTATCGATAAAGCCGTTGGTTTGATACGACGATACCCCCCAAGTGATACCCCCCATTCCGATAAATAAAAGACTGTAGATAATCAGTTTTCTTTGATATTGCGGTTTAGAGTATCTAAAATACACCACAACAAAAAACAATATCATAACTACCGCCGTAATTACGCCACCACGACTAAAAGTAACAATAGCTCGAAAACTAACGACAGCAAGTAAAAACAGATTAATACATTTTAACAGAATACTTGGAGAGCGCATAAAAAATCGAACGGTAAAAACAAACATCCCTATCCCTAAAACGGTGGATACCTGATTAGGACCAAAGCCTCCAGAACTGGCAAAATTAGATCCCGTGCCACTTATCATATCTCTTAAATCTGGTGTTTTCCAAAATAAATAAGTACTCATAGTTACAATGGGCAATGCCATAGCTAAGAGTATAGCGTGCATATGTTTGTAAGACACTTTACGCTGGTAGCAATATACTGCAACAATACCTAAACAAACGGGACCACTTAAATTAAAGGCAATTGCTTTTCGTATAATAGTATTCGCATCTTGCGTAAAACCGGCAACGAGTATGCCTGGTATAAGGAGTATTAGATAGACATAGTAGGGCAATGCCTTCTTACTGGCTCCCGTAGTAAACACCCCTATTAAACAAAATAAAATAACACCGTATTTAGACACCTCATAGAAAAAAGCTCCTCCGGTCATGCGTATAAAAACCTCAACACCTACTAAATAGCCACAACCTAATAAGATATAAAGTGGTCTTTGATCTCTTGTCGTCGATAAGATTTTAAAGACAAAATAGATTAAAACACCAAAGAGATATAGTTGAGCAACAAAAGGAATAAGTGCGACTAGCACCCCCAAAACGAGGTGGACTAAAAGATAAAATATGTATACGGACGTTTTCAAATTAAGACAAGCAGCGTTTATAAATGGACAATAATTTTTTAAAAACGAATTCTTCTGAAAAATGAGTAGCAATATGTGCGTTCAAGTTTTTCGAATATCTTAACCGTAAGTTCTCATTCTTCATTAATAAAATGAGGGCTTTTGCTAACGCTTGCTCATTCTGCGACGGCACTAAGCATCCTGTATCTCCATTCCTTATTAAGCGCTCACAGTCACCTACTTGGGTGGAAACTACGGGTAAACCGTGCAAACCATACTCTAATAACGCTATGGGCAAACCTTCTGACGCCGATGATAAAACCCCTAAACTACTTTGTTTAATAATAGCATCGCTATCATTTCGACTACCGTAAATAAAAACTGACTGCTCTAATTCTAATCGCTTTAAAGTGCTTTTTATGGACGCCGAATAGGCATCATTAAAATCCTTCCCTACCAGATGCAATGTCCAATCTGGACACGCTTCCAAAACATGTTTAAACGCTTTTATTAAGGTGATATGATCTTTTTGAGCTCTTAGATTAGCCAAGTGAAGTACGCGTTTGCCTGTCACGCCTTCCAATACCGTTTGTGGTGTCACGTAATTATGAACTGCAAAATTAGGTACATAACTCGTAGGCACTCCTTTAAATCGCTGACTTGCCCAAGTTTCCAGTGAGGTATTAACCGCTATACTATGTGTAAAATAACGAGAACAGATGGCCAATATTTTCGTTGGTCTGTCGTCTAAAAACTCACTTTCTCCGTAATGGTCGTGCCAAACAATGGTTACCTTTCGGTGCAGTAGTTTGACCATAGTCGCTAAAAAAAAAGACGACGAATGCGCGTGAATAATGTCTATATTCTGCGATTGTACATATCGCAATAATCTTACCACAGCTTTAAAATCTACTGTGCGTTGTTTATCTAGAAACAGGTACTCGACCTCCTTTGAAATAGTCTCTTTTAAAGTCCCTTCTTTACGAGTAGCACATAAAAAAGACTGCTCTATTCGGGACGCCAATCCATTCGCTACATTAACAGCTACACGCTCTGCACCCCCCGCTTCTAAACTATCTATTAATTGTAAAACCCTCACTTAAATATATAAATTCGTTTCAATATACGTTTATTAGCAAAACTAACAACAAACGAATAGAAAACGACTGTGAATTTTGTTTAAAAGACTGAAAGGTCACTTTTTTACGCGAGCCCAAATTTAGAAGGTCATACTTATTTGATTACGCCCTCTCGACCTTCTTTCTAATTTTATCATTACGCGATACCCCCTAATTCTTCAGCAACGCCTCAATCTCTCTCTCAAACCGCTCCAAAGTAAACTGCTGACTCCATTTAGCCGCAGCTTTCGAAATGGACTCCAAACCAGCAGGATCTTCCAACGCTTCAGTAATATGTTTTACATCAACATCTAACGCTCCAAAAATAAGCACTCCTCTACTCCCATACTCCAACATATCCACCAAGCAAGATACCGGTGTCGCTATGGGGATCACTCCAAAAAACATAGCCTCGGCAACGGCTTTGGGCCAACCTTCAGATTTTGAAGGTAGAATTAAAAAGTGAGCAGATTTTAATCGGGCTTTTATAATAGAGAATTCCTGATTACCGTGAAAGTGTACCACATTTTCTAGTTCGTGTTCTACAATATAGTGGTGTAAAGACTCCCGTAAAACACCATCGCCAAAAAGATCCAGTTGCACATTAAAACCTAAATGGTGCAGACGTTCTACAAGTTGAATGGTGTAAAACGGACGTTTGCCCTCTACTAAACTTCCTACAAATAGAAACTGTAATCTGTTGCTATAATCTCTCACTGTGGGAATGTTCTTATCGGCTTCTAAAAAACTAGCCGTAAAAAAAGGTTTAATATTTGGTGATGTAGAGAACCAGTTACCATAAACTAACACTTGCATATTTTTAGTAAAGAACGAAGAACTCAAGAGCCATTTCTGAATTCGATAACTTAACGGTTGCTCACTCTCAGGGTCCCAGTTCCCTGCGTATTTTGCTGTTTTTGGGGTCTTAGGAAAAAAGACTTGAACCAAACAGCCCAACGATCCTATATTTCCGGGACATCGCAAATGAATATGATCGGCTTTGCGCATTTCTTTATACAAGGTAAAAAAGAGGTGTGGTAAGTTTAAAAGGGCGTAAAATATAGTTTTTAAAGAGGTAAACTGAATACTAGGTATCGTCTTTAAATGTAGTTTAGGGTGTTCATACGGTAAATCAATTTTAGAAATAGAATCGCCCAAAACAGGAGCGATAATAGTTACGGAATCCACAGACTTCAACCACAGGTTCATCTCTCGAATATAAGGTGCATAAGAATAAATACGATCTCCTTTTTCTTTATGCATGGCGTGAGTGATGATTAAGAAGTTCATTATTTAGATTTTGGCGAATTAGTAAATAAAGATAACCAACCTACGACACGTCCGCAACTTTCTGTTAAAGCTTCTTTGCGTTGAGATGTTGTAAACACATTAAGAAAACGGATTGCTGTTAGTAATAGTGCCGTAGCGTGCCATTGAACTATTGCTTGAACTGAAGGAGCTGTATATTTTACGCGCCACACATACCAGCCGTTGCGTACCACCATTTTACCATAAGCGTATTGGTTTGGCCGACCAGCAGCATTATGATGATGTTCTAGTCTTGCTTTTGTAGTCACAAACAACTTTCCCATTTTAGCAATTCGCAAAGAAAAATCGGCGTCTTCATACAAACCATAGCCTTCAAAATAAGTAGAAAATGAGAGTGTCTTAAAAATTTCTTTTTTATAAGAAGAAACGCCTCCCATAAGTTGTTCCACAGGATATATATTTCCCGAAGGCGGCAAAAAGCCTATAGAACGGCCGTGAGAAAAACTAGGCATAAAGCCTGGTGGTGTATCTGGTAACAAACCAAAAGCGCGTCGGATTTTAAATCGAGACGGTTCAGTTCTCTGCCAACCATCATAATAAAAATGGCTTCGCGTTTTAGGAAGTGCTTCGCGTTCCCAATTAATCTCATTGGTTATGTATCCACCAACAGCAAGAGCTTCGGGATGTGACCGGTAGACACTTAATAAGGCTTCAAAATAATCTGATTCCAATACCGTATCATCATCCAAAAAACATACAACTTCAGAGGATTTAGCAACACGGGAAATGCCATAATTACGCTGTTTCGTTAATCCGCGATCAGATTCTGGAACCTTAAAATATTTCAAATTATTAAACGGGGTAATCTTTAATACGTCTTCTGTCTCAGAATTCGTCGATCCATCAATAATTAAAATCTCATCAGGATACAAGGATTGAGCACTTACTGACTTTAGCAAGGTATGCAAAGCTTCGGGACGCATATACGTACAAATGATTAGTGTGAATGGGAGAGTCATAGTTGTACGTATTTTGCTTTTAAAACAGTCGCCCAGTGCATACTTACTGCCCATTGTTTTTTAAATTTCCTAAAGTACAAGTAAGGGTTTTTAGTATGCTGAAGTCTGTAATATTTAATAAATAAAATTAGCTTATACCCGTTTAATTGTTCACTTGTATTGTTTAGTAGTTGGTATAATAGGACTGTGGGAGATGGCTTTGGCTGTATTTCCTCCTTGTTCCATACATGTTGAAAAGGCGTTCTAAAACCTCCAATGGGAGCTTTTAAATGGATAAGTCTCCCTTTCGGAAAATACACAACATCTACTCCTTGTCGTCTTAATTGTGCTCCGAAATCGGAATCCTCGCCAAAACCATGCTCAAAAGCCGTATTAAAACGTATGTTTTTTAATACTGCTGTTTTAATTATGCTACACCCAGATCCAAAAGCTGGCCATTGTATCGCTGTATTCAAAGAATCAATTTCATTTTCTCTTTTGCAGCTCAATGTTATGGCATCATATTTATTAGTTCTCATAAATTGGATACTGCGTTCCATAACTTCACTTGAAAACCTAATATCATCGTCTGCTAAGAAAACGTAAGGAGATTTCACTTCTTTTAAAGCTATATTTCTCGCATTACACGCGCCAGTCTGTGTAATAAATTGATGCTGAATTAAAAATGGCCATGATTCCGTTTTTAAATACTGTAACTCAGAAACCGCCCCTTCTCTATCATCTTGTTCGATAATGATCACATTGGTAGGAAGTACCGTTTGTTTGGATAAATCCTCTAAAACGTCATAGAGGTATTTGACTCTACCTAAAGTAGGAATAACAACATCATAATTATTATGCTCCGTTATTATATGAATTGTGCTTTGGGATATGATTTTTTGCTGATTAAAATGAAGCTCCATTGCTTGCTTTTTTGAAAATAAACTAAGAAATAAAGGTCTAAGTAACACTCGTTTTTCATGTAGCGCAATATTTAAAAATAGTAAATACACCCAAATCCCTTTATAATGTTGTTTTACAAATTTAAAAAGAGCAGTATCTCTAATTCCCTCTTCCTCTTTATTTGAAGCAGTTTCAAATAACAAATTTGGATCACTGTAGCAAAACAACCCTAGAGGCATCCCTAATTTGGCAATGGCATTTAAATGATAGGCAAAACCTTCAGACCCTTTTAAGGTTTTTTCAAAACATAAAATCGACTGACTATGTATAGCGCCACACATACTACTCATTAGCCATGAAGGAAATTTTACTGATTTATTAATTTTTAAGAACGGTGATTCCTCTATGTAGCCTATTCTGTCAGACATATAATTCTGTTCTGAAAATGAAATCATAGTATATCGATTATTAAATTGGGTCGCTATATACTTTAAATTAATGTATTGTGCATTCGCTTCTTGACACCATACAATGATTGAATTCGGATAAATTTCAGCAACATGCAATAGCACCCTACTTATAGAACTTAGTCTATCGACTTCTAGTTCTTCATTTTTTTCTGAATCAAGAATTCTCGTAACCGTACCATTATTATGATAAATTATAATCATATATCTAAATATGTTTGGTAAAACGCCACACTTTGAGCGGCTACAATCTCTGAGCTAAAATGAGACTCTATTTTTTGTCGTGCTGCTTCTCCCATCACTTGTCGCTCTTCAGCATCGTTCAATAGACTAACAATATGTTCACTATAAGTACTGTGATCTGTAGGGTGCACTAAATAGCCATTAACCCCATCATCTATAATATCTTTTGCCCACCCAACATTAGAGGCAACAACTGGACGTTTTAAGGCCATAGCTTCCAACCAAGAGACGGGTAACGCCTCGGCAAAAGTAGGAAATACACAAATCGTCGCTTGCTCTATATGGGTGCGCATCTCAGAATATGGCATTGGCCCTAAATAGCGTACCTGCTCTAACGCAGACGCCCTAAATAAAGGTTGCATCAAGGCCCATGTGGAATGAGATTGTGTTTTTATATCTGGGCTATCCTTACCCACTAAAATTAATTGAGCACCTGGAAACCTGCTATGAACGGCATTAAAAATATAGGGCAACTCTAACAGCCCCTTTTTCCGGATTAAAGTTCCAAAATAAAGTATTGTAGGTGGCGAATTTGGCTGATTTGACACGGTATCACATTCAAAATCTGTAAGTGTAATACTATTAGGTATCACCTTAAAATCGAGAGATATGCCAAACAACGTATTAGTTAACTCCCCAGTGAATTGACTAACAGCCAGAATGCCATCTGCAGACTGTAGCGCTTTCTTTTCGTGAAATTTGTTTATCGCCTTTACTGGTCGGTGATCTAAATGGCAAAAATAAGTATCAGACCCATTTTGCCTGATAATTAGAGGACAGTGCAATCTCATAAAAGAAGTGATTCCCGTCCAATCTGGCGCTTCAACAATATCTATTTTATCTTCCGAATGTAATCTATTGATTAGGCGTTCTATTTTTTGTCGTGTAAGCCACCACGATAACCCTTTAAATTTCTTGTTTTTTATTAAATAAATAGTAATCCCATCTACAACAAAAATAGCATCTTCCGTTTGCCCATAAATTAATAAACTTATGCTATGGCCTTGAGTAACCAACGCCTGTGCTAAATGTTTAATACTCGTTCCAATACCACCAGAATGACCCACGCGTTCGTGAGGATATTCAGGAGTTAAAAAGGCTATTTTTATAGGAGTCATTGGTTATAGATGTTTTTTATTTAAATACTTTATATTTAATAATACAGTATATGGCACGCACGCCATCTTTCCATCCTATTTTCTTACCTTCGGCGTATGTTCTTCCGTAATAACTAATACCCACTTCATAGGCACGAATACCAGGAATTCTAGAAATCTTAGCGGTTACTTCCGGTTCAAAACCAAAGCGCTGTTCTTTTAAGTTTAAGCTTTTTAAATGCTCAGCCTTAAATAGTTTGTAGCAAGTTTCCATATCGGTAAAGTTCATATTCGTCATCAAATTACTTAAAAAGGTCAGGAACTGATTCCCTAAACTATGCCAAAAGAACAGAATACGATGCGGCCGACTGCCTTTAAAACGGCTCCCATACACCACATCGGCAAAACCATCTAAAACAGGCTCCAACAATATATTATACTCTCTGGGATCATATTCCAAATCGGCGTCTTGAATAATAATCAAATCACCAGAACATTCTTTAATGCCGCGATGTAATGCCGCACCTTTCCCGTAGTTTTTATCTTGCTCGCAAAGCATAATAGTTTCGTTTGGGTGCTTCGCAATATACGCCTTAACGACAGCAACCGTATTATCGCTACTAAAATCATTAACAATAACGATTTCTTTCTCTAAAGTATTGAGTAATGACACTGCAAGAACCTTATCCAAAATCAAGTGAATAGTTGCCGCTTCGTTATATGCAGGAATGATAATGGAGAGTTTTTGTGGTGGCTTGGTCATTGCTTTTTTTTATACTTTTATTAATATTTAGAATTTCGAAAGAGATTAATTTAATAATTCTAAATGTCCCTCTACCATTTTTTCAATAGAAAAGTGATTTTCAATTAACGGTCGCGTTGGGCCCACAATGGTTTGTTTTCCCGTTATAATAGCTTCTAATAGCTCTGCTAATTCTTCACTCTTTTTAGCATTAAAAATATAACCATTGTCACCGTGAGTAATAACCTCTTCATTACCTCCAACGGGAGTTGTAATCACTGGTATATTTGCTGCTAAACTTTCTAAAACAGATAAGCTAAAGCACTCCATATGCGTTGGCTGCAATAAATAATCATAATCTTTATAAAGACTTGGTAAATTATTTACACTGCCCTTAAACGCGAAAACAGAATGTAATCGGAGACTTTTTATCTTATCTTCTAAAACTGCTTTGTAAGGCCCATCACCATAAACATCAATTATTAAATCGGCTTTTAAAACCTCTGGCAAGCGTACTACAGCTTGGATTAAATCTTGAATCCCTTTAGAAAACCGCAAATGGGAAACCACCAAGAATCTAGGGTTTACTAAAGTCCGCTGTGCAGTTTTAGGTATAATATCTTTTAGTAGTACACCGTTATAAATGGTTATCGTTTTTGGTTTTAAAAACATTCCAAAATCTTTCAAAATAGCATTACAGGTGTAATTCGATACACCTACAAAAATATCTATATATTGACTGTATAAAATCCCTTTTACGCGTTTCTTAAGTCGCTTTTGAAGTGTGTAACCGTTAAGAGGTCGTGGGTTATGGTCTACAGCAATAATTTTTAAGTGTTGCTTTTTTTTAATGGTTTTGTAAAACGATGTACACAATTCTACAAAATGTGTAACAACGTGAGAATATTGAATAGTATTATGCGCTATATAACTAGTAAAATGTGCTTCGACAGACTGCTCTGTATTTGGGATTATATTTAGGTTTTTATACTCTTTAAAATTTGCTGTATTGGGAAAAAACCAATCCACAGCGATCCCTTCTTTTTTGCAAGCGGCATCAAAAGCCCAGAAAAAATAGTCCATACCTCCTATCCTATTGGGCAATAACTCGTAGTTACAAACTATGGCAATATGACGCTGCTCTATAGCCATAGTTTTAATTTTTTTACCACTGTGGAACTCGTATTTTCTAGCGCCACGCCTATTTGTTGCTCTACTAGGTTTGTTCTAAAGGGTGCGTCTTGATCTTCTAGTAAATAAACAGTAATAGCAGCAACCAATTCGTTAGCATTGGTAACAACTTTAGTCGCTTTACTATTTACAACATGCATAATATGCTCATACCCTAGAAAACGCTGATCGTCGTATAATCCATTAGTGGCAGTACCAAAAACAGTGTTTATAACCGGTTTATTAAATAGCATAAAATCTAAACTCATCGTAGAGAGCATATTAATATTAATATCTGAATATTCCAATAATCCACGTAGCTCTTTAATATCACGTACGGTAGGAATCCGTTGCGACCACGATTCTTGGTGACCTATACGCGTTAATTCCCATTTTGGAAAATGCCATTTAATAAACGGATAACGCACTACCAAACTTTCAAAGCGCTCACGTCCTTCTGCAGGAGACGTGCGAACAATAAAATTCACTTTTGGTATCATTTGGTTTTTAATCGCTTCAGCAATCGTTTCAATATAAAGTTCGTCATTTTTACTTGTAGAACTATCGCCACAGCTAAAACAAATGGTTTTTAAAGTGGATTTTATTTCGAACAGTTCATAAAATTCCGAAGCCTTCATCTTATATTCAGGCATAACATAAGGTTCAAATTGTGGTGTACCCACCACTGCCACCGACTCTGAAGTTATAGAACTGTAATACTTTAATAAATCGCGTTTCATTAAAGCACTCCACACCAAATAATAGTCAAAGCTTGAGGCCATCCGTCCTTTAGAGGCTAAATTATCCCAACTGAAAATGAACGCGGCTGTTTTAATCTTTTGTTGCTGCGCTGCATAAACTAATGGTGCAATGTATGGCGGCCGCTGGTGCGTAAAAAACAAGAGATCAATTTCTTCTTTTTGTAATATATCCTGATAAGAAGTCGTCACTTTATGAGTACTAAATGTTTTATTCTGAAGACTTTGAAAGCGTTGAATACCCTTTTCCGAATGAAAAAAACGGGTCAGTTTATATATAAATCGCGTGCCGTAACCTCGTGTTGTTTTTAATATAGAAGTATTAGTTTTTAAATTATCTTGAATTCCTAAATTGTTAGCAGCGTGCAGTTTTAAATGCGCCACTTCTTTAGCTTTTCTAAAAAACCAGGTTGGATATTTTTCAGTAAAAATAGCGAGTTCAATAACCCGGCAATTAGTATGTGCTTTGTACACAGACGCAGGCAAACAGGATAAAATGATAACAGAATCGAACTCCTTGGTTGCTTCCTCTAGAAAACGGCTTAATATAAAATTTCTAAAACCAACGCCATCGGTAATGACTAATCCCAAGGTGCTACTCATACCGTTTTAAATTGTTTTTGATGATGTGTTTTCCAAAACGATTCTAATGTTAGAGATTCCATAAAGGCTTCCGCACTATTCCCTGTCCCAAACACTTCAGTTTTTTCAATCTTTAAACTTGGCAATTGTTTTATGCCTGCACTTATTTCTGAGGTTTCATAATTCGTGTTAATAATAGAATCTAAAACCACTCTATTGGCTTGTCGGCTGCCAATATTAATAGTAGGAATCCCGTAATATGGTGCTTCACGAACACCGGCACTACTATTACCAATTATAAATTGGGCTGACTTTAGCAGGGTTAAAAAGTACTCAAAACGAATAGATGGAAAAACTTTAAAACGCGAATGAGATTCTAAAGCTTTATACGCCTCTAATATAACACGACTCCCTAAATCGTTATTGGGAAATATAACCACATAATTCTCACTACTTTCTAATAAAGCAGTCACAAAATTCGCGGCGTATTCGGCCATTTGTTTATATTCGGTAGTCACCGGATGAAACATAGCGATAGCATAGGTATCGAAAAAAATATCATAATAATTTTTAACCACTTCTAAAGTCGGTAAGTTTTCCGAAAACATAATATCGACATCTGGAGAACCAATCGGATAAATGCTTTCAGGCCGCTCCCCCATTTGCTCCAGTCGAGATTGTGCTTCAGTATTGGCTACAAAATGAATATGACTCATTTTACTGGTCGCATGTCGTAATAATTCATCTATAGTTCCCGATAGTTCCCCGCCTTCAACGTGTGCTACTAAAACAGAGTTTAAACTCCCTACAATAGCACCAGCTAAAGCTTCTACACGATCTCCGTGAATAACTATTAAGTCTGGAGCTACCTCTTTTACAAATTCAGAAAAACCACCAATCGTTTTTGCCAGGGTTAAATCCATTGTCGCTTCATCGGTATGATTATTAAACGTACTTATGTATTTAAAACCACAACGTTGCACTTCAATTAAGGTATAACCATACGTTTCCAGCATATGCATACCAGTTACAAAAACGTGCGCTTCGAAGTCTGGATGCGTTTCCACTGCCTTTATAAGAGGTTTCATCTTGCCAAAATCGGCTCGTGTGCCTGTTAAGAATACTATTTTTTTAGCCTTACTCAATATCTTCCCAACTTAATTGTTCGTCGTTTGCAATACCCCTTGTTGCCGTTTGCCCTAAAACAGCCTCGTATTTATCGGCTAAAATAGCACCTGTTCCTGGGCGTTTCACCCAGATATTATCTTTTGTAAACGCTTCTCCTTTAGCAATAGGTTTAATACTACAAACGGTAGCAAAAGCAAAATCTATGGTGACTTGCTCTTCATCGGCAGGGCCTTTACTCCCTCCACGCATTAAAGCCATTTCAGCACTTTTAGAGATCAACTCCTTGCACGCTTGTTCGTCCATACTACATATAATATCTGGCCCAACACGTTGCATGTGGTCCGTAAAATGACGCTCTAAAATAGACGCGCCTAAAGCCACTGCCCCTAAACACGCGGTGTTAGACAGCGTATGATCACTCAGTCCAAAAACAGTATTCGGGAACGCTTCGTGCAACTCTAGCATCGCTCCAAAACGCACTAAATGAACAGGCGTTGGGTATACATTGGTTGTGTGTAATAAAGCAACAGGTACATTATGCCTTTTAAAAATAGCCACTGCTTTGGCTACACTTTTAATGGTGTTCATACCCGTGCTTAAAATCACTGGTTTTCCAAACTCCGCAATATGTTCTAACAACGGATAATTGTTACATTCCCCAGAACCTATTTTATAAGCAGGAACATTAAAACGCTCTAAGCGATTGGCGGCTGCCCTAGAAAAAGGAGTCGAAATAAATAGCATTCCCAAAGACTTTACATATCGCATTAACTCAAGTTCGTCTGCTTCATTAAGCGAACAACGCTCCATAATATCATAAATTGAAACATCGGCATTGCCAGGAATAACCTTCTTGGCAGCCCCACTCATTTCATCTTCTACAATATGGGTCTGGTGTTTTATCACCTCAACACCGGCACGTTTTGCCGAATCAACCATTTCTTTTGCCACTACTAGCGAGCCTTCGTGGTTAATCCCGATTTCGGCAATTACTAAAGGTGGATAGTCTTGGCCTATTTTACGGCCAGCAATTTCTATGTAAGGGTTAGTCATTAATGTAAAAATTTAATTTAAAAGTTGCCAAGTCAAAATCGTCTTGGGTATCAATATCAATAGAAGCAAAAGGATGCTCAACAAGATACGGATACCCATCTTCTGTAATGATAAAACCTTTTAAAAGTTCGGCAACGCGTGTAATATACAATAAACCATTTTCAAAATACAACGGTTCTAAGTCTTGACTGCGTTGACCAGGGGTGTAATTATGAGGAATAAACTTATCAGACTGTATACTCCCTAATTTATGGTGATTTCTACTTACTGTAAACACGCTATCGCATTTATTATTAGTATAATACTGAAACGCATTTGCAAACAACTCCTTTGGTCGTAAGGGGTTTGTGGGTTGCAAAAGAACGACCGTCTCTAAAGTGGAACAATTTATGGTCTTTACTGCGTGTTGCAACGCACTTATAGTAGGTTCCAAATCGCCCGATAAGGCTTCGGGGCGTTCTATAACTTCCGCGCCATATTGTAGCGCAATGGCTTTAATTTCTGCATCGTCTGTACTAACATAAACCGCATCGATCTCCGCCTGTTTTTGAGCATATTGAATACTATAAACCAACAACGGCAAACCATTAAGGAGTTTACTATTCTTTTTAGGCAACCGTTTAGATTGTCCTCTGGCGGGTATAATGGCTATAGTTTTAATAGTCTTAGTTTGAATCAAATAGTTTTAATGAAATATAGGTGAAGGCAAGCTGTTTTTTAACGCAATACACGACTGCGATACCGGTTGCCTATATTTCAAAATCTTAGGCAAATTAAGTATAATAGTCGCAATAGCACGAACGTAAGCTTTAAAAAATGTAAAATCTTTTAGTGCATATTTTCTAAAATTGTGATAGAGCAATTTCAATAATTTCACTGAAGGATACCTATAATATACCAAATAGTAATAAAAAGTGTTTTGTAACTGCTTTTCGAATCGGAAATAGTTATGTCCTGCTTTTTTCCGGGCAATCATGTCTACTCGATGATTAACAGATACCGCATTCGTATATAATATCTTTTCGTTATTCGCTAAAACCTCTAAAGACACACAAGACTCCTCTCCATAAATATCTACCCAATCAGGAAATCCTCTCGTTTTAAAATAAGTTTCTTTTTTTATGGCAAAACCACACCCTACAAATTCACTACACAAAAATTGTAAATCCTGTTTTGGTTTTGTTGCTAAAGCTTCGGCATCTAATTTAAAAACCCCTTTTATTTCTTGAAATGCGAGAATGCCTACTTTAGGATTAGTTTTAAATAAATCACTAATAATTTTAATAAAATCGGCTTGTAGCGGATGTGCGTCGTCATCAAAACCAATTAAAACAGACCCTTTCGCTTGCTTATAAAGCATATGTCTAGCTTTAGAAGCTCCTACACTTTTGTTTAAAAAAGTCCAATGCACAGCGCTATACTTACCCTCCAGCAAACTCGTATCATCTTCACCACCATCAACTAAAACTAAAATTTCAACTTGTGTTGTATCAATTAAATTATACAATCTCTCTAAAGTAAAGTCTAACTCAGATTTCCTGTTTTTGGTTACGATTACTATTGATGCTTGCATAAAGAAATGTACTTTTTTATCATTTTATTTAATTTCTAGCTTTTTGTAATAGTTTACAATTTCCTCAATTCTTATAGAATAAGTATAAAATCATAGTGTTAAAAATGATTTTTTAAATATTTTGCTATTCTAATTTCAAAATAATATGTGTATAAGATACTAATAGCACACAATATTATAATCAATAGAATTGAAAAAAAAGGAAAATTATTTCTAGCAAATTTCTCTATTAAAACTACCCCTATAGACTCGTGAATGAGATATAAAAAATAAGAGGAGACTCCTAGTTTTATAAATAATTTATTTTCTAAATATAATAGGTATCTTTTCTTGAAAATCATTAAAAAGAATAGAGATAAAAAAACAAAATAGAACGATAATTTAACGAAATCACCCCAATAATAATAAACTTGAATAAGAACAAACATACTGAAGAAAATATGTGTAATTCTTTTTACTCTAAGAGCTTTAACCTGTATAGTGTATAAAATGTAAAAATAAATTCCAATACAAAAAAAAGGAAGAGTTAACGATAAATTAAAAACTCTAAATATGTTTTTCATAATGTATAAAAAACTACCCTCTGAAAACACCAGATAATCCATACTAATTTTAACTAACGAAATAATCAAAGCTAAAACAAAAAAAACTAAATAAAAATTTTTACGAAATACAAAAAAGATAGTAGAAACAAAGAGGTAAAACTGTACCTCTGGCCACAAGCTCCAATAAACAGAACTTAAATAATCAAAATTAATTCTTCTTCCTATTAAGGACGATATTAAATCTGGTTCTATGAAGGTTAAGCTAATCAATAAATTCTTGATATAATGACCAGAAGGGAAAAGGTTCTTATCATCGAAATTAATTAAAAAAATATATGTTAATATAGACGCTATCAACATACTAGGGAGAAGCCTAATCATCCTTTTTTTTAAAAAGAACAAAATAGATGTTGTCTTTTCTAAAGAATTTAATATAACAAAACCACTAATCATAAAAAAAAACTGAACACCTAACTTTCCAAACTCAAAAAAGTTATAATCAGAACCGTAAGGATAAACCTTTACCCATCGTGAAAAGAAATGAAAAAAAATCACCATTAAAATGGCTATTCCTCTATAACTATCTAAAAGTTTAATTCTCATATTTGATTTCCTCTGATGCAATTGATTCGTGTAATATTATCTATAAAGGTGCTTAAGTAGTCTATAATTATTAATAAACTCAACTTCATTTAGCACTAAAAACCATACTCCTAAAGAATTACGTGAACTTAAATTGGTTCGTTTCCAAAACGATAGAATAAACCTAACAAAACGATATCGAAAATTTTTAGCACTGTTATCATCCATTAATTTTAAATAATCTTTATTTAATGAATTAAACATTTCTATGATTTGCTTTAAATATTTTTGAAATTCAATATTATTTAAAGGCTCTACGGAATAATAACATTTAAAAACAGTATTTGGATCCAAATGGACATCGAAATTTTCCAAATATTTAGAAATGATACTAGAGCGCTCTTTAAAGTGCTGTTCTTGTTTGTTTTCTGCTCGATGATTACTTGTGTTTACAATTCTATATTTCATTAAAAAATCAGGGAGATTAGCTACCTTATGTTTCAAAACAATACGCGTCCACAAATCCCAATCTTCGCAAGTTTGTATAGATTCGTTATAAAAAAGAGAATCATTAAAAACTGTACATCTAAACATAACCGATGAATGGCCGAAACATGCTGAAAACATTAAGTCAAATTTAATATCAGAATGCCGTGTGGGATAAACCCAGTTACTATCTGGTAAAACCTGCATATCTTTTAGCCAATAGCCTTGTGTACCGCACAAATTAACAGTACTATTTTGGTCTAAAAAATCAATCTGTAATTTAAAGCGGTTAGGGTAGCTATAATCATCTGCATCCATACGAGCAATATACTCATAGTCTATATATATCTTTTTAATAGCCTCATTCAATGTTCTAGCTATACCTAAATTTTTATCATTCTTAAAAACAAAAACTCTACTATCATCATAATTATTAGCCTTAGTTAAAGAATCATCTATGGAGCAATCATCAATAATATACAAATCAAAATCTTTAAAACTTTGATCCAATGTAGATTTAATCGCTAAGTCTATATATTGCGAAGCATTATAAACTGGCATTATTACCGCTAATCTTTTCATTACTTTAATAAAGAGTTTTTAATATAATAAATCGATTTAGAGTTTTTAGAGCTATCAAATTTTCGAGCAAATAGATAGTCATCATTTTGTATATTTTGTATATTTTTGGTCTTTAAATATTCGGGACTACTTTTATTCCCTTTAAAGGATACAAATGTTAGGCTTTTATTTTTTAATAAAAGTTTTTGAGGAATACTATTTAACAGTAACGAAGCAAATAGTGTTTCGTCTGGCGCTAGAGTATATCTAAAAATAGAGCGCAACTTCTTTTCATCTTCAAAACTTTTTAAAAGCTTATTCAAAGCTAATTTATTTAAAATAAGCCATTGACTACTTCCATAAATTTTAAAATTTGGAAAACTTTTTTTTAATCTATTATAAGGTAAAAGTTGTACAAACTTAGTTCTATTAATTACCTTGTTTATGCATTTATTAAAAGTGCTGTATTGATATTTAAAAAAATATAAATTTTTAAATCTAAATAAACCACCATCCCACCATCTTTGATCTGGCAACTCCCAATGCTCTAAAAAAGAATACTCTTTGTTTTCTTTTAAATAGTCGTGAATTTCTTTATTCGTTTTTAAGGGTAAATCTTCTCCCGATAATAAGATTGTATGATAATCCGCATCCTTATGATTAATACTCATAAAACGCTTAATACTTTCAAATAAAACAGTTGTAGCTTCTACTAAGCTAAAAGTCCCCCATTTACATAACACTCGATTTTCTATGAAGTAGCAATTATTAAATTGTATTTCTTCTTTAAAAGTACTTAGCTTACTCTTTTTGTCAATATGAATAAAAAATAATGTGTCTTTATACTGTAATAAACTTATCAATTCCTTTAACTGAGAAGGGTTTTTATGTGCAAGAATGGCGTATACTTTAAAATACATACTAATTTGCTTTTATCTGTCTTAATAAGTCTTTCGCAAAAGTAATTTCTGGATCTTTCTCTACTTTTCTACAAATTTCGCGTCTTGATTGAACCCCCATATGCTGCCACTCTTTCCTGTTTTGCCACGCCAATTCTAAAGCGCAATCAACAGATTTAACTCTAGGTGCTTCGGCAACAAAACCTGAAACCTTATGGGTAACTACCTCAGCACTACCGCTAACATTTGTAATAATAGCTATTCTTGAACATAACATAGCTTCTACTAAAGCTATAGGAAGGCCTTCGTAGCGAGAGGTTAAAATTAAACCGTGATTTTCTCTCCAAATATCTAATGTGGGAGTAAAATCTTTAATGAATACATTTTCTAGTTTGTAAAGCGCTATTAAATCTATTAAGTTCTGCTTATCACGGCCGTTTCCGTAAAAATTAATAATTAAATTTCTATCTCTCCATTTTTCCTGATTTAGTACTCGCAATAAAATATCTTGTCCCTTAGCACTAAAAAAATAACGGCCCACAAAGGCTAATTTATAACTTTCTTTATCAGTTGGGTAAGTTAGAGAAACGTCATAAGGCACATTAAAAGGGTTTTTCACTACTTGTGCATTAACAAGTTGTTCTCCTATTTGAGATTCTGTAACATTCAAATTATCGTTACTAACAAAATAATTAGTTAAAGCTCCTTCAAACCCATTTTTCATTTTAACTCTTAAGCTAAAATTTGGCCAATAAAGTTCATTTACTGCTTGAGATATAGTAACATATTTTATATTACATTTAATACAAAACGCCATTAAATCTACACCATTAAAATTATACCCTTGATTGATTACAACTAAATCTGGCATTATTTCTTTTATATAAGCAATTCTGGAATCATTGTGTTTTAAGCGAAGAGAATAAGGAACTATTCTATTGTATATTTTTTGTAAAACGGTAAAGGTAGGTTTTGTAATATAACGAATTGTAATCGCATTATTATGTCTTGTTTTCTCTGGAAGTTGTATTTTTTCATTCACACAAATAGTAATTTGCTCTGTACTACTTAAATAGTTTGCAACGCTATTCCATAATAATTCACTTCCACCCCAATCCATATTCTCTGTTGTAAAAAGTATTTTCATAGTTTGAAAATATTATTAATTTTTCGAAATACTTTCTTTTTTAAAACAGCTAACACTTCTTTTGTTGCTGGTTCTTCTTTTAATTTTTCATTTTCAATTAAAAGTTCTCGCAACAATCCTAAGTGTTTTAATTCCTTTTTATTAAAAATATACTCTATTAACATATCTCTATTAGACCAAGCGTTTGTTAGCATAGAATGTTCTCTTACACGGTAATCAAAAAACACATCATCGACATATTGAAATTGTTTTCCTTTAGCAGCAAATCTTAACCACAAATCCCAATCTTCAAAACCCATTATTGGCATTTGCTCATCATAACCATTAAATTCTTCCCATGTAGTTTTCCTAAAGCAAGCACAGGCATCTATATCATTATTTAAAACTAAACTCTTAATATCTAATGGGTTTACTTTCCAAAGCCCCTGTCTTTTCCCAAAAAACTGGGCGTTTCCATGAACAACCTCTATATCTAAATTATTATCTAAAGATTTAATGGCCTTTTTAATAAATCCATGACGTAATTTATTATCGACATCCAACGGTATAATGTACTCTCCCTTAGCTAATTTTATTCCATTATTACGTGCCTTTGCCAAACCTTGATTTTCCTGATTAACGACCAGAACATTTGGGTAATCGTAAGTTATTTTATTTAAAATTCGTTTAGTATCTATTTCGGTTGAGCCATCATTTATTATTATTATCTCTAAAGTTTCGAGAACTGGATAGTTAATAATACTATCTAAAGCCTCCTGTAGAAATTCTCCTAGATTATAACAAGTTATTATGATGGATACTTTTTTCATTTTTTAATGACTCTTTTAAACATGATAGTATCTTCCTTAAATATTTGAGATTGGTTGTTTCTTTTTTTTTAACATTTCTTAAAACTTTTTTAAATCCTTTAAGATATTTTCTTTGTCGAATGTAATCAAATTCTGATTGTTCAATCCAAGAAGAATTCCACAAATGAATACCATATGTATTCTTGGTTATATAATTCTTGTAATTTAATATATCTTTTCTGTAGTGATAGTTAACTGGATAAAAGTAATCAAAAGGGTAGATTTTGACCCTATCTAATTCAATTATAGAATCGAAATTAAAATTAAAATTATTTTTTCCTCTAAATATTTTAGTAACTATAAAAGGAATTGTGTGACTCTTAGTGTTTTCAAAATTAAATTTTAAGGAGTCATAAAATAAAAGTGCATTAAGGATAAATTCATTCTTAGGTTTTGCTCCAATTATACCTACACTTATTAAATCTAAATCTTCTGCGCCAAAAAAACATTCATCTTCTAAAAAATTATCTATATTTTTTAACATAAGCATATCAGTGTCAAGATATATTCCACCAAATTCATAAAGCTTTTCTAACCGAACATAATCTGACACAAACGCCCATTCTTTTTTTAAATAGGCTGCTTTCACAAAAGGATGTAACAGGTCAGTATTGCTCTCATTCCATTCAATTATCTCATAACCTTCTAATATATTCTTCCATGATTCTAAACAATCCAATATAAGTTTAGACTTTTTACCTTTACCAAACCAACAATAATGTATAATTTTAGGTATCAAATTGAATTGTTTTTAAGGTTATCAAATGTAATTTTTTTTAAAAAATATTTGATTCTTTCGCTAGGATTGTTTGTTAATTCACAAAACTTAAGTAGTAAGGTTAAAATGACGTACTTTTTTATACTTACATCTCTTATAATTTTATTCAATTCTCTACCTATTAAAAGTCTGTTTTTATTATCTTTTTTTGCTAGAGCTTCAAACCATATTACAATTAAATTTTTGTAATAAAAACTAATTAAATCTTTATCTCTAAGCAAGAATGATTTTCTTAAATTATCAATATAAATTAGTGCTACAGATTCTTTATATTCTTTTTTATATACTTTATTCTTGTGTGTTTTTGAACCTTTATGTTGCCGGTACAAAAACAACGGCTCATTAATAATTTTATATGCTTCTTTATTTGAGTTAAAAAATAATCTAAGAAATAATTCAGTTTCTTGCCCTCTTTTAATATTGTATGAGAATAATTTTTTGCCTTTTAAAAACTCCTTTTTAAATAAAACAGAAAGAGTTACTATTTGTAACTTCCATAGCGCATAATCTTTATACAGATTATTGGTATCAATCAAACTTACATCTTTTAGAAATTTTAAGTTTTCATCTACTAAAGTATATGCACAAAAATTAAAATCCATTCCATAATGAAAATGAGTAATTTTCTTTTGTATAAAATTAGACAACATAATATCATCACTATCAAACCAATTCACATATTCCCCCTTACTCACTTCAAACCCATAATTCCTTGCGGCATTACCACCTTTAGGTCGATCGCTTGGCCTGTGATGATACTGAAAACGCGTATCTTTCTCAATATATTTATTAATGACCTCAACAGTATTGTCTGTACTGCCATCGTCCACAATAATACATTCCCAATTTTTATAGGTTTGCGCTACAATAGAATCGAGCGTTTCACCAATTAAGTGCGCGCGGTTAAATGTTGGGATTATTATTGAGACTAGAGGAGTTTCCACAGTTTATAAAGAGGTTACAAATTTATATTTTTCTGTAGCAATTATGAGTACGCTTTTACTTCCTGCATAAACAGCTGTATGTGTTTTTATCTTTTTGTCATTTAAGATACTCAGCAGATCTTTAGCTGTTTCTTGCTCTCCTAATCGATTATAATCATCTAAAATAATTATAAACTCATCTCTTTTTGAAAATTGATCCATTAAATGCACAATATCATACCGCGAATAATGAGAACTTCCAAAAGGACCATCTATTACATACAAATCAAATTTTGTTGTAATAGTATTAGCAATCCCTTTATAACTATTAGTTGGGTGGTTATTAATGGTTTTTTGTTCTAACGGACATATTTCAATAGTTGTGCGTGTGGAGGTAGATTGTGCTTGTAAATACGTCTTTTTCCAATTAATATCATGTTCAATAACTACGTGTGATGATTCTAATAAATAATGTTCTAAATATGAGCTTATAAATTTTGTAGATTCACCCAATCCCATTTCTAAAATACGCTTAGGTTTATAATCGTAAAGCACTCGATTTAGCACATAAAAGAAAGAATAATTCCCAGCCCAACGCCCTACATTTAAAGATAAGTTTTCTAACCACGCTTTACCTCGTATACTATCGTGATACGTATTTGCCCAATCTAACTCTTTTAGCAAAGTGACTTGTTGTTTTTGAAAATTTCTATTTTCTTTAATTATTTTTTTAATCTTACTTATCATTATAAATAATTTACGTCAAAGTTTAACAAGGCTTTACATTGTGCATTAGGCACATCAACATTATTGCCATAATAATCTCCTTTTTCCACATCAAAAGAAAAGGCATTCTGTACCCAGTCCGCCACTTCATTTTTAACCATAATGTGGGTAGTCACATAATAAACACCATTATTTAATTGTAAAGAATTCATAGTAAACTCTATAATACTAATGGCTTTATCTTTACTATATTTTTTTTCTAATAATTGGCTACTTAACCACGATACGCGTTGGCCTAAATTATCATCTATTCTTATATCAAACTCTATATCGTTTAATTTTATAATGTTTGCATTTTCTAGTTCAAATCGAATAGTAAATGGTTTACCTGTTTGTGGTTTACTATCTTCTTCCTTTCCAAACACATTTACTCCTTTAATTTTTACCAATCCATTACCTTTCCTATCTTTAAATGTGGCTTGAGAAAAATCATTCTTAGAACTTTCTAAATAATATTCAATAGCATCTTTGGTAGCTCCCTCAAATAACGTTTCTCCATATTCCAAAACAACAGCCCGAGTACACAAACTCTTCACTGCTGCCATATTATGACTCACAAAAATAACGGTGCGCCCTTCGCCACGACTAATATCTTGCATTTTACCGATGGCCTTTTTCTGGAATTCGGCATCACCAACGGCCAAAACCTCATCAATTACTAAAATTTCGGGTTCTAAAAAAGCGGCAACGGCAAAAGCCAGTCGCACGGTCATTCCCGAACTATAACGTTTTACAGGCGTATCAATATAACGTTCACAACCTGAAAAGGCAATGATCTCGTCTATTTTATTAGCAATTTCCTTTTTAGTCATTCCTAAGATAGCACCATTTAAAAATATATTCTCGCGACCGGTCATTTCACCGTGAAATCCGGTGCCCACTTCCAGCAGCGACGCAATACGGCCGCGTGTTTTTATTTCTCCTGTGGTTGGCGACGTGACTTTAGATAGTATTTTTAAAAGTGTTGATTTCCCTGCGCCATTTTTACCGATAATACCCAGGACTTCACCACGCTTTACTTCAAAATTAATATCCTGTAATGCCCAAACGTATTCACTAGACCCTTTTGTGCTTCTATCGTTAACTTCACCCACTTTTAAATACGGATCGTCCTTACCACGAACACGAGACCACCAGCGATTCAAATCGTGACTAATAGTCCCCGTGCCCACGAGCCCTAAACGGTATTGTTTGGAGATGTTTTCGACCTTTAGGATGATATTACTTGATGTCATTATTAATTGTATTTCTATTTTTTAAGTGAAAAGAGGCTTTGTTGCTATAATTTATAATTTGAACTATTCTACTTTCTACTCTATTCTTAATATACTTTCTCTTTGGTGAGTAGTGAGTAGTGAATGGTGACTTTGGGGTTATAATATAAACGTATTATCAAACTTTCACCTTTTCTCAATTTCTTAATATTAAACCAATAGTCTTCTACTATTCACTAAAAGTGAGCTTGCGAACGAACCATTCACTACTCTCTAAACCGTATCAATAAACGATTTTTCCGTTTTATTAAATATAATCAATCCTATTAAAAAAACCACAATGCTAATCAGTCCGGAATACAAAAAATATGAGATTGAAAACTCCCCAACGCCGAGTGTCATATAACGAAAAAGCTCTATAATTCGGGTCATAGGATTGTATTCGACAAGCCACGCATACTCGGGTACTTTTTCTTTAAAATACGCCAACGGATACATCACTGCCGAACCATACATTAATAATTGTACACCAAAACCGACAAGAAACGTGAGGTCCCTATATTTGGTAGTGAGCGATGAAATAATCATTCCGAATCCCAAGCCTAAAAGGCCCATAAAAATAATTAGAATGGGTAGTAATACGATAACGTTATCCGGACGTGCCGCTGAAGCGCTACTCGTAAAAAAGACAAAATAAATATAAAAAAGTACGAATACTAAAAGCTGAATACCAAACTTAATCAAATTAGAAAACACGACAGATAGTGGCATAATCACGCGAGGAAAATACACTTTTCCAAAGATGCCTTGATTTTTTTTAAACGTATCGCTGGTTCCTGTTAGGCAGGCGCTAAAATAATTCCAAGAGGTTATCCCAGCAAGGTTAAATAAAAACGACGGAATCCCTTCACCCGTAGGGATAGCAGCTAAATTATTAAAAATAAGTGTAAAAATTACCGACGTAAATAAGGGCTGAATTAAATACCATAGCGGCCCTAAAACAGTTTGCTTATATAAGGTAATCACATCGCGCTTAACAAACAATAACAGCAAATCGCGATAGCGCCAAATTTCTTTAAAGTTTAAATTTAAAGCACTCTTTTTGGAGGAAATTGTATAAAGCCAGTCTGTAGATTTATCGGTTTGAAGTGACAAGGATTTTTATTAAAATAGGTTAATACATATACAAATAAAGGCTTTTTTTTTATATTCAAGTAGTAATCCCAAAGGGATTACACTAATCAATCGAAAAATAAAAATTTCCACTCAACAAAACACTTAAAATGAAGGCTTTGGCAACAACGTAGAGTTACTACTGTTACATTTAGCAACGTGAATATTTTACCACTAAATCCCGTAAAAGGAACCTTATTTTACCTTTTTGAATCCATTTCCGCCCTTTAGGGTTAGGGAAAGAAAATTGAGATATGCATTACTAAAGCAAAATTTCCAATGGAACCAAAATCAAAACCACGCACTTCTCACTAAGAACTATTCACTAACAACCTTTCACTAAAAAACCGGTCTATCGTGCATCTATCGTTACACTTAAAATAAAGGCTTTGGAAACAACTTAGAGTTACTACTGTTACATTTAGCAACGTGAATATTTTACCCCTAAATCCCCTAAAGGGGACTTTCTTTTACCTTTTTGAATCCATTTCCGCCCTTTAGAGTTAGGGAAAGAAAATTGAGATATGCATTACTAAAGCAAAATTTCCAATGGAACCAAAATCAAAACCACGCACTTCTAAATATTCAATCCTAAATTGCTATTTAAGTGAGATTTCTAATTTTAGCAATTTTGCATAGAGAACTGTAATCTTTAAACTTCTCAATACAATTTTATCGTACCTCTCAAACCACTCGAAATGACGCTGCGTTAAATTTTAAACAAACCTTTAACACGCTCTTTTAACGACGGTTTTGGCTTATAATTGTCATGATACCCATTGCCATAAGGCCCATTACCATACGTGGCATAACCATAACCGTGTCCATAACCGTATTTCCCTTTCTGGTCGTAATGGTTATATAAAAAACTGATATTAGACAATTCTTTCTTTTTATACTTATCGTTAATAAAATTCAGCATGGCTTTTTTTGTGTAGTCTTGTCTTACCACGTACATCGAAGCATCAGCATACTCAAATAACTCTAAAGCATCGGCAACTAGCGCTACCGGAGGGGTATCTAAAATAATATAATCGTAACGTGTCTTTAGCTCATTTATTAATGTATCCATCGGTTCTCCAATTAGTAATTCTGAAGGATTTGGAGGGATAGGTCCCGAAGTGATAATATCTAGATTGTCTATTATTGATAGATTTATAACCTCATCCAACGTATTCTGGCCTATTAAATAATTTACCACGCCGAGATCATTATTTAACTTAAAATCACCAAATATTTTTGGTTTCCTTAAGTCTAAACCAACAAGCACCGTTTTCTTGCCGCTTAACGCAAATACAGTCGCTAGATTAATAGAGCAAAATGTTTTTCCTTCACCACTTACTGAAGACGTGACTACTATTGTTTTACTGCCTTCCTTACCTTTTGTACGATACATAAATTGCAGACTCGAACGAATGGATCGAAAGGATTCCGCTATCGTCGATTTAGGCTTGTTATGCACCACCAAATTATTATCCGACTCGTTTTTACCAATAACACCCAATAACGGAATACGAGAGATTTGTTCTAAGTTATGGGGACTGTGCAATTTAGTGTCAAAAAAAGCGACTAAAAACGCCAGTAATAACGGGGGAAGGAACCCGCCGATAATCGCAAAAATATAACGCGAACTCAGTTTCAAATCTATGGGTTGTGCCCCCGTATCTTTTGCTGGATCTATCACTAAAACATCTGACACACTTGCCGATTTAATAATTTCGGCCTCACCACGTTTCGCTAAAAACACATTGTAGGTTTGTTCGCTTAGCGCATATTGACGCTCGATATTTAGCATATTCTGCTGGTCTTTGGGCAGCTTTCTTATTTTAGAGTCGATAGAAGCAATCTTAGAATTTATAAATTCCATCTCGCGACGCAACCCATTGGAGGCCGAACTAATATTCTCTAGTAAAACGGCTTTAAGTCCCTCTGTTTGTCTGTCGATATCACCAAAAATAGCAGCATCGCTGCGCACCGTTGTTTCGTATTTAGATTTCTGTACAGACAATGCATTTAGTTTAGACACATTACCTAATATATTGGCATCATCTACTCCTGCTATGGATGGCGCTGGCACATCGGTAAAACTATTACTAGTTTCTAAATAGGTTTTTAGGTTAGAATAATACGCCAACTGCCTGTTGGTATTATCCTTTTCAATTTCAAACTTAGCGAGCTTTTCATTTATCTGAAGGCTTTCTTCATCTAAATTAAAAATCTTATTATTTTGTCGGTAGTTATTTAAAGAATCCGCATTCAGTGTCAATTGAGATTTTACACGCTCCAATTGCTCATCGATAAAAGTAATGGTATTCGTTACAAACTGATTTTTTCTATTCAACTGATCCTCGCTTAATACGCGTACCGTTTCATTTAAATAATCTTCAATTTTCCCCGTGTTAACATCGGTCATTTCAAGATTTAAAATCGATGAGTTTGCAGGATTATCCACCCACAATTTATCTTTATACTTTCCGACAACGGCATCATAATTTTGAAATGTTATAAAATACTCATCGCCAGACACTATCTTACGATCCTTTTTAAAGTGGATTGTTCCGTTTAAAAAAGGTAAAATAATAGGATTCCCAAATTTAAAACGCTGCTTAAAAGGGCCTATAGACACATCGGTCGTGCTTTTTTCTTTATTAGTAAAGTTTTGTGTGTTGACTATTGTATTTTCAAAATCTAATCCTATTTCAAACGTTGTATCGTCTACTATCGAGATGCGTACCGGCACGTTTAAAACTTGAGACGTGTTCGGTAATAACGTAAAGGTGAAGGGCGCCGCCTTATAAATATCGTCTTTTCTAAATCGCGCTTGTTTTAAATACGTGATATAAAACTGAAGATTATCTACCACCTTCTCGTGGTGAGAACGCGACTGAAGCGTTGTAATAATCGTTTTAACTTTTCCAGAAACACCACCCCAATTAAAGGTTAGGCTGGTATTAGCACTAAATAAAGGGTTATTATCGTCTTCTATAGAAATTTGAGTTCCTAATTTATAAGATTGTTGCGTTCTTATATTTTGTTGATACACGATAAACAAACCGATACCAATACATAAAATAAAGAGTTTCCAATAACTTAAGGTTTTATATAAAAACGCTTTAATATCGAAAGTTGAGGGTGAAGATTCTGAAAACTCAAATTCATCATTCATAAACTAAGGTTTAAAGATTTCGTGCTAAAAAGTAGGTCGAGACGACTACGGCGAATAAAGAAGCAATAGTGGTTAAGGTTTGCGTTGCCGTTTCACCTGCACCTATAGCTTTACGCTTTAAAGGTTTTACCAAAATAATATCGTTGGGTTGGATATAGTAATACGGCGATTGTAGTGCCGTAATATCGGTTAAATCAATATGGTGTATTTTCTGACCTTGTGGGTATTGTCTAATCACCAAAATATCGGTACGGTCACCAGTATTTTTTACATCACCCGCATTGGCCAAGGCTTCAATAATATTAACGCGGTCTTGAAATAGGGTTAATACTCCCGCCCCTCCAACTTCGCCCGTTACTGTGTAACGTAATCCGGCTAGTTTAACGGTGATAAACACCTGAGACACATCTTTTAGATATTTTTTATGGAGCTCTTCCTTTACTTTTTCGGTAACCTCATCGGTAGTAAAGCCCAAAACATTAATTTTTCCAAGAATAGGGAATTCAATATTACCATGTAAATCTACGGTATAGCCGTTAAAATATAACGCCTGCTGGCCACCTTCTCCTGTGGCATCTTCAACGGGTTTAAAAACCTCAACTAATTTTTTTAACTCCGAATCTATCGCTTTAATATTTATACTTAGTATATCGTTAATTTGGAGGCGGTACGGTTTGGACAGCTCTTTTACAACAAGCGCATCGTCTACAACTGTACCTTTATCTTGTAAGTAAACAACATCTTTATTGGTAATGCACGAAGAACTTAAAAGGTTGAGCAATACCGTGAAACATATTATAAATCGTTTCATTTTTTGGCAATTGGTTTAATCACAAATATAGCTTTTCGTCACGAATAACAAAACTTCTATCCCGTTTTTTGGTTTTTAAACCGTTTATTTGCATAAAAACAATATATTGAATTATTTAACGGTAGAAAATATAGCAAAGTCTTACGGTGAACTCACTTTATTTGAAGACCTTTCGTTTAGTGTACATAAAGATCAAAAAATAGCTTTCGTCGCTAAAAACGGAACGGGTAAAACCTCTATTTTAAATATTATAACGCAATTAGACACCCCAGATTCGGGTCAAGTTGTTTTTAGAAAAAATATAAGAATGTCTTACCTGTCTCAGGAACCGCATTTGGATGAAAGTTTAACGGTAGAAGACACTATCTTTAATTCTGACAACCCTATTTTGGATGTTATAAAAAACTACGAAAAAGCATTACTTAATCCTGAAGACGAAGAGGTTTATCAACGCGCATTCGAGCAGATGGATATTAATAATGCATGGGATTTTGAAACCCTATACAAGCAAATTTTATTCAAACTAAAATTAGATCAGCTCGATCAAAAAGTAAGTGAATTGTCTGGTGGACAGAAAAAACGGCTTTCTTTGGCTAATGCATTAATTAATAAACCCGATTTATTAATTTTAGATGAGCCTACCAACCACTTAGATCTTGAAATGATTGAATGGCTGGAAGAGTTTTTTGCCAAAGAGAATATTACTTTGTTTATGGTAACGCACGACCGTTATTTCTTAGAGCGGGTGTGCAATGAAATCATAGAATTAGATCATGGGAAACTGCATTTCTATAAAGGTAATTATTCGTATTACTTAGAAAAAAAGGAAGCACGAATAGAACAGTACGAATCGGAAACGGGTAAAGCCAAACAACTCTACAAAAAAGAATTAGGCTGGATGCGCAAGCAACCAAAAGCGAGAACGACGAAATCGAAATCTAGAATTGACGATTTCGCCGATATTAAACACCGCGCAAACCAACGCCGTCAAGATCACGAAATACAATTAGAACTAAATATGGAACGCTTGGGAAGTAAAATTCTAGAGTTTCATAAAGTATCTAAAGCTTTTGATGATAAACTGATTTTAGATAAATTTAATTACGTTTTTCAAAAAGGAGAACGCATTGGTATTATTGGAAAAAACGGAACAGGAAAATCGACATTCCTAAATATTTTATCTGAAAGAGAAGCACCAGACTCTGGTACGGTAACCGTTGGGGAAACCGTGAAATTCGGGTACTATACTCAAAAAGGAATCACTGTAAAACCCGATCAAAAAGTAATTGATGTGGTCCGTGAGTTTGGCGATTATATTCCGTTAAAAAAAGGGCGTCAAATAAGTGCACAACAATTATTAGAGCGCTTTTTATTCGATAGAAAAAAGCAATATGATTTTGTCGAAAAATTAAGTGGTGGTGAACGCAAACGCTTGTACTTATGTACCATTTTAATTCAAAATCCAAACTTTCTAATCCTCGATGAGCCTACCAACGATTTAGATATTGTTACGCTAAACGTTTTAGAGCAGTTTTTACTCGACTTTCCAGGGTGTTTAATTGTAGTTTCTCACGACCGTTACTTTATGGATAAAATTGTAGATCACTTGTTCGTCTTTAGAGGTGAAGGTGTTGTAGAGAACTTTCCAGGTAACTATTCTGACTTTAGAGTGTATGACGACAGTAAAGAGGTCGTTCAAGAAGCAGACGACGCATCGAAAAAAGAGAAGAAAAACTGGAAAAAAGAAAACAATATAAAGTTATCTTACAGCGAACAAAAAGAATATAAAAGTTTAGAGAGTAAAATAAGCAGTTTAGAATACGATAAAAAAGAGTTTGAAAAGAAATTTTTAAATCCGGAGTTAAGCACAGAACAGATTAACGAACTGTCTGAAAAACTTCAAAAGATTATTTCATCGCTCGAAGAAAAAGAAATGCGCTGGTTAGAACTTTCCGAAAAACAAGAAGGATAATCGCGTTACTTAATTCGTTTTTATGATGTGGTACACTATTGCAGCCTATTTTAAATTTTTAACTAAAGCATCTAATCAGCACGGGGTTCATTCGCCTTTTGTCTACAATTTTATCACGCAATGTGTGTACGACAAACAGCGCTACAGCGACTATTCGAAATTAAAAAATTATCGTAACCATCTAGCGTCTAACAACAATACGCTAGAGGTTACCGATTTAGGCAGAGGTTCTCGTGTAATGAAAAATAAGGCGCGCCGCATTAGTAAAATGTCGCGCAACGCTGGCACCCCTTTAAAACGTGCTAAGTTGCTGTTTCGTTTGGTGCGTTATTTTAATTCGCAACAGATTTTAGAATTAGGTACCGCTTTGGGTACAGCGACCTACGCTATGCACAAAGGCAACCCGGAAGCAAAAATAACAACGATTGAAGGCTGCCCAAATATTTCAGAGTTTACAGCAAATACCTTTAAACAATTTCAAATTGAAAACACGACACTGATAACAGGTGATTTTAAAAAGGAATTACCGCCTTTAAAAAACAATACCTACGACCTTGTGTTCTTTGATGGCAATCATAAAAAAGAGGCTACAATTCTTTATTTTGAAACGCTATTAGAAACCGTTCATAACGACTCTGTCTTTATTTTTGATGATATTTATTGGTCTGAAGATATGACTGAAGCTTGGGAACACATAAAACAGCATCCAAAAGTCACTGTAACCGTAGATCTCTTCTTTTGGGGTATTGTTTTCTTTAGAAAAGAACAAGCCAAAGAACATTTTAAAATACGTTTTTAAGTCTAGGGGTTGGCTATATTAAGTCGTCAACTAAAATAGTTTGTGGTGTGGTCAATGGTTAACACAGAGCTACAAAATATTGTTACTTGTTTCTGAAAAGTGAACCCGCAAACAAATTCTAAGCTAACCTTGTACTGCCCACTACTTAAATCTATCAATATTAGCTCTTGACTCTTTACTCCCGATTCTGAAAAGTGAGCTTGCGAATCGTCCTCCTAATACCTCATATCTTATACCACCGCCCTAATACCTAATTATCTTTCAAACTTCACTTTTTCTACATACCTTTAACCTATGAAAATTTACACAAAAACTGGAGACAAAGGCACCACCGCTTTATTTGGTGGCACCCGAGTACCAAAGCATCATATTCGAATTGATAGTTATGGTACCGTAGACGAGTTAAACTCACATATTGGCTTAATTCGCGATCAAGACATCAATCAAGATTTCAAAGACATTCTTGTCATTATACAAGACCGTTTATTTACTGTGGGCGCTATTCTGGCTACCGACCCGGAAAAAGCGACCCTTAAAAATGGTAAAGAGCGTTTAAATATTCCAAAAATATCAGAAGAAGATATTGCTCTTTTAGAACGTGAAATGGATGCGATGAATGCCGACTTGCCACAAATGACGCATTTTGTATTACCGGGCGGACATCAAACGGTGTCATTCTGTCACATTGCACGTTGTGTATGTCGTAGAGCAGAACGATTAGCTTCTGCATTGAACGCATTAGAGCCCTTTTTACCAGAAGCATTAGTGTATCTAAACCGCCTATCTGACTACCTTTTTGTGTTGGCACGAAAATTGTCATCAGACCTGCAAGCAGACGAAGTCAAATGGATTCCAGAGAAGAATTAACCCCGTTTAATTCTTCTTTTTAAAAACATAGAAACACAAACCACATCTGTAATTTAATAACACTGCAAGATATTTACAGTCAAATAGTTTCAGTGCAAAAAAGACGTTCTTTTTTATTATTGATAAAATAATTCACTTTTTCCTTGACTATTACAACTAAAAAATTATTTTTGCAAAAAAATAAACCTAATAAGAAATGTATTGGACTTTAGAATTAGCATCTTATTTAAGTGATGCGCCTTGGCCGGCAACAAAAGATGAGCTTATAGATTACGCTATTAGAACAGGAGCTCCTTTAGAAGTTGTTGAAAACTTACAAGCAATTGAAGACGAAGGAGATTCGTACGACTCTATAGAAGAAATATGGCCAGATTATCCAACAGACGAAGACTACCTCTGGAATGAGGACGAGTATTAATAAATTAAATCATAAAAAAAAGTCTCATAATGGAGGCTTTTTTTTGTGCTTATTTTAAAAAAAGCACAGAAACAAAACGTATCTTTAAGCCCTTTTTACAAAGGTTTATAACCTACATATAATAATTACCGGTATAGCTATATTGGTATAACCATAAATAATCTACAATGAGTTTTTTAGATTCAGTATTAAAAGTATTTGTTGGCGACAAATCAAAACAAGACGTTAAGTCTATTTCGCCAATCGTTGAAAAAATTAAAACACACGAAGCAGCCTTAGAAGCGTTATCTCACGATGAACTTAGGGCGAAAACAGCTGAATTTAAAGCCATTATAGCAAAAACTAGGCAACCGTTTAATGATAGAATAGAGGCTCTTTTGGAGGAATCTACGGCTTCTGATGATATCGATAGACGTGAAGACATTTATTTAGAAATAGATAAAATCAAAGAAGAGTCGTATGCTGCAACCGAAGAAACCCTAGACGAGATTTTACCTGAAGCCTTTGCCGTAGTTAAAGAAACAGCAAAACGTTTTACCAACAATACCGAAATTACAGTAACAGCAAATGCTTTCGATAGAGATATTTCTAGCTCTAAAGGCTATGTAACCTTAGAAGACGACAAAGCAAAATGGGCTAACTCTTGGGATGCTGTTGGAAAGGCCATCACTTGGGATATGATACATTACGATGTACAACTTATTGGTGGTATTGCGATGCACCAAGGTAAAATTGCCGAAATGCATACTGGAGAAGGTAAAACATTAGTAGCAACGCTTCCCGTATACTTAAACGCTCTAGCAGAAAAAGGAGTACACTTAGTAACCGTAAACGACTACTTAGCGAAACGTGATAGCGCGTGGATGGCGCCTATTTTTGAGTTCCACGGTATGAGTATTGATTGTATCGATTACCACAAGCCAAACTCAGACGCTCGTAAAAAAGCCTATAATTCAGATATTACTTACGGTACAAATAACGAATTTGGTTTCGATTATTTACGTGATAATATGGCAAACTCGCCAAACGATTTAGTACAACGTCCACACCACTACGCTATTGTCGATGAGGTCGATTCTGTATTAGTCGATGATGCCAGAACACCATTAATTATTTCTGGACCAATTCCGCAAGGCGATCGTCACGAATTTACAGAATTAAAACCTAAGGTTGATGATATTGTAAGCGTGCAACGCCGTCACTTAACACAAGTTTTAGTAGATGCTAAAAAGTTAATTGCTGATGGAGATACTAAAGAAGGTGGTTTCCAATTATTAAGAGTCTATAGAGGAATTCCTAAAAATAAAGCCTTAATTAAGTTTTTAAGTGAGGAAGGCATCAAACAACTCCTTCAAAAAACGGAAAACCAATATATGGCAGACAATAACCGTGAGATGCCAAAGGTAGATGCGGAATTGTATTACGTTATTGAAGAGAAAAATAATCAGATTGAATTAACAGATAAAGGTATCGAATACATTTCTGGTAAAGACAATCCTGATTTCTTCGTAATGCCAGAAATTGGTATTGAAGCGGCTAAAATTGAAGCTCGAAACCTACCAACGGAAGAAGAAGCCAATTTAAAAGAAGAATTATTTAGAGATTTCGGTGTTAAATCCGAACGTATTCATACCCTTAACCAATTACTAAAAGCATACGCTTTATTTGAAAAAGACAACCAATATGTTGTTATGGAGAATAAAGTAATGATTGTAGACGAACAAACCGGTCGTATTATGGATGGTCGTCGTTATAGTGATGGTTTACACCAAGCGATTGAAGCCAAAGAAAATGTAAAAATTGAAGATGCAACCCAAACTTTTGCAACGGTAACACTTCAAAATTACTTTAGAATGTACCGTAAACTGTCTGGTATGACGGGTACAGCGGTAACCGAGGCTGGAGAGTTATGGGAAATCTACGAACTAGATGTTGTAGAAATACCTACAAACAGACCTATTGCACGTGATGATAGAGAAGATTTAGTTTTCAAAACAAAACGTGAGAAATACAACGCCGTTATCGACGAGGTCACCAACTTATCGCAAGCGGGACGGCCAGTATTAATTGGTACGACTAACGTTGAAATTAGTGAGTTGTTAGGTAGAATGTTAGCATTACGTAAAGTACCACACAACGTATTAAATGCAAAATTACACAAAAAAGAGGCCGATATTGTTGCCGAAGCTGGACAACCAGGACAGGTAACAATAGCAACCAATATGGCAGGTCGTGGTACCGATATTAAATTATCAGATGCGGTAAAAGCGTCTGGAGGTTTAGCTATTGTAGGTACCGAGCGTCACGATTCACGTCGTGTAGACCGCCAATTAAGAGGTCGTGCTGGTCGTCAAGGAGATCCAGGAAGTTCTCAATTCTATGTGTCCTTAGAAGATAACTTAATGCGTCTATTTGGTAGTGAACGTATCGCAAAAATGATGGATAGAATGGGCCTTGAAGAAGGTGAAGTGATTCAACATTCTATGATTTCTAAATCTATAGAACGTGCACAGAAAAAAGTAGAAGAGAATAACTTTGGAGTTCGTAAGCGTTTATTAGAGTATGATGATGTAATGAACTCGCAACGTGAAGTCGTTTACAAACGTCGTCACCACGCTTTATTTGGAGAACGTTTACGTGTGGATTTAGCAAATATGATTTTCGATATTTCGGAAGTTATTACTGAATCGAATAAATCGGCTAACGATTATAAAAATTTCGAATTTGAATTGATTCGCTATTTCTCTATGAGTTCGCCAATCGCTGAAGCTGATTTTAGCAAATTGTCAACCCAAGTGATTGCTCAAAACGTTTATAAAGCAGCTTTCGAACATTATAAAGCAAAAATGGATCGCAACGCTGAAGTCGCTTTCCCTGTAATTAAAGATGTTTATGAAAATCAAGGTGATAAATACAAACGTATTGTAGTACCATTTACCGATGGTACAAAAACATTAAATGTCGTTACGGATTTAGAAAAAGCCTACGAATCTCAAGGTATAGAACTGGTAAAAGATTTTGAAAAAAATATTGCTTTAGCAATTATTGACGATTCTTGGAAAACCCATTTACGTAAAATGGATGAGTTAAAGCAATCGGTACAATTAGCTGTGCACGAGCAAAAAGATCCCTTACTAATTTATAAGTTTGAAGCTTTCGAATTGTTTAAAACAATGATCGACCAAGTAAATAAGGATGTCATTTCATTCTTATTTAAAGGGGAATTGCCAAGCGAAACTACAAATGCGATTAGTGAAGCAAAGCAAGTGGGAGATAAAGACATTTTAAAAACGCAAAAAGATGAGATCCCGAATCTTGATGAGCGTTCGTCTCAAAACCAAGCTGCTGGAAATTCAAAACGTCAACAGCAAGTGGTAGAAACTATTGTTCGCGACAAACCAAAAGTGGGTCGTAATGATAAAGTGACGATTAAACACGTTATGAGTGGTGAAAATAAAACAGTAAAATACAAGCAAGCCGAACCTTTATTAACTAAAGGAGAATGGGTGATTGTTGAAGACTAATACCTTATAATACTATTATTAAAGCCTGAAGTTTAGTATAAACTTCAGGCTTTTTTTGTTTTTATAATTCGGCTCGTTTTACTAGTCTCATTTGTTACATTACTCATAATTAAATTATTACTCCACACTCTAACAAAACGTCTACAACAATTTCAAAAAGCTTATTTATAGCGCAACTTAAAGTATCTAGTCGTTGCCAAGTTAAAAAAAACTTATAGCAGTCCATTTAATTGGGTTAAACGAATCCATTAAATCATTAACTGCTTTACATTTATTACATAGTACTTTTATGGCAAGACTGACTCTCAATCAACTACAATAAAGCCTTTAAAGAAAGGTTTTTAACAATTATTTCACATTTACAATATAAATTGCTAAATTCGCAAGTAAAACTAAGAAAAAACCTACAAATTCTTAATTAATAAACCCAAATTATAAAACCTACTTATGAAAATTACTAATTTACTATGCGTATTTGTTATTATATTTAACAGCTGCGGGACTACTCAAAAAATCAATAAAGACAAAATAATAGGATCTTGGACAGTCTCGGATATTAAAAAATTTGATAAAGATTATTTAGAAATCACCGCCGATACTCCATTAGCGTCAGGAAGTGAGCAACTTAATAAAGGTTCTGTGCTGTATTTATTTCCAGACTCGACCTTTACACAATTGGTAGACCAAAAAGTTAAAATTGGACAGTGGTCGTTTCAAAATGACAATGAGATTAAATATAGCAATCAGAAGCTAACAATAGAGCGGTTTGAAGACTTAGAGACCGCTAGAAGCTTATTTGCAAGTATTCCAAGAGAGGATAAAACTGTAGAATCTGAATTAACCCTAGTCGAAGAAGTAATAAAAATAAAAGATTTTAAGAAAGATCCTTTTTATCCAGAGAACAATCAATGGAGAGAACGTCCTTTAAAAAGAGAAAGCAACGCGGAGATTATTAATCGACTATCTAATTACCTACTGCACAATGCCTACATTTTAAAAGCTGCGCACGAAAGAAATGAGAACTCAGTATCCTTTACGCATTCTAAGGGGATTATTAAAGTGTATCAAGGCGGAATAGGTATCGTTAAAGAAAACAGGATTCACCAAGTGTGGTTTGATTATTTTTATAATGAAAAAGATGCTATGAAAGCGTATCACTTATTTAATAGCTATCTTAACAATGAGGGGGTTTATACGAAAAAGTCGACAGGAGATTGGGTAAAGGATGATTATGAAATATTATTAACGCTACATTCTCAAATTAGTAAAACCGAAAAAAAGGACAACCGTAGGTTTATTGAAAAAAAGACCAGCTAAAAATATAGATTTAGAAACCACTTTAGCACGGTTTAATTTGTGCTAATTGTTAAAGAAACAAAAGCCTGAACAATAGCAATAATGTTTAGGCTTTTATTGTTTCTGCAAAAAAAACAGTATCATTTCAGTGTAATAGTCTAATCCTATTTACCTAAACCCAAAATAATATTCGGATCGGGGCAATTATTTTTATAGAACTCTAAATCCTTAATGCAAGTCACGCCAGGATAGTCTCCACTATTGCCTTGAAGGTCTCTAATAACTTGAAAATGTAAATGTGGTGCATATTCACCATTTACTTTAGCATCGCCTAAAATAGCAATCATTTCCCCTTGTCTTATTATATCCCCTACTTTTAATGACGGTAAAGATCCACGACTTAAATGTCCGTATAGCGTATAAAATGTCACCGTCTTAATAGTATGTTTTAAAATGATGGTGGGACCATAATCACCATAATTGGTATTGTCTTTAAAGCTGTGAATTTCACCATTAAAAGCGGCTAAAACAGGTGTTCCGGCTGCAATCCACAAATCTATTCCCAAATGAATATTACGTTCGGTTTCAGGATGTCGTGTGTTAAAATAAGCACTACGCGAATACATACCGCGTTGTTCTAAATAACCGCCATAAGCCACTTGTTTATTATGAAAACCAAGTGTACTTGTAATATAGTCGTGCCAAGCTATAGCTGAAGACATATCAAACTGTTTTAAATCGTCATTAGCTTCAGATAAATCTATGGGCATATACTGCGAAATATCAATGGAAGCATCTATAACAACGATAGGATTGTGAGCTATTTCAGCTAAAAATATAGAAAAGGTAGTGCTAGTCATATCTTAAAAGTAATCTTCAAATGTAAAAAAAGAAACGCATAAAATGATACTATTTTAAATAGATGTCCTAACCGTAAACATTCGGTAAAGAACAAAAAAAAGACTATCATTTCTGATAGTCTTTTTTAGTATATAATAGTTTATAATTTACTCTAAAGATGTTATGCTACTCTTGAGCAAATTCAACGCCATCTAATTTATCCCAACCACCACGAGTAAAATCTGGAATTTCAACAGGAGCCGAATTATTATCTAAAGACAATTCTGTTAACGGTCCTAAGCACGACCATTCTGCTAAATCGTACACGTCCATATCTAGAGGTAATCCTTTTTGAAGACAATGCATTAAACGGTAATCCATAATAAAATCCATACCGCCGTGGCCACCAACTTCTTTGGCTTTGTCTTCGATATCTTTTACAATAGGGTGTTTATATTTTTCCATTAACGCCTTTTTAATGTGATCTGGCGCAAATTGGTGTGTGGTAAAATTATCCGAAGGTTTTACAATATCACTTCCTAAATCTTCAGCATTTAAGGCATACCCTTCTAATGGATATTTGTTAGCATAACCTTTTGTACCGCTTAATTGAAACATTCTAGAATACGGACGCGGAGACGTTACATCGTGTTGAATCTGAATGGTTTTTCCTAATTCAGTTCTAATCATTGTCATAGTATGGTCGCCATTTCTAAAATCGGACACCACTTCTCCGGTTTTCTCTTTAATATAGGCCGGATTCCCCACTGCCTTTGTGTCCATAGACACTAAATAATTCATTTTATCACCACGGTGAATATTCAAAGATAAACACGCTGGCCCCATACCGTGCGTTGCATACACATCACCTCTGTGATCTCGGTTATAGTCCATACGCCAGTTATTCCAATACTCGCCCCAAAATGGTTGTAATTGGTGTATATAAGAGCCTTCAGCGTGTAAGACTTCTCCAAAGACACCTTGTTGTGCCATATTTAAGCTTGTTAACTCAAAAAAATCATAGACACAATTTTCTAACTGCATACAGTGTTTTTGGGTTTGTTCTGAAGTGTTTATAAGCTCCCAAATCTCTTCCATAGTTAAAGCGCCAGGCACTTCTATAGCGACGTGCTTACCGTCTTTCATTGCTTGCACACCCATTTTTGCGTGGTTCTTCCAATCGGTAGCAATATAAATCAGGTCTAAATTTGGTAAAGCGGAAAGGTCTCTCCACCCCTCCTCACCATAAAAGGCTTGTGCTTTTGGCAAACCTAAACTTTCTAAGTTCGCATTGACAGCTTCGGTACGGTCTTCCATAATATCGCAAATGGCAACAATCTCTACATTAGGAATATTAGTAATTCGCGAAACGGCACCTGAACCGCGCATCCCCAAGCCTATAAAACCAACACGAACTACCGGTATTGGTGCTGCAGTGAGTTTTAGCACGTCTTTTTGATCTGCAGGACGCACCGGAACAGTCGTTTTTAAAAGCATAGACGTGGTTGTATCCACCACTTGATTTGTCGTTTTGCAAGACCATACAGTCAGTGCTAATACTAGCAAAAGGACTACTCCTTTTTGAAATGGTAAGTGTTTCATTGTAATTGTTTTAAAGGATTAAATTTACAGAATATTAAACTGTTTATTAAGATAGTGTTTCACGTGCTTAAACAAGTGTAATTGTGTCCGTGTTCGCACTAAATTGTGAGTATCGTAACGCACATCGTAATAGATGTCGTTTCTTAAGTAGTCTTCTAAAAAGCGGCAGGCTTGTTCTAAAAGAATTAAAGGCAAACTAAAATGGATGGCGTTTAATTCTTCGGGCGTTAAAAACGATTGTCCTTCCTTTACATAAGCCATTATAAAAGCATCGTAAATTGCTGCGTTAAAACCGACTTTAGTTAAATCTTGCTCGTCTTCGGGTGCTGTGCTTGCGCCTGTTCGCAAGGCGTCGCCTATATCGTGTAAAACACTACCCGGCATTACCGTATCAAAATCTATGATGGTAAGCAGTTCTCCTGCTGTCGAAAATAAAAAATTACCGACTTTCGTATCGTTATGCACCACACGCTGCGGAATTATGTCTTTGTGAATTGCCTCTGCAATAGTGTGAATGCTTTCGAAGTTTTCTGTGATGTATTCCATTTCCCGATGTGCATTTAAGCGTCTTTCTTCTAAAGCTGAAGCACTACTCGCTAACAAATCGCTGTAGCGTTTTTCTGTATTATGAAAATCGGGAATGGTAATTTCTAGCTCTGAAACAGGAAAATCGGTTAATGCCGAATGAAATCGCGCCAAGTAACCTCCCAATTGCGAAGCCATTTTTGGAGAATCTATTTTATGCTGCACACACGACGAAATATAACCTGATATTTGCCAAATACCATCTTCGGTGTCTACATAAAAAGTGTCTGCTTTTGTCTTTAAAAACTGTATGGTTGAAAAATGATGCGCATTTAAATAGTTCACCACTTTAATTTTATTATTCAGGAGTTCTCCAATATTAGGAAACACCTCTTGATTTATTTTCTGAATAATAAAAGTACCCTGAGACGTTTCAGCCTTATAGGTGCTATTTATCAATCCACTTTGCAACGTATCTACAGTATTAATAATGATCTCATTAAAATAATACAAAAGAATATTATGAAGTCTCGCTTTCATTATAAGTCGTCGTAAATTCCGGTATTGTGTAACTGCTGTAATTGCATCTTCACCATTTCTTTATCCGTTTTGTACGTTACGCCCACCCAATGAGATTGCGTTGGGATAGCTTTTACTTCCATTAAACGGTGCTGTATCATCCTATCGATGACACTTGGTAGTTGGTATTCTAAGTTGGCGTTTTGTTTCCAATTCTCAATAAATTCTGAAATATCATTATCTATAAAACCGAAAATTTCGGGCGTTAATCCCCACATATTCATAGATACCAATGTTCGTTCAGGGAGTTCTTTTTCTCCTCCTTCAATCGTTGAATACACAATCTTACCCTCCTGTCTTCTAATCTTTTCGCGTTCTACTGTGGTTTGTAACCAACCGTTATCGATAGTCGCTTCTGCCCTATTTACCACACCATTACTACTCAATGTTTTATCAATAGGAAATAAAACAGCACAGCAATCACTTTGAGTTTGCAAATAATTAAAGGCTAAACGAAAGGACTCACGGCCATAAAAATCGTCGGCATTAATTAATACAAACGGAGTGTTAACGGCATCTTTTGCGCACCATAAGGCGTGCGCTGTGCCCCAAGGTTTTTCGCGATAATATTTATTATCTCCTATAGTAATATTGGTGTTTTGTATTGCAAAGGTTACTGGCCAGTTTCGGTTTGTTATATAACGCTCGGTTAACGTCGCAACCATAGACTCTTGTACCACCAAAACGACAGATGTAAACCCAATGTGTAAGGCATCGAACAGAGAATAATCCATTATAGAATGTGCGTTGGGCCCCATAGCGTCCAATTGCTTAAAACCACCATAACGCGAGCCTAAACCTGCTGCCAATACCACTAATGTTGTGTTCATCTTCTTTTTTTTGATGTTCAACAAATTTATTCTTTAATTATTGAAATAAACTCTAATTTCAGAATTAGCGTTATTTTTAGTAGTAATGCTTAAAAATTGTAAACTTTTTATTCATACTATTAATATGGTGTTAAATTATAATATTCTATGTAGTAACAAATAGGTTTTAAAGTATCTTTATACCTAAATAAATGCTATAAGTAATGAACACTTTTTTTAAATGGTTTATATTAGTTTTACTGGTTGTTGCAGCTGGTGTATTCTCCTATTCTTACCTTAACGACGGAATTTTTAACGAATCTTTAAGTCCGAAGAAAACAGTGGCCTTTGAAGTTGACGATATAGAACTTAAAGTGGTTTACAACCGCCCATCTAAAAGAAATCGCGATGTTTTTGGAGCGTTAGTACCGTACAATAAAGTATGGCGAACTGGTGCTAACGAAGCGACTACTTTCGAAACAAGTAAAAATCTAACAATCGATAATAAATTACTTCCTGCTGGGAAATATACGTTGTGGACGATTCCAAATGATACGTCATGGAATGTTATTTTCAACTCTAAAATGTATTCTTGGGGTGTGAATGAAACTATGGAAGCTATGCGCGAACCGCAATACGATGTGGCGACTATTAGGGCTGAACCTCAAAAAATAAGCACAACGGTGGAGCAATTTACCATCGCCTTTGATAATTCTACCGATAATTTGTTCTTAACCTTGGCTTGGGATACGACAAAAGTTGCCGTACCTTTGAAATAATTAGCATTAAATCATCTCATTTTTGACACCTTCTAAAAAATCGGCTTTAAAAGAAAACGATGGCGTTTCGCAACCAGAAACAACCAACGCACTATCGATTTCAAAAATTAAAGCAAGCAGAAAAAAAGAACGCTCTGTAGAATCGCTCGTTTCTGCAATTTTAGAAGGAAATATTACTGCTTTAAGTCAAGCAATCACTTTAGTAGAAAGCAAAAACCCCCAACATTTAGAAAAAGCAAACGCCATTATAAAACAGTGTTTGCCACACGCTAACACATCGGTCAGAATAGGAATTACGGGTGTTCCGGGTGTGGGAAAAAGTACGTTTATCGAAGCTTTTGGAATGCATCTTACTGCTATTGGTAAAAAAGTCGCTGTCTTGGCAGTAGACCCCAGTAGTTCGATTACTAAAGGTAGTATTTTGGGAGATAAGACCAGAATGGAAGATTTAGTAAAAAACAAAAATGCTTTTATTCGACCGTCGGCATCAGGGGCATCTTTGGGTGGTGTGGCGCGCAAAACACGAGAAAGCATTATTTTATGTGAAGCCGCAGGTTACAACAGTATTATTATAGAAACCGTTGGTGTAGGCCAAAGCGAAACCGCTGTACATAGTATGGTGGATTTCTTTTTGCTTTTAAAATTGGCTGGTGCCGGCGATGAACTTCAAGGTATTAAACGCGGTATTATTGAAATGGCCGATAGTATCGCTATTAACAAATCTGATGGAGATAATATTAAAGCCACAAAATTAGCGAAAGTAGAATTTAACCGTGCTTTGCATCTCTATCCTGAAAAAGCGTCTAACTGGCAACCTAAAGTAACAACGTGTAGCGCCATTAATGAGGAAGGAATTGATGAAATTTGGACGATTATTTCTGATTATGTTACGTTAACAAAAGGGAACCAGTTTTTTAATGACAATAGAAGAGAGCAGAATAAATTTTGGCTCATTCAAACTATTGAAGAACAACTTAAAAACGACTTTTTTAATAACACCGAAGTAAAAGTAGAACTCGCAAAACAGCTTCAGTTGATAGAAGATAATAAAACGACACCGTTTGTTGCAGCCGATTATCTATTAAAATTGAAAGTATAATACTTCATTTGAAACTCCAATTACAGAAAATTCTTGGTGTACCACGCCACTTGCTTTTCTACCGATTCTAGTAAGGTCGTTTTAGGATTGTAATTCAATAGTCGTTTTGCTTTTTCAATAGTTGCTTTCGTACGCAATTGATCGCCAGCACGTGCAGCGACTTTATTAATAGCAATGGATTGCCCAATCACTTTTTCTACCGCCTCAATCCCCTCTTGAGTGGTATGTTCTACTTCGGTTCCTAAGTTTATAATTTCACCATCTACAGCCGTTTCGCTACCAATAACACTTACAATACCATCTACAATATCGCCAACATAAGTAAAGCTACGCAGGTGCGTCGCACTACCTTGATATAACGGAAAAGCATTACCATTATACGCACAAGCAATGAGTTTGGTGTACATTTTCTCTGGGCGTTCGCGTGGCCCGATAACAGAATATAAACGTAGCGAACACGCTTTAAATAGCGTTTCTCTACTTTTTTGAAGCACCAATTGTTCGGCTGCTAATTTTGTAACACCGTAATGAGATGCTGGTTGTGGCGCCACATCTTCTGGGAACGTTGCTTCCAATCCGTAGATTGACGACGTACCGATGTTTACCAATAACTCTAACGTTTTAAGCTGTGATGCATAATCGATTAATTGCTTCGTTGCTAAGATATTGTTGGTAAAATAATCTTCGAACGTTGACGCTGCCGAAATACCTGGCTGCGCCGCAAAATGAAAGATATAATTAATATCTTGAGGTAAAATCGCACATAAATCATCCGTGCGTAAATCACCTTTTATAATGGCAATCCCTTTCTCACGCAAAGCCTGTTCGTTTAACTGCTTCAATTCTAGACTGTAATATGGATTAAAGTTATCTAAACCAATGACGTCGTGCCCCATTTCTTTCAGTCTTTCGCACGTATGCGATCCAATAAATCCTGCAGCTCCTGTTACTAATACTTTCATAAATTTCAAAATCGTAGTACAAAGAAACATATTTTATTTCATACTCATTTTCAATTCTTAAAAAAACAATACATTTGCAGTGTTAATACTTATTTATGAACTACGATTTTACAATAGTTGTACCGGTTTACAACGAAGAAGATAATTTATTACGTGTTGAAACCGAATTACTAGCGTACACCAAAAAAGCGTCGAAAAAAACTAAAATACTCTTTGTAAACGATGGTTCTAAAGATAAAAGCCAAGAGCTTATTGAACTCATTGCAGCTAGAAATCCTGAATTTTCTTTTATTTCATTCTATGAGAACCGCGGCTTAAGCGCCGCTATTAAAGCAGGTTTCGATTATACCAAAACACCTTTGGTAGGTTATATAGACTCCGATTTACAAACTGCTCCAGACGATTTTAATTTATTGTTAGCGCATATTGGCGATAACGACTTGGTAACGGGCGTTCGCGAGAATAGAAAAGACAGCTTTGTTAAAAATATGTCGTCTACCATTGCCAATGGCATCAGGCGCAGTTTTACGAGTGACGGCATGGACGATACCGGTTGCCCACTAAAAGTTATTAAAACTGATTATGCCAAACGTATTCCTATGTTTAAAGGTTTGCATCGTTTTTTACCGGCAATGATTTTATTGCAAAAGGGACGCATTAAACAAGTCCCTGTACAGCATTTTCCGCGTCTCGCTGGCGAAGCTAAGTTTGGAGTTTGGAACCGTTTGCTAGGGCCATTAATGGACTGTTTCGCCTATTTATGGATGAAAAAAAAGTATATTAATTATACCGTAGCAAAACAGGGATAATGAGCGACTGGATCATTTATAGTATAGGTTTCTTCGCGCAATTATTGTTCTCTGCGCGTTTAGTTGTACAATGGCTTACCAGCGAAAAACAAAAGCGCGTGATAACACCTACACTATTTTGGACCTTAAGCTTAGTCGCTTCGTTTCTACTTTTTATTTACGGATATTTACGTAATGATTTTGCCATCATGTTAGGACAAGGTCTTACCTACTTTATTTACATTAGGAATTTACAATTACAAAACCAATGGCAGAGATATCCCGCGATTATCCGTTATATTTTATTATTTATGCCTGGATTTATAACGATATTTTACTTTAACAATAATAATATTGACGTTACTCTATTGTTTAAAAATGAAAGTATACCTGTCTGGTTACTTATTTTAGGTATTGTATCACAAACTGTTTTCACCTTCCGTTTTGTGTACCAATGGTTATATTCCGAAAAACATAAAACGTCCTCTTTACCTTTCGGTTTTTGGGCCTTGAGTTTAGTAGGATCTCTTCTTATCTTAGCGTATGCCATCTTTCGAAAAGATCCTGTACTGTTAGTTGGTCATATATTAGGAGCGACCATTTATGTTAGAAATTTAATTTTATTAAAAAAACAAGATGCCCAAACTACTTAAAGAATATCCGATACTTACGATTTGTTTATTGGTAGCCTTAATGCTATTACCACAATTAGATGCCATTCAAGTATCTATTATGGAAGCACGAAATTTTGTCACCGCTCGCGAAATGGTTTTAAACGATAATTGGTTGCTAACGACTATGAATGGAGAACCTCGTTACCAAAAGCCTCCGTTACCTACTTGGCTTACTGCCTTCTCGGGATTATTTTTTGGCATTAAGAGTGTTTTTGGTATGCGCTTACCCGCTGTTCTCTTAGTAATGGTAACAGGATCTTTTATGTATAAGCTCTCGAGAAGCATGTTAAAAAGCAGAAGCCACGCTTTAATTAATGCCCTCATTGTTGTAACCTCTTTTTACGTCATCGGGATTGTTATTGAAGCCCCTTGGGATATCTTTACGCACGGTTTTATGTTGGTAGCCATTTTTCATTTGCACAAGTTATTTAAAGCCGAGGGCGTGGTGTGGAAACATACCGTAGTCGCCGGTTTGTTTATCGGTTTTTCTATTTTAAGTAAAGGTCCCGTCTCGTTTTACGCCTTATTATTACCCTTTTTAATCGCTTATGGCGTCACTTTTAAATATAAAAATGCTAAAGCAAAAGTATTCTCCTTTTTTAGTGTACTCGTTATTGCTTTAGTCGTTGGTGGCCTCTGGTATGTTTATGTGCGTTTAAACGATCCTACAACTTTTAATGCGATTACCGAAAAAGAAACTGGCAATTGGACGAGTTATAATGTTAGGCCCTTTTACTACTATTGGAGCTTTTTTATACAAAGTGGTTTATGGACTATTCCCGCATTTATAAGTTTACTTTTTCCATATTTAAAAACACGAGTTAGCAATTATAAAGCTTATAAATTTAGTTTACTATGGACTATTTTAGCCGTGGTCTTACTCTCGATTATTCCAGAGAAAAAATCGCGATACTTAATGCCCGTTTTAATTCCGTTAGCTTTTAATATTGGTTTCTATATTGAATACTTAATCCGTCGTTTTAAAGACATAAAAGACAAGCGCGAAACGTTACCTGTATATTTCAATTTCGGATTAATAGGCACTATCGGTATTGCGTTTCCCATTGTGTTTTATATTCTATTTAAATCGGAATTACAGCAGCATTGGTTACCGTTTGTTTTAGCATCTATCGTATTAGTGACTCTGGGCGTGTTTATTCTATTGCGACTAAAACAGAAAAATATGAAGCACGTTTTTTTATTAACAGTACTCTTTTTTGCTGCTGTGTTTGCTGTGGGATTACCGCTAATGCAATTATTTAAAAATGATAATTTCAATTCCATAGCCACGTTAAAAAATGATAACGATACGCGTGGTATTACTTTGTATTCCTTTAAATACGTCGCTCCAGAAACCATTTGGCAATATGGTGATATGATACCGCGAATTCCTTATAAAAATAACGCTTTTCAATTTCCTTTGGAATCTAAATTTGGAGTGCTGACTAATCTCTTATCGGCTGAAGATTTAAAGCTTTTAAAAGATAATTTTAACGTAAAAGAAGTAGAAACTTACGATTTAAACCAAGCCAAAGAAGGGACGCAACACTACAACGACCGTTTAACAAATACGTTTTATATTCTTAGTGAGAAGTAGAGGTTTTTACGTGTAGAATGCCCTAGGGAGCAGACAGGAATTTCATGTGGCGTTAATCAGCATTTTTGTATTCATTCTTGATAGTTAAAGGGATTATTTTTAATCTAAAGTTGTCAGCGCTGATTAATTAAATTCCTATTATACTTTCGGTAAAACAGTCTGATTTTCATTATCAATCAAATATCCGTTACTATAAATGTGATTGGTTTTATGTTGTCGAAAAACCTCAACTCTTTCTGAGTTCTACTTTCAAATTGGTTATCGATAGCTACATTAATAATTCCTTTATTTTGTTTTTGGCCAGAAACGCATTTGTAGCACTCAATATATATTGTTTAAAAGATAGTTAGTCCTGAAATATTTTCTGGTGGAATTTAGTTTTAGATATCAATACTTATGCTAATAGTAGCATTTATAATCAAAATTCGGCTTTCCAAAATGTAGTACAAACCCTTTATTAATTTGATTTTAACCGTGCATCCCGAATTAAAAGATAGAAGTATAAACACTGTTAATATTTATTTCATTCCATAATTTTCAGCATATAACTAACTACTTAGCCACCGTAAAGCGTTTTTGCACATAGCGTTCTAATCTATAAAACCCATACCCTGAAACTCCTCCGAAAACCATTCCGCTTAAAATATCTAAAGGAAAGTGTACCCCAATATACACACGACTGTACGCCATAAATAACGACCACACAATCATAATATAAATTAAGTATTTAAATCGGTATTGCAGCATTTTCCCTGTAAAAATAGCGACTGCCATACTATTACTAGCGTGTCCAGAGAAATAACCATATCGACCTCCACAATGCGATTTCACTAAACGCATTATATCTACCAAGCTTTCGTCTTGGCAGGGTCTAAGTCGTTTTACACCGTGTTTAAACAAATTGGTTACCTGATCTGTAAACGTGATCATTAATACGATGATGATTACGGTTAGTACAAACATTTTTGAATTCAATTTTTTGTACATTAAAAACACCAAAACGGCATACAACGGAATCCAATTAAATTTGGCAGTAAAAAACATCCAGAAAGCATCCCAATAGACGTTTCCCATTCCGTTTAAGTATAAAAATAAGTCTTTATCTAACTCTACAAGTTGTTCTAACATTTAAAATATTTTGGGCGTTACCATTAGGTCGGGCTTTTGGCAATTGCTTCCCGAAAAAACACGAGAGCATCAACTTCGAAGTAATCTCGAATACTTCTCTATAGTACTAAAATGAATATAATACTTATCGTATTAATCATCGTATCTTAAAACCTCTCTATCGTAAAAAGCAGTCGCTAATTCAATTAAGTTTTCGGTTTCTAATTCTAGTTCTTTCTCATCATCTTGGTCAAACTCTTCTAACCATTCCACCTCATCATCTTCTAAATTTATAATAAACATAGGGAATTCTGTATGTATCACAAAAATAGCATTCGGTAAATCGGTATTATCACCGAGTATAAATTTAGGCAGTTCCATAGATAATTTATTTTTGAGCAATTAATTTTTTTGTAAGGTAATTAAATCGAATATATAATAAAATAGAAGCGGTAGTTAATCCTGCAATTAATCCCATCCAGATACCAAAACTAGAAAAATACGCTTCGGTTCCAAAATAATAACTAATAGGAAACCCTATTAACCAATAAGAAATAAACGTCAAAATCGTCGGTATTTTCACATCTTGCAACCCTCGCAACGCTCCCAAAACGACGACTTGAATACTATCGCTAATTTGAAATACCGCTGCAGCCAACAATAATTTTGAGGCAATACTTACCACTTCCATGTTATCTTCATAGTTAATAACATCATCAAAATCGACATAAATTCGTGGTAAATATTCGCGAAATGCCAAAAATAGTAAGGCGAAAAAGAGCGCTAAGATAGTGCCTAATAAGAAAAGTGAAAAAGCGATACGTCTTAGCTCATAATAGTTTTTTAATCCCTTTTGGTTCCCCACCCGTATCATTGCCGCAACACTTAAGCCTGTAACCACCATAAACGTCATAGAACTTAAGTTTAAAGCAATTTGGTTCGCTGCTTGTGGGTTTTTACCCAGCAACCCACTTAACCATACCGCCGAGGTAAAGATACCGACCTCAAAAAACATTTGCATAGCACTAGGCGTACCTAGATTTATTATCTTTCTAAGCATTAATTTATCTAAAACAAATAATTTTATGTTGGTAACAAAGTAACGGCTTTTGTCTTTCTTCTTTAATAAATACCATAAGTACCACAACATCACGAAACGCGATATTAAAGTTCCGTAAGCTGCACCAACGATACCGTATTCTGGGAAGCCAAACTTACCAAAAATGAATAAATAATTTAAAACGATATTAATTAAGTTCCCAATAATAGACGCATACATTGGGTATTTTGTCATAGACATACCATCGCTAAACTGCTTAAAGGCCTGGAATACTATTAAGGGAATAAGGGAGAACGCCACCAAATCTAAATAAGGCAGTGCCAAATCCACAACCTCAACAGGCTGTTTCATTAAGTACATTAAAGGTTTTGCAAAAAAGATAAGTAAGAAAAGTAAAATGCCTAAAACCGTACATAAGACTAACCCGTGCTTAAATGCCGACTTACCGTCTTCTTTATTATTAGCCGAATCCGCCTCGGCAGCTAACGGCGTAATGGCGGTACTAAACCCGATACCAATAGACATTGCGATAAACATAAAACTGTTTCCTAAAGAAACCGCTGCGAGCTCGGCAGTACCTAACTGCCCAACCATAATATTATCTACAAAACTGACAAAGGTATGACCCAACATACCCAGCATAACAGGCGCTGCGAGTTGCCAATTGTATTTAAACTCTTTAGTGTACTTACTTAAAATCATCGTGCAAAAGTAATACTTAGCGTTGAGCTTTGAGTGATAATAAACAGAGATTTTAGCACTATAATTTAACGTTATCTATAAATCGTTGTTCACATTATAAATTAATAACGTTAGCTTTAGCTTTTTCGAATTCTGCAACCATATCTTCTACAATGGTTGCTACTGGTTTAATATCGTGAATGAGTCCTGATATTTGACCTATTTCTAATTCACCATCCTCTAAGTCTCCTTCAAACATTCCTTTTTTAGCTCGAGCACGCCCTAACAGTTTTACTAAATCGTCTACCGATGGCGAGGATTTATACAATTCTTGAAGCTCGTTATAAAACTTATTTTTTATTAATCGTACGGGTGCTAATTCTTTTAACGTTAATTGCGTATCGCCTTCTTTAGCAGTGACCACAACCTCTTTAAATTTTTGATGTGCTGACGATTCTTCGCTGGCCACAAAACGACTTCCCACTTGTACAGCGTCGGCACCAAGTACCATACACGCCAACATTGCCTTACCAGAAGCAATACCGCCAGCGGCAATTAACGGAATTTGTAACTGTTCTTTCACCATTGGTATTAGCGTTAGCGTTGTTGTTTCATCACGACCATTATGTCCGCCGGCTTCAAAACCTTCGGCTACAATAGCATCGACACCCGCCTCTTGAGATTTTAATGCAAATTTTACGCTGCTTACCACGTGCACAACAGTAATACCGCGTTCTTGTAACCATTTGGTCCACGTTTTAGGATTTCCCGCCGATGTAAAAACAATCTTTACCCCTTCCTCCACTATAATATCCATTATTTCGGTAATGTTGGGGTACAACATTGGCACGTTAACTCCAAACGGTTTATCGGTAGCTTTTTTACATTTCTGAATGTGTTCGCGTAACACTTCCGGATACATACTTCCAGCACCTATAAGTCCTAAAATCCCTGAATTACTCGCTGCTGAAGCTAATTTCCAGCCGCTATTCCAAATCATCCCTGCTTGAATTATTGGATACTTTATATTAAATAGTTGTGTGATTCTATTTTCCAAATCTATAGTTTTTTAGTATTATGATTGTGTTCTATGATGGCATAAACCGCTGAAAAAAAAGGTGATTATAGCATAATGCTTCAGCTTAATTAATTATTAGTTTGATTGTTTTTGAATAGGTTTCAGCTTCAATTTTTAATAGATACATTCCTTTAGAAAACTGTTCGACATTCAATTTTGATTGTGTTGTATTTATTTTAGCATCTAAAACCTTTCTTCCCAAAACACTATAAAGTTTAATCTGTGCTTTTTTAATTTCGGTAGGTAATTTAACGAACACAGTGTGCTTTGCAGGATTAGGATACAACTGAATTTTTGAGGTATTGAAGGTCACTTCTTCCACCGATAATCCGGTTTGTAAAGCCAAAGACAAATCGGGAATACCATACCCTAAAAAATAATCGGGAGTAGTGTATTGCGATGCCGATTCTCGAACCAACTGCATTATTTCGGCATTGGTTAGATTGGGCAATGCTTCCCATAAACACACCAAACCACCCGCTAAAATAGGCGAACTAAATGAGGTTCCGTTTGCTGTAGATAGGCCACCGCTTTCATTAATAACATAACTGGCCTGCCCTTGTGCAACAACGTCTGGTTTTAATGTGGGCTGAAACGTACTTCCTACCGAACTAAAACTCGCATACGTACCGTCGGCTTTTACGGCGCCAATAGTAAATACACCAGCAGCATCGGCGGGAGCAGCTATTCCGTTAGCCCCCGAATTTCCAGCAGAAGTTACGAGCAACATTCCTTTCTCGAACGCAATATTTGCGCCTTTTGTAATGTAGGTCGTATTACCGTCTAAGTCGGCATTGGTATGAGAATAATTAGGATTATCGTAGGTTTTATAGCCTAAAGAGGTATTTATAACATCGACACCTAAACTGTCGGCGCGTTCGGCGGCTTCTACCCACAAACTTTCTTCAATAGGGTTTTCGGTGGGTGCATTTTCAGAAATAAATAAATAATAACTCGCGTCTGGCGCTGTACCTACAAAAGTATTTTCGACGTAACCTGCCATATCACTAAATACTAAGGTACCGTGGTTACTCGTTGTATTGGTGTACACATCGGTATCGCGGTTTACGAAATCGTAAGTTCCCAAAATGTTTCCAGCGTTACGAACACGATCAAAACCGGGATTGGTATCCACACTCGGGAAACCAGCATCGATAACCGCAACGGTTTTACCTGATCCCGTATAATTGGCCAAATGCAAATCGTCACCATTAAACATTTCAATTTGATTGGCTGCATCACCATAATTAAAGGTCGTACTGCCACTTTCTAATTCAAATTTATTTACGATTGTTTCAACACTCGCCCCCTTAGCGTTCAAATTATTATCTGCAAAAATAATAACATCCACAAAAGGAAGGGTAGACACTACATTAATATCGGTTTCTAGGCCGCGAACGTGAACGGCATTAAACCATTTTGATTTTGCCAAAACAGTAATTCCTGATTGATTTTTTAATTGTGAAATATAATTTTCGTTAACAGGGACATCTCTTTCATCGATACCAATAGAGTGCGCCGCTTTACGATCGATAGCCTTTTGCGTTAAAATAGAAATAGGATTTGCTATAGACGTGGCTACATTCTCCTTATCTGTTAAATACACCCAAGCATCTTCTTGCGCATAAATACACAGTTGAAAACATAAAAAAGTAAGGACTAGTAATTTGTTTTTCATAAGACTACAGTTAGACTGCAATTTATGAAATAACTCCCGAACCTACTAATTCGTCTTCTAAATACCAGGCTACAAATTGCCCTTCGGTGATGGCAGATTGTTTATTTTCAAATTCAACATATAAGCCAGCATCGACCTTATGTAAAGTCGCTTTTTCTAAAGCTTGACGGTAACGAATTCTTGCTGAGACCTCTAAAGTTCCCCCCGATAGTAATTGTAAATCTTCACGTACCCAATGCAATTCTTCATTCGTTACAAATAAGGCTCTTTTGTATAATCCAGGATGTTTTTTACCCTGACCCGTATAAATTGTATTGGTATCTACGTCGGTATCGATAACGAATAACGGTTCTACTTTTCCGCCAACCGATAAGCCTTTACGTTGACCTTTAGTAAAATAATGAGCCCCTTGATGGGTTCCTACAATTTCGCCGTCGGTTTCTGAATAGTTTATTTTACGTGATAGATATTCAAGTTCTTCTACTTTAGAGCTGAAGTTGTTTCTCGTGTCTGTATACTCAGAAAATAATTCCGGAATTTCAATAATCTGACCTTGTTTAGGCTTTAATTTCTGTTGAAGAAATTCTGGCAATCTTACTTTTCCTATAAAACATAACCCTTGAGAGTCTTTTTTATCGGCCGTAATTAAATCGGCTTCTGCCGCAATAGCTCTTACTTCTGGCTTTTGTAATTCGCCAATAGGAAATATCGCTTTTGCTAACTGCTCTTGAGATAATTGACATAAGAAATACGACTGATCCTTATTATTATCTTTTCCGGCCAGTAATTTATAGGTTTCCTTTCCGTTTTCTATAAGCGTTCCTTTACGGCAATAATGACCAGTTGCAACATAATCTGCACCGAGATCTAAAGCAATTTTCATAAACACATCGAACTTAATCTCTCGATTACACAACACGTCTGGATTTGGCGTTCTTCCCTTTTCATATTCGTTAAACATATAATCTACAATACGCTCTTTGTATTGCGTGCTTAAATCTACCGTTTGAAAAGGAATTCCTAATTTTTCAGCAACTAACATCGCGTCGTTGCTATCGTCTAACCACGGACAATCATCAGAAATCGTTACAGAATCGTCGTGCCAGTTTTTCATAAATAGCCCAATAACCTCATACCCTTGTTCTTTTAACAAGTAGGCTGTTACACTAGAATCGACGCCACCTGAAAGCCCTACTATTACTCTTTTTTTCATTGTCCTTTTTTATCGCTGCAAAGATACTAACATTTTTGCTATTATGTGTCCCCTTAACACTCAGCAAACCGAAACACTAAGCAACTAAAAAACAATAAGTTAAAAATAATTTAACATAAATTTTAGTTATTTTGTTTAATGTTTTATTAATTTAGCTAAACAAAACAAAGAAATTAATTATTATGAAAACAATCAAAAAATCACCTTTACTGTATGTGCTTGTTGTTTTATTATTTTGGTCGTGTAATAGCGACGATGACAATAGCGCACCACTAAATCAAAATCCAGAAACAGGACTAAACATTGTTCAAACGGCGCAAGCTAATGCTAATTTAAGCAGTTTAGTCGCCGCAGTTATAGAAGCTAATTTGGACGTTACACTAAGCGGTTCAGGACCTTTTACAGTATTAGCGCCAAGCAATGCTGCTTTCGCCGAATTTTTGTCGGCAAACGGATGGGCGACAGTAGCAGATATTCCTGATACGGCTTTAGAACAAACGTTGTTAAATCACGTTATTTCAGGCACAATTACATCTTCAGATCTTGTAGGATTGGGAGCAGGATATACCAGCACGTTGGCTACAGGAGCTGGAGATAATGCAATGAGCTTGTATTTTGAAACTTCTTCTGGGGTCTTGTTTAATAATGTATCTACTGTAACAACAGCCGATGTAGAAGCTACAAATGGCATAATTCACGTGGTTGATAAAGTTATTACCTTACCTAGTGTTGTAGAGCACGCAGCGGCAAACACAAATTTTTCAAGTTTAGTTACGGCATTAGGCGCTGCCGATGGCGAATTAGTAAACGTACTAAGTGGTGTTGGACCATTTACGATATTGGCACCAGCTAATGATGCTTTTACAACGTATTTAAACGGAACAGCTTTAGCCGACGTACCCACAGATGTCTTATCTCAATTATTATTAAATCATGTAATTAATGGAGAATTATCTTCTACACTATTATCAGATTTAGGAAGTGGATACTCTAATACTAATGCCACAGGAGCTGGTAGCAACGCAATGAGTATTTATTACACGACAAATAATAATGTTATGTTTAACGGATCAGCGACTGTTACTACTGCCGATGTTATAGGAACAAACGGAATTATTCACGCGGTAGACACCGTTATTGAATTACCAACTTTAGCAACTTTTGCGACTTCAAACCCTGCATTATCGAGCTTAGTAGCTGCTTTGCAATTAGCGGATTCTGGAACGCCTACAGTACCTTATATAGCAACCCTATCTGATGCCACAAGTGGACCATTCACTGTGTTCGCACCAACAAACGATGCTTTTGCAGATGTACTTTTAGAATTAGATCCCTCAGGAAACACCACTCTAGCCGATGTCGATCCAGTAACTGTTGATGCCATTTTAACTTATCACATTGTTAATGCCAATGTACAATCGTCTCAATTAGTATCTGGAACTGTGACAACTTTAGGTGGAGATATTACGGCTAATGCCGGAACATTTACGTTAACAGATGCCAATTTAAGAGTGAGTACTATAATTCCAACATTAATAGATATACAAGCAACAAACGGAGTAGCCCATGCTATTGATACCGTTATTTTACCACCTCAATAATATTTAGATTACGACTAATAGCTAAAAACCCGCTTTTACATTAGCTTGTAAAAGCGGGTTTTTTATGTTTTAAAAAGGTGTGAAACCACAAGTCTTTTATATTATATTTAATAGAATGTTGCCTATTTTTGTTTGCTCTTATAAAGGTTCTGACTGCGTTTTGTAAAGTCTTTTTCTTTTACCAATTTCCCGTTTTCATAATACTTCCAAATGCCGTGTTTTAAATCGTTTCTATAAACACCTTCCATTGTAACATTCCCTTTAGAATCGTAAGATTTAGAAGGTCCGTCGAGAGCTCCATTTGTATAATTAAATAAACGAATTAGTGTGCCTTTGTCTGAAAACCACTGCGACACGCCATTTAAAACACCGCCTTTAAAAAGAGCTTGTTCTGCGATGCTTCCGGTTTTATAATACGTTTTCTTTTCACCTTCAATTTCGCCGTCGTCGTTATACACCTCTTCCATCATTACTTCACCACCATTGTTATGAAAATAAACCCATTCTCCTATTTGGATCTTATTTTTCATAACCCCTTTACTCACAATGTTTTTATTCCCATCGTAAAAAGTAACCTGAACGACATCATTATTCGGATTAAATTCTCGTGTCACTGAAAGCACCGCTCTTCCATCTACGTTTTTATAGAATTTAAAAGTTCCTAATTCTTTACCATGGTTAAATTCGCCTTCGTAACGTAAGATCTCGGATCCTTCATAATTTTTTGTCCATTTACCATGACGCGCTCCCTGATTATCAAATTGATTAATATCTTGAGCCGAAACAAAGACTGAAAAGGAACAAAAAATAAGTATAAATATAGTTTTCATAAAAACAGTAACGTTTAGATTGGTTGTTTTAGTATTAAAAAAAAAAGCTGCCTATCTTAACATTAAGAGGCAGCTTTTATAATTTTGAAAAATATTACTTTTTCTTATTTTTGTTTTGAGCACTTTTCTGTTGTTCTGCCTGCTCCATCATGTCTTTCATTTTCTTTTGAAAACGATTTTCTTTCTTAGGATTCTTTTTCTTCACTTGAATTTTAGCGTGAATTTTATTCTCATCTAAAACATAGTTCTTTATCACTAATAAAATACCAATACTAATAAGGTTAGAGACGAAGTAATATAAACTTAATCCTGACGCGTATTGGTTAAAGAAAATCATCATCATAATCGGAGCAAAATAGATCATGTATTTCATCATCTTCTGCATATCTGGCATCCCTTCTTGCGTTGGTGCAGACATAGTTTGTTGCCCAGTAGTTAACTTCATATAGAAGAAAATTGCAATTGCTGCTAAAATCGGGAATAAACTTACGTGATCACCATATAATGGGATATGAAAAGGCAACTCGGCGATAACATCGTAAGATGATAAATCGTCTGCCCAAAGAAAACTTTTTTGACGTAATGCAAAAGCCGTTGGAAAGAACATAAACAAGGCGTAAAATACTGGCATTTGAATTAATGCGGGTAAACACCCTGCTAACGGACTCGCACCTGCTTTATTTTGAAGTGCCATAGTTTCTTGTTGCATCTTCATTTTATTGTCTTTATACTTCTCGCGAATCGCATCTAATTCTGGTTTTAACACCTTCATTTTCATTTGCGATAAGTATTGTTTGTATTGCACAAAAGACATCGCTAATTTTATCAATATGGTCATTACAATAATAGCAACACCGTAAGGAAATATACCAGATAGGAAACCGAATAATGGAATAAACAAGTATTTGTTAATCCAACCAAAAATACCCCATCCTAAAGGTATACTTTTTTCCAGTCCTTTTTCGGCGGATTTTAAGGCCTTTACTTCTGTTGGCCCGTAATAGAAACCAAAGTTTTCGTTAAACTCATTTCCGCTTAATTCTAAGGCCGTTTTTGTGTTATACGCTTTGGTAAAAACAGTATCTATTTCTTCGTCTTGAACTAAGTTTCTAGACGTTATAGCTACTTTTTTAAACGCTTTATCGTTCGTTAAAATAGAACTAAAAAAATGCTGTCTGTAAGATAACCAGTCTACATCTTCTTCAATTTCGCTATCCTCATCGCTCTGTCCTAACTTTTCGATATTACCATCTAATTGGTACGTTAAACGGGTGTAACGATTTTCGTAAGCAATACTTTGGTCATGACGAATTGCTTTTAAACTCCAATCTAAATTAACTTCTTGCGCGCTGTTAATAACATCGTTTAACCCTTGAGATTTAACCGTGAAATCTATTAAATAATTATCGGGTTTAATAATGTATCTATATTCTAAAAACTTACTTTCAGAAACCTTCAGCTTCATAGATACCACCGTGTTTTCACCACTGCGGGTTACTTTAGGTTGAAATACTAAATCTTTTGTATTTAAAATGCGGTTGTCTGTTGTTCCAAAATTAATATTGAAAGACGCATTCTTATCTTTTACTAAATAGATAGGAATAGAATCGTAGTTGACGAACTTATTAAGTTTTACCTCAGAAATTTGTCCCCCTTTCGTATCGAATGTAATGGTTAAAAGATCTGTTTTAACTATAGGATTATCTGTATTTGCTGCTTGTGAAGCAGAATAGGCAAACGCACCAAATTTATTTTTTAAAGCTACTGTTTTTAAAGAATCTGGAAGCGTTTCTAATTGAGTGTCTGCAAACTCTTCAGTTTTAGAATTCTCTATTAAAGCATTTTGTTGTATTTTTTCAGCTTCAATTTGCTCTTGTTTAGCTTGCTCTTGTGCTGCTACTTCCTCATCACTTGGCTTACTTTGCCAAAGCATAAATAATAAAATTCCGAATATAATAATGAATCCTATTATCGATTTTAAGTCTAATTTTTTTTCTTCCATTTTAATATATTTAGACATTTAGCCCATTCAAGCTAAAACAATCTATTCGCTCTTTATAGTCAAAAATATGACCGTTAATGTATTTGTGCCAATGTGGCGTATTACTTTTTCTTCTTTGCTGTATGGTACTTTTTAGCAGCCATTACAAACGCCATAAATAAAGGATGTGGATTTGCTACTGTACTTTTATATTCTGGGTGATATTGTACACCAATAAACCAAGGATGGTTAGGCAGTTCTATAATTTCCACCAATTTAGTTTCAGGATTAAATCCTGTGGCAATCATTCCTGCAGCTTCAATTTGCGCTTTAAAATCACTGTTAAATTCGTAACGGTGTCGGTGACGTTCTTTAATCACTTTCTGCTTATAAACAGAACGTGCCAATGTATTCTCCAGCAATTCACAATCCCACTGTCCTAAACGCATCGTTCCCCCTTTTTCGGTAACGCTTTTTTGTTCTTCCATTAAATTGATGACTGGATACTTAGTATTTATATCCATTTCTGTAGAATTAGCATCTTTAAACCCTAAAACATTTCTTGAAAATTCAATTACCGCCATTTGCATTCCTAAACAAATTCCTAAAAAGGGAATATTATTCTCTCTTACATATTTTATGGCTTCTATTTTACCGTTAATACCACGCTCTCCAAATCCCGGAGCGACCAAGGCTCCATCTAAATGCGATAGTTTTAGTTTAATGTTATCTTCATTTAAATACTCAGAATGGATACACTCCACATTTACTTTAACTTCATTTTCTGCTCCCGCGTGAATAAAGGCCTCTAAAATAGATTTATAAGAATCTTGTAATTCTACATATTTACCAATTAAACCAATGGTAACTTCACTTTTAGGATTTTTATGACGTTTTAAAAAGGCGTTCCAATGTTTTAAATCTGGCGTTTCACTTTTTAAATCTAATTTCTTTAATACTATTTTATCCAAGCCTTGCTCCAGCATTAAATTAGGAACATCGTAAATTGTTTTCGCATCGATAGACTGTATAACAGAATCTTGCGTTACGTTACAAAAACGCGCTAATTTAACACGTAAGTCTTGCGGTAATTCGTGCTCGGTACGACACACCAAAATATCTGCCTGCACACCGCTTTCCATTAAGGTTTTAACACTGTGCTGGGTCGGTTTTGTTTTCAACTCTCCGGCAGCCGCTAAGTAGGGCACTAACGTTAAGTGAATAACAAGCGCGTTGTGATCTCCCAAATCCCACTTTAATTGTCTTACTGCTTCTATGTATGGTAAAGATTCGATATCACCTACTGTTCCACCTATTTCTGTGATCACGATATCGAAATCGCCTGAGTTTCCCAAAATTTGGATACGGCTTTTTATTTCGTCTGTAATATGAGGAATAATTTGAACTGTTTTACCTAAAAATTCGCCACGACGCTCTTTGTCGATTACGCTTTGGTAAATACGTCCTGTCGTTACGTTATTGGCTTGACTGGTAGGAACATTCAAAAAGCGCTCGTAATGCCCTAAATCTAGATCTGTTTCTGCCCCATCGTCGGTAACATAACATTCCCCGTGTTCGTATGGGTTTAATGTGCCTGGATCTATATTTATATAAGGGTCTAATTTTTGAATTGTAGTCCTATACCCTTGAGCTTGAAGTAATTTTGCTAAGGAAGCTGCAATGATTCCTTTTCCTAAAGAAGAGCTTACTCCTCCTGTTACGAATATGTATTTTGTTGTTGCCATAGTGCGTTGTTAAACGCGAGCAAATTTACAATATTAAGTTGATAAAATTAATCTTTAATGATTTATTTATTTTGGAAAATTTCGCTGTATGTTTCTTACAATATTCTCGAGTCCGTTAAGCTTTAATGTGTAAACAGTCTCCAACATTTGCCCTAATTTCCCTTTAGGAAAACCTTTGGTATTGTACCACACCACGTAGTATTCTGGTAAATCTATTAAATAACGATCTTTATATTTACCGTAAGGCATTTTGGTATGCGCCAATTGAATTAGAAATTTTTTATCAGGTTGTAGAGCTTCCATTTTATGGGGTTTTAAATGCGGATTGATTTTTTAATGCTGAAGCCACGTAATTTGACCAAAATAATTGTCCTTTTTTATCGATTGAGAAGTTACTCTCATCATCGTATTTAAGTTGGGTGATTTCTAAAGTCTTATTTATAGCGTCGTGTAGCATTTGAAGCTCCTTTACAATAGTATTTGAAGGTTTTAGCTGCTGTACTTGTGCTCTAAAATAGCGGGCGTGTAGTTCGGTAATGTCAAAATGAAGTTGTTCGTGCGCCAAGATATGATCTGTAACACTTTCTTTTTTGCACCAAGAATGTTCTGGATAAAAATCGGCCGAAATATCAACTTTAAATCCAACTATCTGATTATCTCTTTTATTCACCGAATACTTAAAACTTAAACCAGCCGCCGTTACGGCAGCTGCTTTTGTGTTATAACTTGGCTTCCCCTTAAAATCCGTCCACGATAATTTATAATCTTCAGACCACGACATCGTTTTGGTATCGCTATATAACATAGTAATACAAGCAAATATTAAAATATATTTAAACATAACCGATCGCTTTTAAATTATAAATCGTGCGTGGAGATTAACTTATTGCTTAACCTCTTCTATCTTTAAATTGTTATAATGCACAATGTAAACGGCGTCATTAAAATACCCTCCAAATAATTTCTTTTTATATGAAAACTTACTTTCTACGTGTTTAGTTAAAGGCGCATCGTTAACAGATAAATATAAATCGTCTGAAGTTAATAAGCGTAAAGCAACATCCATAGTCACATCAAAACCTCTTACTACATAAGCATTTGGTGTTAAACCATATTGCTTTTCGTAGGTGCGTACAAAGCTATTATTTTCATCTTCATTAACCACTTTAGAGACTGCTGGATACGTGAATTTTAAATTAGATAAGTGATAGTTAGAGACTATATCTGCTTCAAAAGGTTTATTCTGTCCAGAAGTTGCTAACGTAATTTCTCTTTTATCAGAATCGTTTAAAGAGTTTAAAATACTCGTTACGTTAGATATAAATCCTGAATTATCGGTTTCTAAAAACACCACATTTTTCCCCGGTTTTAAGGCTTTAATAATATCTTGGTCGAAAATATAAAAAGCGTCCTTTCCTGTCTTTTTATCGTTGCGCGAACTTACTGAAGAGGCACCAATAAATTCAGTTTTTAACGTATTAGCTTTCGCTCGGTGTTTTTGATCGGATACGAAAACAAAGTTAGTTGCCGGTTGATTTTTGAAATGATGAATAATTGCTTTTTCTAAATCGGCATCTGAAGCTCTAGACTGAAACACATTACTGCCTAAAGTTACCGTTTTGGTAATTGGAGAGACAACGGCAACCGTATCGTTCCTTAGGGCTGAAGCAACCGTATTAAAGTTCTTCGGCATTAGCGGTCCAATTACAGCATCGGTATTTTTAAAGTTGTTATTATCTAAAATAGAAAGCAATTCGCTATGCATATTCTTTGTATCGAAAACAGTCACTTTAAGATTAGCACCTAACTTTTTAAGGGAATCTAAAGCGATTAACGCTCCAGAATAAAAATCTAACGAGATACTTAAGGTTTTATCGTTTTTGATTAATTCTTTTGTATCGGCAGTATCTACATCCATTTTATGTAATCTAAAAGGAAGCATAATCGCTATTTCCTTCACCCCTGCTTTATTAACACCCAACTGCGATGCTAAATTCGTGCTTAATAACTCGTTTCCTGGCATTGGAATGCTTTCAGAATTATTTTCGGCAGCCAAACTTCTATCGTATGGCACTTTAAGCACCATTCCTTCCTTTAAACCCGTTTCAGCTAACCCTGGATTTAATTGCTCTAACACCGCTTGGTCTAATCCGGTTTTCACCTTTAATCTGTAAAATCCTTCTTTTGGCAAAACAGTATAATAACTATATTTTTCATCGACATTCTTAATCGCTTTCGTTTTAAGATTCGGAACTTTTATAGTTTCTCCAGGTTGCAGAATTTCTGGTAAACCGGGATTTAAATCTTCTAACTCTTTAACCGTAATATCATATTTGTAAGCGATTCGCCATTTTCCTTCTTTAGGCTGCACCACATAAGTATTTGTAGTCTCTGATGTGTTTTTTTCAGTCTCCACATTGGTGTTGGTTCTACCCTCTTCACCACCTACAGTTTCAGCAACTTTTTTAAGAACAGGAATTTGTAACTCGTCCCCTTTTCTTAAATTATTAGCATATAAAAAGGTATTGTATTTTTTAATTTCAGCTTGCGGAATATTGTAAGTTTTAGATAAGCTATATAGCGTTTCTTTTCGTTTTACTTTGTGTGAAATAAACTTTTCAACTTCATTGACTACGGCAACATTTCGAATAGGGCTACTAATTAAAGTGCCCTCTTTCGGAATTATTAAAACGGTATTGCTTTTTAATCCTTTTCTCGCGTCTGGATTTAATCCTAAGATAGCAGGAACAGACACTTTATAGTGTTTCGAAATACTTTCTAAGGTTTCTCCAGAAGTCACTTTATGTGTGGAATAGTCTTGTCCTTGCAATGAAGAACATCCTAAAAAACTCAATGCTATTAATGCTGTAACTATTATTTTTCTCATATACTTATTATACTTTAAAAACTACTATACTAACAACTTAACCTTCTTTCTCATTTTAATAATAGAGTTCAAAATGAAGCAAAAGAAAGCGCGCTCTTTAAGATAACGCGCTTACTAATACGATTGTTATAATTAGTCTCTTTAAACGCTATAAAACACGTTTTAATATTTATTCCCACTCAATTGTTGCTGGTGGCTTAGAACTAATATCGTAAACCACTCGGTTTACACCTTTTACTTTATTAATAATGTCGTTAGATGTTTTTTGCAAAAACTCGTAAGGTAAATTTACCCAATCCGCGGTCATTCCATCTGTACTTTCTACAGCACGTAAAGCGACACATTTTTCGTAGGTACGTTCATCGCCCATTACACCAACACTATTTACTGGTAATAGTATTGCACCCGCTTGCCATACTTTATCGTATAACCCTGCGTTTTTTAACCCGTTAATAAAAACGGCATCTACCTCCTGCAATAACCTTACTTTTTCGGGCGTAATATCTCCCAAAATACGAATGGCTAAACCTGGCCCAGGAAAAGGATGACGCCCTAATAAGGCTTTATCCATTCCCATTGAAGCACCTACGCGACGCACTTCGTCTTTAAATAATGCTTTTAATGGTTCAGCAATTTTAAGTTTCATAAAGTCGGGCAATCCGCCAACATTATGGTGACTCTTAATGGTTACACTTGGTCCACCAGTTGCCGATACACTTTCTATAATATCGGGGTAAATAGTACCTTGCGCTAACCATTTTACATCTTGAATTTGGTGCGCTTCGTCGTCGAAAACTTCAATAAACACACGACCGATAGCTTTACGCTTTAATTCTGGATCACTAATTCCTGCTAGCGCATCCAAAAAGCGTGCCGAAGCATCTACCCCTTTTACATTTAAGCCCATACCTTTGTATTGTTCTAATACGTCGGTGTACTCGTTTTTACGAAGTAGTCCATTATTTACAAAAATACAGTATAGATTTTCTCCAATAGCTTTATGCAATAACATCGCGGCTACACTAGAATCTACTCCACCCGAAAGCCCTAAAACCACCTTATCGTTTCCAATTTGTGCTTGAAGTTTGGCGACCGTTTCTTCCACAAAACTATCTGGTGTCCAATCTGGATTTAACTTCGCAATATGAATTAAGAAATTTTCTAATAATTGTTTTCCATCAGTAGTATGATACACTTCTGGGTGAAACTGAATAGCGTACGTCTCTTCACCTTTTATTTTATACGCCGCATTTTTAACGTCTTCGGTACTTGCTAAAAGCTCGCCATTTTCTGGAAGACTTTTAATAGTATCGCTATGACTCATCCAAACTTGACTGCCTTTTTGTATGTTTTTAAAAAATGTTTCTCCTTCCTTAACATAACTCAAATGCGCTCTACCATATTCTCTTGTGTCTGAAGGGGCTACCTCTCCACCTGAAAAATGGGCTAAATATTGAGCGCCATAACACACTGCTAACAGTGGCTTTTTGGCTCTAATCTCTGCTAAATCTGGATGAAAAGCTTCCACCGATCTTACAGACATTGGGCTACCAGAAAGTATGACCGCTTTATATTCTGAGACGTTTTTTGGAATTTTGTTAAATGGGTGTATTTCAGAATAGATGTTAAGTTCTCTAACTCTACGCGCAATAAGTTGTGTGTATTGCGATCCGAAATCTAATATTAATACCTTGTCGTGTTGCATGTGCAAAAATACTATTTAATTATAAAAAAATAAATGATACTCTAATAAAAATTAGTGCATCGAGTTTAATATTAATTCTATGTCTTTTTCTGTGGTGTCTGGATTGATAAAACAAAAGCGCGAAACGGTCTCGTAAGTATCGCCTGTTTTATATTTTGTTGGTGTAACTAAAGCAAACCCTTTTCGATGGTTTTCGTAAGTCCATTCCGTGTAATCTTCTGGCTCCCATCCTATTCTTCTGTATAAAACACACGATAAGCTTGGCGCTCTAACGAGTTCAACATCTGGATGTGCTTCAATCATTTTACCAGCTATTTGCGCTAATTCTAGTCCGCGTTCTACAGCTTTTTTATATCTATCCACACCGTGCATTGCTAAAGAAAACCATAAAGGCAATCCACGAACACGACGTGTTAATTGTATTTGGTAGTCGGCAGGATTAAACCCATGCGCACCTTCATCCTTAAAAATATCTAAATAAGAACCTTGTTGAGAGTGTGCATTTTTTGCTAATTGCGGCTCTCTGTAAATTACCGCTCCACAATCGTAAGGTGAAAACATCCATTTATGGGGGTCGATCGTAATACTATTGGCTCTTTCAATACCATTAAATAAGTGTCTTACAGAATCGGCTACTAAAGCGCCTCCGCCGTAAGCTGCATCCACGTGAAACCATAAATTTTCATCTTCACAGACTTGAGCGATCCCCTCTAAATCGTCAATAATCCCTGCATTGGTAGTTCCTCCAGTAGCTACAATAGCAAATAAGCGTTGGCGCTCTGTAATGGATAATTCTGAAATAGTTTGCTGTAAACTACCGCCTTGAAGTGCCTCCTCAGATTCCACTAAAAGTACGTCGACATCAATAACTTTCGCCATAGCTTTTACCGAAGAATGAGCACCGCTAGAGGTAATCATTAATCCTTTTCTACCTCTATTGCTTTCGTTTTCACGCCAATGTTCGCGAGCCGTAACTAAAGCCGACAGGTTTGCTGCTGTTCCGCCGCTAGTAAAAACGCCAAACGCCCCTTCTGGCAATCCCGTTAAGGAAACCATCCAGTGCATTGCTTCGTTTTCACAATAAATACCACCGGCGCCTTCCATCCAATATGCGCCATGAATACTCGACGCCGAAGTGACTAAATCGAACATTATTGCGGCTTTCGTTGGTGCCGCCGGAACAAACGCTAAATTTCTAGGGTGATCGACCGGTACATTTGCTGCGGCCAAATGCTGTTTCCATAAATTAAAGGCATTTTCGCCTCCAATTCCTTTATCGGTGATAGTTTCGCCAACTAATTTTTTTAATTCTTCAGCTTTTAAGGGTTTCCCTATTTTTCTGTCTGTTGCCGAAATACGATCTATGGCATATTTCATAACATCCATAGTCATTTCGACTAATCCTAAATCTATTTTGTGCATTTTTTTACAATTCTAATATTACGAAATTGTCGTTTAAAGGGTGAAGTTCTTGAAGGAGTTTCGGGATTAATGTATCGCCGAACTCTTCATATAACTGTGAAAAATTTGTAATTCTTTCTTGTAAATTTTCATTCGGGAATAACTCATTTTGAATCGCTGTTGCTCTTGAAATAGCATCTTTCAATTTGCGTTTTTGAGCAGTAAGTAATCGTTTTTCTAAATGTTGCAATCCGTTAATTTGTTTCTTTTCTTGTGCAGAGACAGCACCAACAAAAGACTTATCGGTGTGTTCGGCTACCGCATACAACTCTTTAAACTGTGTTTTTAAAAGCTGAATTTGCTCAGAAAAATCAATTTCAATATTCGATATTTCGCGCACACGCTTGTTTATAAAAGTATTGCGTTTTAAGAATAAATCTTGATTAGAAATAGCCAATTGCTGTTGCTTTTTAGATTGATTTACGGTTTTTATTACTGCCGAATTACGCATTAATAGCATTGGAAAAACAACCCCATTAGCTTTAAAATTATCATGTAACTGAAACCAATACGCTAATTCTCCCCCACCACCAATGTAACATAAATTTGGCAAAATAACTTCTTGATATAACGGACGTAAAATAACGTTGGGACTAAAATGCTCTGGATGTGTATCGACCTCCTTCAACAATTCCTCTTCCGTCCAACAAAGCTGAGTATTTAGCGCTTTATAACTGTCATTTTCAAAAATAATACGCTCCCGTACATTTTTTATGTTGTAGAATAAATTAATCTCTCTAGGAGTAACCTGAAGAGTATAATCGCTATCAACGGCACTCAAAGCCCCACTTGTTTTAGTCACTTCTTGAAAAGCGGTTTGCTTTAATAATTCTTGTTTTATATAAGGGGCAAACTCTTGCTTTAACGTTTTAGAATTAGCATCAATAATAACCAATCCGTAATCTTTAAATAATTCATTTGCAAGAAAACGGGTCGCCTCTGCTAAATTATCGTGCTCTAAATACGCTTTTTTAAAGAGATCGCGAAGCGTATTTGCGTTATCACCCAAACCTAATTCTTTAGAAAACAGGTTAAAAACAGGTTCTAAACCTTCAGTATTTAATTCTCCAACAGCACCGGAAGCGTCTTTATTCCATCGAATTTTTTTTCCATTGAAATTAAAATAATTGATTTCTTCAAAATCGTGATCTTCCGTTGCCATCCAGTAAACAGGCACAACATTGGCTTTAGGATATTCGGTTTTTAATTCTTTGGCCAAATTAATAGTCGATACAATTTTATATAGAAAATATAGCGGTCCCGTAAATAAATTAAGCTGATGCCCCGTCGTTACCGTAAACGTATTATTCTCTCTTAAAGCTGCTATGTTTTCTGAAACGGCAGACGTCGTTTCTGTATTTTTATATTGCGATTGGAGAGCATTTGCCAACACCAATCGTGTTTCGTTAGAAATTGTTTTTTGTTTCGCTTCCATTTGAAGCTTAAAATTTTCAAGTTTCGGAAAGTTATTATAAAACGGTCGAAGTTCTTCTTTTTCAGAAAGATAATCACCGATTAGTTTAGAAAAAAAACCGGTATCTTTAAATGAAATATAGTCTGTTGGCATAGTCAATATCAATTCTCCAACAAAGATAAGGCTCTTTGCATAAAGTCAGCTCTTAAAATTTGTATAAAAGATTACGAATGGAAAGCGTTTTTTTCGTAATTTATGAAGTGAAAAAATACTATTGTTATGAAAGTTCAACAATTTAAAGCGCGCCGCAATAAAGCGATAAAAATTCTCTTTTTTTTATTTTTAGTAGTCTGTATAAGCAGTGTGCAAGCTCAAAATATAGACACTATAAAAGGTGAAATTATAGACGCTCAAACCGACAACCCTATACCGCTAGCACGATTGCAGTTAAACATTTCGAATATTAGTACCGTGTCCAATTCCGAAGGTGTTTTTACTTTAAAATATCCTTCTGAAGCTACTCAAAACTTTGTTACCATTACTGCTTTAGGCTACAATAAACGAGTGATTACGATTGCCGATTTACAAGAAGACTTTACGACCATAAAATTAGACGTTTCTCCTACCGTTTTAGCTCAAGTTGATATAAACACCCCAAATAATGCTAGAAATTTAGTCAAAAAAATGTTATCATTAAAGGATGAAAATTATTTTAATAATGAAGTGATTATGACCGGTTTTTATAGAGAAACCATTAAGCGCCGAAATAGAAATGCGTCTTTATCTGAAGCTGTGGTGTCTATTTATAAAGAACCCTACACGAGTTATAAACAAGATGATATAACGCTTATAAAAGCTCGTAAACAAACTAATTACGCTAGACTGGATACTGTGGCTTTAAAACTTCAAGGCGGCCCTTATAGTGCGCTACATACCGACATAGTAAAATATTCTGAGTATGTTTTTAATGAAAACAATTTAGACAGTTATAACTTTTCATTCGAAAAATCAACACAAATTAATAACAATTTAGTCTATGTAGTCGCTTTTAAACAAAAAGAAAATAATACAGACGCTTTGTATTACGGCAAACTCTACATCGATGCCAATAGCTTCGCACTAACGCGTTCGGCTTTTAACTTAAATGTAGAAAACAGAGTACAGGCGACTAATCTATTCATTATTAAAAAACCACGAAAAGCTGTTGTGTACCCTACCGAAGCGGCATACGTTGTTCATTATAAAAATGACAATAACAAATGGCAGTTTGCGTATAGTAAGATAACATTAGCTTTTAAAGTAAAATGGAAAAACAGAATTTTTAATACCCGCTATACTTTACAAAGTGAAATGGCCATTACGAATTGGAAAGACAACACCGCTAAAAGCACGCTTAAAAACAGAGACAAGCTTAAAACAAATGCTATTTTACAAGATGAAGCGTCAGGATTTTCGGAACCCGATTTTTGGGGCAAATACAATATTATAGAACCCGATAAATCTATAGAGTACGCCATTAATAAAATTAATAAAGAACAAAAAAAAGAGTAATCTAATGGCTTAGATTACTCTTTAATACTATAGTGTTCAACGCGTTTTAGCTTACCACATCGGCATACAAATCAAAATCTGCAGCTTCGGTAATTTTAACCCGTGCAAACTCTCCCGTCTTTAAATACACTTTAGACGCGTTAATTAACACCTCATTATCTACATCTGGCGAATCGAATTCGGTACGCCCCACAAAGTAATCCCCTTCTTTTCTATCGATAACCACCTTTAATTCTTGTCCGATTTTCTCTTGATTCAATTCCCAAGAAATTTGAGATTGAATTTCCATAATTTCATTAGCACGGTCTTGCTTTACATCTTCCGGCACATCATCTTCTAAATTAAAAGCGTGTGTGTTTTCTTCGTGAGAATAGGTGAAACAGCCCATACGCTCAAAACGCATTTCGCGAACCCAGTCTCTAAGTTCTTCGAAATCTTCTTGTGTTTCTCCTGGATACCCCACTATTAAAGTGGTACGAATAGTCATTCCTGGTACGGTTTCTCTAAACGCTTTTAACAAATTTGTCGTTTTTTCCTTGGTCGTACCACGACGCATACTCTTTAAAATAGAGTCGGTAATATGTTGTAAAGGTATATCTATATAGTTACAGATTTTAGGCTCACGATTCATTAAATCTAAGACATCCATAGGGAATCCTGTTGGAAATGCATAGTGTAAACGAATCCACTCAATACCTTCAACTTTCACTAAGTTTTCTAACAGCTCAGCTAAATTTCGTTTCTTATAAATATCTAATCCGTAGTAGGTTAAATCTTGCGCAATCAAAATCAATTCTTTAACCCCGTTTGCTGCAAGCTTTTCAGCTTCAACAACCAAATTTTCTATAGGTGTACTTTTATGTTTTCCTCTCATTAAAGGAATCGCACAAAAACTACATGGTCTATCGCACCCTTCGGCAATTTTTAAATAGGCATAGTTTTTAGGGGTGGTCGTTAAACGTTCTCCTATTAATTCGTGCTTATAATCGGCACCCAATGCTTTTAATAATCCTGGAAGTTCTGTGGTACCAAAATACTGATCTACGTTCGGGATTTCCTTTTGTAAATCTGGTTTATAGCGCTCAGATAAACAACCGGTAACAAATACTTTATCTACTTCGCCATCTTCCTTTTTTTGCATGTACTCTAAAATAGTATTGACACTCTCTTCTTTGGCATTATTTATAAAACCACAAGTGTTAATAACCACAATATTTCCTTCCTCTTCATGCACCACATCTTTTCCGCTCGCTTTTAACTGTCCCATTAAAACCTCGCTGTCGTATACATTTTTGCTACAACCAAGAGTGATCACATTGATTTTGTTCTTCTTAAGTGATTTAGTACGCATATAATAATTTTGGATTGCAAAGATACAACGATATTTAAACCTTTTCGATGTTTTAAGATTTAAAACAAAATAGCACTTTGCAGACGTTTATTTTTTTTATTTTGGAGTGCCTTTGCCACACTTCCGACAGCTTTTTTTGACCGAAATATCTTCAGTTGCCCTAATATTGCTATTAAATTAAAACAAAAATTGAAGCTGTAATAGAGCTTCAATTTTTTATACTGTATTTACTATAGCATGTAAGTGGTGTTTTATTTGAAGAATGAATCTACAAATTCGAATTTATTAAAGACTTGTAAATCTTCAATACCCTCGCCAACACCTATATATTTTACTGGAATTTTAAACTGATCTGAAATACCTATCACCACGCCACCTTTTGCAGTACCGTCTAATTTTGTAACGGCTAGCGACGTCACTTCGGTTGCGGCAGTAAATTGTTTGGCTTGCTCGAATGCATTTTGTCCAGTAGAACCATCTAAAACTAATAACACATCGTGTGGCGCATCGCCAATCACTTTTTGCATTACCCGTTTTACTTTTGTAAGCTCGTTCATTAAGTTTACCTTATTGTGTAAACGTCCGGCAGTGTCAATAATAATAACATCGGCCGCTTGAGACACGCCTGATTGTAACGCATCGAACGCGACACTTGCAGGATCACTTCCCATATCTTGGCGTACCATTGGCACCTCCACTCTATCTGCCCACACCTGTAATTGGTCTATGGCAGCCGCCCTAAAGGTATCGGCAGCTCCAAGTACAACCTTTAAGCCTTTCTTTTTAAACTGATACGCCAACTTCCCAATAGTTGTTGTTTTACCAACGCCGTTAACACCAACCACCATTATAACATACGGTGTTTTTGCACCATTAGCTTGTGGCGCTAATTTTGGGATAGAATATTCTACTTCTTCTCCAGAATTGGTTTCAGATAATAGTCCGGCAATTTCCTCTCTTAAAATTTTATTAAGTTCGGCTGTTCCTAAATATTTATCTTTAGATACTCTTTCCTCGATACGACTAATCACTTTAAGTGTTGTGTTAACACCGACATCACTAGAGACTAAAACTTCTTCTAAGTTATCTAAAACATCTTCATCTACTTTAGATTTTCCAGCGACGGCTTTACTTAACTTTCCTAAAAAGGAGTTACTCGTTTTCTCAAGTCCTTTGTCTAAGGTTTCTTTTTTTTCTGAAGAAAATATTTTTTTAAAAAAACTCATATTGTTGTGTGTTGGCTAAGTAATTAAAGACAGTAATTCCCACTCTATTAAACAAACTGTCTATAGGCTCTATAACAAATTTTGAGCCTTATTTTTACAAACTGAAACTTTGTCATTAAAACTAACGTAAAGTAACACAATATTATATAAAAAACAAAAGCCGCTTTCTAAACGAAAGCAGCTTACTATAAATTGTATATAAGAAGTATAACTTATTTCTTTAAAAACTCGTCTACTAATTCTGGTGCCATAATGGACTCAATAAACATGTAAGCTCCTGTTTTTGGAGACTTTACCATTTTTATTGCTTTTGATAATCTTTTAGATCCTGTCTGTAATGATGCTACTGATTTCTTTGCCATGACTCAATTATTTTATTTCTTTATGAACTGTCATACGCTTAAGAACAGAATTAAATTTCTTAATCTCCATTCTATCTGGCGTGTTTTTCTTATTTTTTGTTGTAATATAACGAGACGTCCCTGGTTTCCCAGATTCTTTGTGCTCCGTACATTCTAATATTACCTGTACTCTGTTGCCTTTTTTTGCCATTTTCTTATGCTTTTAAACCGTATTGGCTATTATTTTAAAAATCCTTTAGATTTAGCATCTTTAATTGCTGCCGTAATTCCAATCTTATTGATTGTTTTTAATGCTGATGCAGAAACTTTTAAAGTTATCCACTTATCTTCCTCAGCAATGAAAAAACGCTTCTTTAATAAGTTCACGTTAAATTTACGCTTCGTTCTATTCTTTGCGTGCGACACGTTGTTTCCAACCATCGCTACTTTTCCTGTAAGTTCACAAACTCTTGACATTACTATATAACTTTAAAAATGATGTTATTAAAAATCGAGGTGCAAATATATAAAATGTTTTAGAAATCTCAATCTGTTTTTCATCAAATTTTAAATATTTCTTTTTGTAAAAGCTCTAAAGCCTTATTAACAGACTTGTTCACGACTCTTTCACGATTGCTTCCTAATTCAAATTTTTGAGAAAAAACACCGTTTTCTGTCGCTAAAGCAATAAAAACGGTTCCCACTTCGGCCTCCGAGTCGCCTTTTGCTGGTCCGGCATTACCCGTTGTAGACAGTGCAAAATCACTTTTATACAATACTCTTGCTTTTTGCGCCATCACTTCTGCAACTTCGGCACTCACCACCGAGTGTGTTGTGATTAGTATTTCTGGCACGCCTAAGATATCTATTTTACTTTGAGTAGCATATGTTACCACACCGCCTTTAAAGTAAGCTGAAGCTCCTGAATGCGACGTAAACAATTCTGCTATTTTTCCACCTGTACAACTTTCGGCCAAAGCAAGTGTTTTTCCTAATTTAGTCAGTTGTTTTGCAATCACCACTTCCAAATCGCCATCTTCTTCTTCAATACCAATATATTCGGTTTTTATTAAGGGTATTACTTTTTGTATCTCGGCATCAACGGCGCGTGTTATACTTTCAAGATCGGCTCCTATTGCCGATAAACGCAATCTCACTTTTCCGAAATTTGGCAAATACGCTAATTTTATAAAAATAGGTAAATTAGTCTCCCATTCTTCAATTTTTTCAGCAAGCATACTTTCTCCAATGCCGTAAGTTATTAGTGTTTTATGAAGAATAGACGGCCGTTTGTATTTATTTTTTAACTTCGGAATGACTTCATTTTCCATCAATAATTTCATCTCATAGGGCACACCAGGTAGCGAGATAAATACTTTATTATTTTTCTCTATCCACATTCCAGGAGCGCTCCCCACAGTATTCATTAAGACTTGTGATTGCGATGGCATTAATGCTTGATCTAAGTTTACTTGCTGCATAGGTTGCTTCACGTAATCCCGCCACAACCGTTCAATATTAATAGTCACCGCTTCATTTCTAACCAAGTGATCATTAAAATAATCGCAAATAGTGTGTTTTGTAATATCGTCTTTTGTAGGCCCCAAACCGCCCGTTACAATTATAATATCAGCATTCGCTTCTGCTGCGGCTAACGCTTTCAAAATATGCGCTCGATCGTCTTGAATGGAAGTGATTTGATAAACTGAAACACCAACGGAATTAAGTATTTTTCCAATAAATGCTGAGTTCGTGTCGACAATTTGTCCGATTAGAATTTCGTCTCCAATAGTTATAATTTCTGCTTGCATTAATTACAAATTAAAATCTGTTTTTAATTCTTCTGCTGCGGCATCAATAGCTTTTAATACCTTATGAAGTTGCATAGATACATCTTCATTTCTTTTTTCGTCTTTTCCCCAATCTTGAATATCGACAAGCTCGTTTAAAACCCCTAATTCGAACACATCGATAGTGGGTTTCATCTTGTGCGCCGTTTGATAGGTTAGCATATAATTTTCATTCTCTACCGCTTCTTTTAATGTATTTGCATCGGCTGGCACTTCCTCTAAAAAAGTCTGTGCTAAAGCCTCTAAAAATTCCTGGTCATTATCGGCTAACTCTCTTAGGCGATTTAATTTATAGTTATTCTCCATTATTTTACTGTAATTGAAAACATTTCGTTTTGTTCCATATAGCCTTTTAATTTATCGTTGTTTTTCACTCTACCAACGCCAGAAGGTGTGCCCGTAAAGATAATATCTCCAATCTTTAAAGTGAAATATTTAGAGACATATTCTATAATCTCATCAATTTTCCAAAGCATAAATTTTGTATTGCCTTTTTGTACAACCTCATCGTTTTTTTGAAGAGAAAAGTTAATATTGTTGAGATCTTCGTAGTCACTTTTAGACCTCCATTTGCCAATTACCGCAGCACCATCAAACGCTTTTGCTTTTTCCCACGGCAGGCCTTTGTCTTTTAATTTCTGCTGTACATCGCGCGCTGTGAAATCTATTCCCAATCCGATTTCGTCATAATATTTGGGAGCGAATTTTTTATCGATGTATTTTCCTACCTTATTGATTTTTACTAAGATTTCAACTTCGTGATGCACATCGTCTGAAAAATCCGGTATAAAAAACGGTTGTTTTTTTAATAAAATCGCAGTATCAGGTTTTAAAAAAACGACAGGTTCTGTGGGCTTTTCGTTTTTAAGTTCTGCTATGTGTTCGGTATAATTTCTACCTATACAAATTAGTTTCATAATTATTAAGAATTAGCAATACTATAGTGGTTTACTTATTTAAATTCAGTTCGTAGGCTTTAAGTGTAGAGACACGTTAACTCTAATAGTGTTAACTCGCCGTAGCTTAAACGCAATTAAAATAAAGCGTAAGTATCTTTTAAATTTTATTGTTGAATGCGCGTAATTTAATAGCCGTTAACACTTTTTTGGTATATAACGGAAAATCGGCATTTAATAACCACCCAAAATAACCAGGTTCTTTTTCTAAAACACTCACTACGGCTTTACCTTTATGTTTCCCAAAAGAGAAGCACTCCACGCCTTCTTTATTAAAATTTATAAAGCCTGCAAAATCTGCAAACTTTTTGTGTGCACTAAACTCTGATAAAAACGCCGTATCGTTTTCGACATCATCATAACGCTCTATTTGCGCTTTCAAAACTTCGTACGTTGCGTTTGTATCTGCCTCGGCAGAATGGGCGTTTTCTAAACTTTCGTTGCAGTAAAACTGATATGCGGCGCCTAAGGTGCGTTTTTCCATTTTATGAAAAATAGTTTGCACATCGATAGCGACTCTGTTTTTCATATTAAAATCGATATCTGCCCGAAGCATTTCTTCTGCTAAAAGCGGAATATCAAATCGGTTTGAGTTAAACCCGGCAAGATCACAATCTTTAATCATTGCATTAATATCTTTCGACAAGGCCTTAAACGTAGGTTCATTAGCGACTTTTTCGTTAGTAATACCGTGTATTTCGGTGGTTTCTGCGGGTATTGGCATTTCTGGGTTTACCAGCCACGTTTTACTTTCTTTATTGCCATTAGGAAACACTTTTAAGATTGAAATTTCTACGACGCGATCCTTAGAAATATTAACACCTGTAGTTTCTAAATCGAAAAAACAAATGGGCTTTTTGAGATTTAATTCCATGTAATTGTAATATGATTTCTGCAAATATAATTTTATTATGTTACTTTTACTTGTAAGCATTTTATAAATATGAAAACTTTAAGCTTATACTCTAAAAATTAATTGATAATGATAATTCGAAAAGCCACAAGAAAAGATTCAGATACCATCGCCACATTATTATTACTTGCAATGGAAGATATTACCTATAAACTAGTCACCGAGAATGACTACGATAAAGCGAGACGCTTTTTGAAATACTTTATTGAGCAAGAAAATAATCAATATTCTTACGAAAACTGTACTGTTGTTGAAGCCGACACGGTAATCATCGCGGCCGTAAACATTTATGATGGCGGACAATTAGAAACCTTGCGCGCTCCTATTATTAAATACATTAAAACGTTTTATAACTCGCAATTACACATTGAAAACGAGACCCAAAATGGAGAATTTTATATTGATGCGTTAGGTGTTTGTAAAACACACCAAGGTCAAGGTATTGGATCGAAGCTTTTACAACATTTAATACAAGAATATGTTGTAAATCGCAAAGAAACCCTAGGTTTGTTAGTCGATAAAAGAAACCCCAATGCTAAAAAGCTTTACTTAAAATTGGGTTTTAAGCCAGTAGGGGAAAAAGAACTTTTAAGTTACCATTTAGACCATTTACAAATAAGACATCAAGAATTACAATCTTAAAACGGCAAAAAACTAAGCCTAAAACGACTTAATTATGACTATAGAAGAACGCATAAAACATTCTGAAACCATTATTTTCAAAGCGGTTTTCCCAAACACAACGAACCATTACGACACCTTATTTGGTGGCACTGCAATGCAACTTATGGACGAAACTGCTTTTATTGCCGCCACTCGATTTAGCCGTCAGCGTATGGTAACGGTAAGTAGCGATAAAATAGATTTCAAAAAAGCAATTCCTGCAGGAACTATTATAGAATTAAAAGGAAAAGTAGCGTACTTAGGCAACACAAGCTTAAAAGTAAAAGTTGATATTTATGTCGAAGAAATGTACTCAGACTCTAGAGAAAAAGCAGTTTCAGGAGAATTTACGTTTGTCGCTATCGATAAAGACAAAAAACCTATAAAGATTATTTAAAATAGAATACATACTCTATTACATAAAAAAAGCACAGTTTTAAAACTGTGCTTTTTTTATGCAATTTCTTTGTTATACTAATCAGTATTACATTTCTCTTTTAGCATCCCATGCTTCTAAGTAATCCTTTACAGCTTTAACAAATTGTCCGCCAAGCGCACCATTTACAACTCTATGATCGTACGAATGCGATAAGAACATTTTATAACGGATACCAATAAAATCACCCTCTGGAGTTTCTATAACGGCAGGCACTTTACGTATGGCACCTAACGCTAAAATCCCTACTTGTGGCTGATTAATAATTGGAGTCCCCATAATACTTCCGAAGGTACCTACATTTGTTACTGTGTACGTCCCGCCTTGAATATCGTCTGGTTTTAATTTATTCTCTCTCGCTCTTCTAGCTAAGTCATTAACCTGTTTGGTCATTCCAACCAAATTAAGCTGATCTGCATTTTTAATTACCGGAACAATTAAATCGCCACTTGGCAAAGCTGCAGCCATACCCAAGTTAATATTTTTCTTCTTGATAATTTTGTCACCTTGAAGTGAAATATTCATCATTGGGAAATCGCGTAACGCTTTTGCAATCGCTTCCATAAATATTGGAGTAAACGTTAAGTTTTCTCCTTCGCGCTTCATAAAGCTATCTTTTACTTTCTTTCTCCAATTCCAGATTGTCGTCACATCGGCTTCAATAAAACTTTGCACGTGAGCACTTTTCTGAACAGATTCTACCATATAATGAGCAACTAATTTACCCATTCTAGTCATTTCAATAATTTCATCGTCACCACTTGCAACGACAGGAGCCACTTGTTTCGCTGGCGCTTGTTTTGGTACCGACGTTGTTGGTGCCGCAGCCGGAGTTGGTTTAGAGTCTTTATTTTCTAAATACGAAATCATATCATTTTTGGTAACACGACCCTCTTTTCCCGTTCCAGTAACCGCATCTAATTCTGATTGCGAGATACCTTCTTGTTTTGCCATATTTTTAACTAACGGCGAATAAAAACGACCGTCGTTAGAGGCTATTGGCGCGGCTGTTTCTTGTGCAGAAGTTACCGTTTGCTCTACGTCCTTAGTTTGCGCAGGCGCTTCTGTTGCAGTCTCTTTTGGCACTTCGGTAGTTGCACTAACCTCGCCTTCTGTTTCTATAATTGCTATGGTTTGTCCTACTTGAACAACATCGTCGACATTAAATAGTTTTTCAACTAAAACACCGTCCACCTCACTTGGGACTTCACTATCTACTTTATCGGTAGCGATTTCTAACACTGCTTCGTCTGCTTCAATAGTATCACCAACTTCTTTAAGCCAAGAGGTTATAGTTGCTTCCGCAACACTTTCTCCCATTTTTGGTAACTTAAGTTCAAATCTTGCCATATCAATAATTTATAGGTCTGTTTTCTTTTTTAGAGTGCAAAATTAATAAAAAATAGTCGATTTCTTTCACTATTCAATATAATTCTGCTGTTATAGTTTTGTTATTTTAGTATTTAAAAGCAATAACTTCCCCTCTAGATTTCGAAGAATTACTTCCGAGGATAAAATTAGAGTTTTTAGGTAGAATTTTAAAAGTGAAATTTTTATTCTTATCAGAACCCGAAATCACACTAATTATTTCACTGAAAGTCAAATAATTAGCATCAAAAATAATTTCAGAATTGGGCGTAGCTTGAGTAAGCTGTTCAATTTGTTTCACCGGAAACGGAAAGCGCGCAGTATAATCATTCTTACCATTTGAAGCGCAGACAAAAATGGCCTCCTTTTTTAATTCTATTGAAGGTTTTTCGGCATTTAAAAGACTTGCCATTTGGATACCCAACCACAAAAACCCATTAAAAACTAGATTACCTTTAAAGTGTTTTTTATAAAAAATTTGCATCGCTCCGTAAAAACGCTTGGCATACACCTTATCTTTTAACGTGCTTTCTCCTTTGTAATGTATTACCGTTGTTTTACCAAAATAGTAGTTAGTGTAACCTGCTTTTAGCACTTTATAAGACAAATCGATATCCTCGCCATACATAAAGTAATCTTCATCAAACCCATTAACTTCATTGTAAACCGCGTATTTCATGAGCATAAAAGCGCCGACAAAAACAGGCGTTTCGCCTACGGCATCTTGGCCTAAAGAATGCACATAATATGTGGTATCTCGTCCAAGCATTTTACTAATCGCCACTTTAGGCGTTGGAATATGGCGCTTACTCTCAGGAAGAAATTGCCCGCTACCATCTACCAATTTACACCCAACAATACCTAAATTAGTTTTAGTATTGGCGTACTCTAAAATACTACTGAACGTTGTTTCGCCAACCACCGTATCGGGATTTAGAATACAAATATACTCGCCTTTCGCTCTTTTAAATCCCAGATTATTGCCTTTCGAAAACCCTGAATTTTCCTTATTTTCAATTAAGATAACATTAGGAAATTTATCTCTCACTATGGCACAACTATCGTCTTGAGAATTATTATCGACCACAATAATTTCGGCGTCGATAGATGAAATAGCTGCTTCCACACTTTGTAGACACACTTCTAAAAAGTAACGCACATTGTAATTTAATATGATAATAGACAGCTTCAAATGCAGGTTATTGTTTTAATGAAGCCTCGAAAGGAATACGGTTTAATATGCTTCGTCCTAAGGTAATTTCATCGGCATATTCTAATTCATCTCCTACTGAAATTCCTCTGGCAATCGTAGACGTTTTAACCTCCAATCCTTGAATCTGTTTAAAAATATAAAAGTTTGTAGTATCGCCTTCCATTGTAGAACTCAGTGCAAAAATGAGTTCTTTTACGTGTCCTGCTTTTACTTTTTCGACTAACGTTACGATGTTTAAATCGTGCGGACCAACGCCGTCCATTGGCGATATCTTTCCGCCTAAAACGTGATAAATCCCCTTGTGAGAAGCTGTGTTTTCTATAGCCATTACATCGCGAATATCTTCTACAACGCAAATAATTTCTTTGTCGCGAAGCACACTCGAGCAGATCTCACAAATATCGACATCGCTTAAATTATGGCACGATTTACAGAATTTTAAATCGTTTCGCATAGCGCTTAAAGCTGTTGTTAACCCTTGCGTTTGCTCTTTTGGCTGACGTAATAAGTGCAACACCAAACGCAACGCTGTACGCTTACCAATACCTGGTAATTGCGATACTTCGCCGACTGCTTTTTCTAAAAGTTTAGATGAAAATTCCATGGTTGCGAATTTACTACTTTTTAAACTTTTGCCGTACAATAGCGGTCTATATTTTAATCCGTTTTTTAAAGCGGTGCAACCAACTTATTTGTATTTTTGGCGCACCGAAATTTATCTAAAACAATGTCTGCAACTCAAATTATACTTTTAATTGCCGCTTACTTTGGCGTTTTAATGTTAATATCGTATCTCACTGGAAAAGAAGATTCTAACGCTGCTTTTTTTAAAGCTAATAAATCGGCGCCTTGGTATTTAGTTGCCTTTGGGATGATTGGAGCGTCACTTTCTGGTGTCACTTTTATTTCGGTTCCTGGCGCAGTAGAAACGAAACAGTTTGGTTATTTTCAAGTTGTTTTAGGTTATTTTTTCGGATATATTGTTATCGCCTATGTTTTGCTTCCCCTGTATTACAAAATGAATTTAACATCCATTTACACGTATTTAAAAGAGCGGTTTGGCGTGACGAGTTATAAAACGGGTTCGGTTGCCTTTTTAATTTCGCGTACTGTTGGGGCAGCATTTAGACTGTTTTTAGTGGCTAAAGTATTGCAGTTACTTATTTTCGACCAGTTTGGAATTCCGTTTCCAATTACTGTTATTTTTACGATTGCTTTAATTTGGTTGTACACCTTTAAAGGTGGTATTAAAACCATCATTTTCACCGATACGCTTCAAACGCTGTTCATGCTTATTTCTGTGGTGGTTACTATTTCATTTTTAGCTTCTGCTTTAGATTTAAATAGTGTTTCAGCTATAATATCGAATGTAAAAGAGAGCGAAATGAGCAAAATCTTGTTTCTAGACGACGTTAATGATGCACAGTTCTTTATAAAAAGTTTTCTTGCGGGTATGTTTATTACTATCACTATGACCGGTTTGGACCAAGATATGATGCAAAAAAACTTAACCTGCCGAAACTTAAAAGACGCACAAAAGAATATGCTCGTTTTTAGTGTGGTGTTGGTTTTTGTGAATATTCTGTTTCTAGCTTTAGGCTTACTACTTACGCAATACGCGCAACAGAATGGTATTACAGCTAATAAAGACGATTTATTTCCTACCATTGCAATGCTCCCAGAGATTGGTTTGGTAACTTCTGCTTTCTTTTTACTAGGATTGATTGCAGCCGCATATTCTAGTGCCGATTCGGCTTTAACCTCGCTAACCACTTCTTTTTGTATTGATATTATTGATTTAGAGAAGAAGCCAGAGAATCAGCAGAAAAGAATAAGAAAGCAAGTCCATATAGTAGTCAGTATCCTTTTAATTATCGTCATCATTTTATTCGATACAATTTTCAAAGACGTTTCTGTTATCTGGGAATTATTTAAAGCAGCCGGGTATACTTACGGTCCGTTATTAGGTTTATTCGCCTTTGGTATTTACACCAAAAAGCAAATAAAAGACCAATACGTGTGGATTATAGCCCTTTTAGCGCCACTGGTTTCGTATGTTTTAAATAGCTACTCTATGCAATTGTTTAACGGGTACCAAATTGGTTTCGAAATTTTAATTGTAAACGGTGTAATTATGGCTTTAGGCTTATTACTTATTTCTAAAAAGAAGAACATTAAACCGATTTAATACTGATGCGTTGATAATAAGACGAGTGTACACGCTATTTCAACGTCAATATTATTGCGTTTCAAAAGATCGTAAAATTCCGGATTTTCTGTGCCCGGATTAAAAATAACGCGCTTAGGGTTTAAACCTATTATGTAGCGGTAATAGTCTTCTTGTCGATTAGGATTTAAATACAAGGTTACCGTATCTATATTTTTATAGTCTTTTAAATCGACATCTATGGAGACACCATTAATGTCGCCCCCTCGCAAACCAATAGCCACGGTCTCGTGTTTGTAATTGGTTAATTTCTGAATAGCCATATTAGAATATCTAATCGGTTTTAAAGAAGCACCTATTACTAGTGTTTTTTTGCTCATATAATATCTATTTAAATTAGGGTTCTTGGGTTTCACTATTTCAATGTAATAAAAAGAGTGTTACACCCACTAAATGTAATAGACTTTTGTAAAAAATCAAATAAAAAATTGTAAAAATATAATATCGGTTAATTAGCCTTAATTACCTGGTTGCAAAGTCATGGTTAGTGTTAAGTATGAGTATAGAAAAGGAAACCTAGAGCTTAATCGGCTTCAGATTTCTAATTTTTTGTAGACTTTTTAGTACTAAAGTAAACTTAATACTAAGTTAAACTTGTCCCAAACCTCTATAAATGAGAATACCACTCGTGTTTCTTACCTTATATTTGCAGTAATAATTTAAATCATACTTCGATTTTTTAATTATTGTTGATTAATAGCAAAAAAATCCTAGACTTATGTTCTAGGATTTTTTATTTAAAGTAATAACAAACAATTAAAACCTCCGACTGTCAAACCTCGTTAAAACCTAACAATCAATACAATAAAAATAAAAGACACACGTAGTATACCGATACAAAAAGCAGTTAACGAATTATATTTTATTTGAATTAGTCTTCCTTTATATTTCAATTCGCAATACAGTAAACGTAAAGTATATAACTTAAAAATCCCGAAGCAAGCTTCGGGATTTTTTGTTTTAATCTTTAAGTATTGTATATTTAGTGTCTTTAAAATTATTACCATTTAATAATAACGCTTCCCCAAGTAAAACCACTTCCAAAAGCCGCTAAAACCACCGTGTCGCCAGTTTTAATTTTTCCTTGCTCCCAAGCTTCAGATAACGCAATAGGAATTGACGCTGCGGTTGTATTTCCATATTTTTGGATATTATTAAATACTTGATCATCGTTTAGCTGAAATTTCTTCTGAATAAACTGAGAAATTCTCAAATTTGCTTGATGCGGAATTAGCATATCAATATGTTCAGGTTTCAGGTTGTTTTTCTGAAGTCCCTCCATAATTACCTCACTAAAGCGAACGACTGCATTTTTAAATACAAATTGTCCATTCATATGCGGAAAATAACTTTCGTCGTTGGGGTCATTATCAGCAATAATATCGTTTACCCATCGCTTGCCCATTCCTGGTGCAATTAGAGCTAATTCTTCGGCGTGTTCCCCTTGCGAATGTAAATGAGTCGATAAAATTCCTTTTGTAGTGTCTTCTTCTCTGCTTAAAATCGCCGCTCCTGCTCCATCTCCAAAAATGACAGAGACGCCGCGACCACGCGTAGTTTTATCTAATCCGTGAGAATGTAATTCGGCGCCTATTACTAAAATGTTTTTGTACATTCCAGTCTTTATAAAATTATCGGCCACAGAAATTGCATAGATAAAACCCGAGCATTGGTTGCGAATATCTAACGCACCAACCGTTTTTATTTTTAAAGCTTCTTGAACTTGCACGCCAGGTCCAGGAAAATACATATCGGGACTTAAAGTCGCGAAAATTATAAAATCGATCTCGTCTTTATCTATTCCCGCACGCTCAATCGCAATTTTTGCCGCTTTAACTCCCATAGAAGACGTGGTGTCTCCAGAATCTTTAACCCAGCGGCGTTCTTGTATTCCAGTACGTTCTTGTATCCACTCGTCTGTGGTGTCCATTAATTGAGATAGCTCTTCATTAGTGACAATATGTTCAGGTACAAAATGGCCTAATCCTATAATTTTTGAATTATACATAGTTTATTTAATCATAAAGGTTACCAATAACGCTTCAATTTAAGACGTTATTCTATCGCAATTTAGTCTTTTCAGTAGTAAGGTTTAAAAAATAAATTCTTATTTATTATGCATGCATAATAATTCAATATTGACAGTTTGTCACTTTTTATCTATTGGCATTTTTGTTGACTATTACTTTTCAAGAGTTCAACAACAAACAACTTCTCGAGATATCGAGAAAAAATAAATTAAATATTATGGCAAAAGGAAATATTAATGTTTCTGTAGAAAATATTTTTCCGCTTATAAAAAAATTCTTGTATAGCGATCACGAAATATTTTTAAGAGAATTAATTAGTAATGGTACAGATGCGACCCTAAAATTAAAGCACATAGCAAGCATCGGGGAATCTAAATCTGAATATGGTAATCCGTTTATTGAAGTAAAAATCGATAAAGAAGGAAAGAAATTACACATTATAGATCAAGGTATAGGTATGACTGCCGAAGAGGTAGAGAAATACATTAACCAAGTCGCGTTTTCTGGAGCTGAAGAGTTTTTAGATAAATATAAAGATGCGGCGAAAGATTCTGGAATTATTGGTCATTTTGGATTAGGTTTTTACTCGGCATTTATGGTTGCCGAAAAAGTAGAAATTCTTACTAAATCTCATAATGCTGATGCACCAGCTGCGCATTGGGTTTGCGACGGTTCGCCAGAATTCACCTTAGAAGAATGCGACAAACAAGATCGTGGAACAGAAATTATTTTACATATTTCTGAAGATTCTACCGAGTTTTTAGAAGAAGCTAGAATAAGCACATTATTACAGAAGTATAACAAGTTTATGCCTATTCCAATTAAATTTGGAACAAAAGAGGAAACGTTACCACTTGCTGAAGATGCTGAAGAAGATGCTACTCCAGAAAAAATTACAGTCGATAACTTTATTAATAACCCTAGCCCAGCGTGGACAAAACAGCCAACGGAATTAGAGGATAAAGATTACAAAAGTTTCTACAAAGAATTATACCCGTCACAATTTGAAGAGCCTTTATTTCATATTCACTTAAATGTAGATTACCCGTTTAATCTTACAGGAATTTTATATTTCCCTAAGATGAGTCAGGATATGGGTATTCAAAAAGACAAAATTCAATTGTACCAAAACCAAGTTTACGTTACCGATAACGTGGAAGGTATTGTACCCGAATTTTTAACAATGCTTCGTGGGGTAATAGACTCTCCAGATATCCCGTTAAACGTATCGCGTTCGTATTTACAAACTGATGGTGCGGTTAAAAAAATATCGTCTTACATTACGCGTAAAGTAGCTGATAAATTAAAATCACTATTTAATGAAAACCGTGAAGATTTCGAAAAGAAATGGAACGACATTAAAGTGGTTATTGAATACGGAATGCTTTCTGAAGATAAATTCTTCGATAAAGCTGATGCTTTTACTTTATACCCAACAGTAGACGGTAAGTATTACACTTACGAAGAGTTAACGACTAAAATAAAAGAGAATCAAACCGATAAAGACGGTAAATTAATACTTCTTTATACCAGTAATACTGATGCGCAACACACCTATATTGAAGCTGCTAAAGAAAAAGGTTACGAAGTGTTATTATTAGATTCTCCAATCATTTCGCATTTAATGCAAAAACTAGAAAGCACGAAAGAAAATATTTCGTTTGCTCGTGTAGATGCTGATTCTGTTGGTAACCTTATCAAAAAAGACGAGACTGCTATTTCTAAATTGAGCGAAGACGAGTCGAAAACGTTAGAAGATCTTTTAAAAGACGTTATTCCTTCTGAAAAATTTATGGTGCAGTTAGAAGCTTTAGATAGCGATGCTATTCCGTTTATGATTACACAACCAGAATTTATGCGACGTATGAAAGATATGCAAGCGTCTGGAGGTGGCGGTGGTATGTTCGGAATGGGTAATATGCCAGAAATGTACAATCTTGTGGTAAATACCAACTCGTCTTTAGTGAGCGATATTTTAGCCACTGAAGAAAAAGAGAGAAAAGAACAATTAATTACGCAAAGTTTAGATTTAGCTTGTTTATCGCAAGGCCTTTTAAAAGGAAAAGAATTAAGCGACTTTATAAAACGTAGTTACGAAATGATAAAATAATACCATTTCTTATTTCTATAAGAACGTTACCAAATAAAATCCACTTCAAAATTTTGAAGTGGATTTTTTTTTTATTTACTGTTCATTTTCTATAAAACACGAAAACCAATCTTATTTCTCGATTCTAAAAGTGAAGCGGTCTTATGTCTTTTATCGAACAATAATGTTTATTTTTACAGCTAATCCTTTTATTCAAAGCGTTACGATTTCGCGCACTGATACACCATCTTAAAAAGACTTTACATAAAATTCCTTTATAATGAAAAAACAAACTACAAGACTAATTGCATTTCTGCTAATTACATTTGTGTCGTTAACAACCACTGCACAAAACAAGATAAAACCCGTCTTCCAAGATGGCGAAGCACAAATAGTTAAAGCGTTTAGCTCACCAAAAGATTGGATTCGTCACGACCTTTGGGTAGAGACAAATACTAATACCGATAGCGATGACCTCCTAGACCGCGTTCACGTTTCGGTAACAAGACCGCAACAAACAGAAACCGAAGGTTTAAAACTTCCAATCGTTTATGTTACAAGTCCGTATTTTGCGGGTGTCGCACCAGATGTTCACGGTATTATGTGGGATGTAAAGCACGAGCTTGGTGAACCCGCTTCAAAAGAGCGCGTGCATCCCGAAGTTACACGTTTAGGAGAACGACCAATTATTTCTAATTCTCATATTTCGAAATGGGTACCACGTGGTTATATCGTGGTACATTCTTCGTCTCCTGGAACTGGCTTATCGCAAGGTGCGCCAACGTTAGGAGGAGAAAATGAAGCCTTAGCACCCAAAGCTGTTATCGATTGGTTAAATGGTCGTGTCGATGGTTACACAACGCCCCATGGTAACGAAAAAGTTACAGCCTATTGGTCTACTGGAAAAGTCGGTATGACGGGGACTTCATTTAACGGAACATTACCTTTAGCAGCGGCTACCACAGGAGTAAAGGGTTTAGAAGCGATTATCCCGATTGCGCCAAACACATCGTATTATCACTATTACCGATCTAACGGATTGGTACGTTCTCCGGGCGGTTATTTGGGTGAGGATATTGATGTTTTATACGATTTTATACATAGTGGTGACACAGCGAATAGAGCGCATAACAATAAAGTCATTAGAGACACTGAGTTGGTTCCAAATATGGACAGATTAACAGGTGATTATAATGATTTTTGGGCCAGCCGCGACTATTTAAATCAGATGAAACCAATGACAGCAGCCTTATTAATGTCGCATGGTTTCAACGATTGGAATGTGATGCCAGAACACAGCTACCGTATTTACAAGCAAGCGGAAGCGCAAGGTATTCCGTCGCAAATTTATTACCACCAACAAGGGCATGGGGGACCACCACCGATGACGATGATGAACCGTTGGTTTACTCATTATTTACACGGTGTTGAAAACGGTGTTGAGAACGATGCTAAGGCTTGGATTGTTCGTGAAAACGACAAAAATGATAATCCTACAGCCTACGCTAATTACCCGAATCCAAGTGCCGAAGATGTTACTTTATATGTGGGTAAAGGCGGAGAAACAAACGGAAGCCTAAACACTACCAAAACGACAAAGAATACTAAAGAAACGCTTACCGACGATTATAATTTTTCGGGTGGAGATTTAGCGCAAGCAACAACATCAAAACATAGGTTATTATACTCTACTCCTATTTTAAAAGAAGCGTTACACCTTTCTGGAGAAGCTAGGATTACTATAAAATTAGCGAGTAGCAAACCAGCAGCAAATTTATCGGTGTGGTTAGTTTCGCTACCTTGGAATCCGGCAAAAAAGGCGAAAATCACTGATAATATTATCACAAGAGGTTGGGCCGATCCTCAAAATCACAAATCAATAACAGAGAGTTCGCCCTTAAATCCAGGTGAATTTTACGAAATAACTTTTAACCTTATGCCAGATGACCAGATTATTCCTAAAGGTCAGCAAATAGGATTGATGGTTTTTTCTAGTGATTCTGAATTTACAATCTTGCCAAAACCGGGTACCGAATTAACTATAGATTTACAAGGCACTGCGTTAACCTTACCAATTGTTGGTGGTAAAAAAGCCTTAACAAAAGCAACACGCAACTAAACGCACTTCATTATTTAGTTTAAACCCACTTTAAGGCTTACCAAAAGCTTTGAAGTGGGTTTACGTTTTAAGATCTCTATACTTTTTTATTTATTTATTTTTGATAGTATACACACTTTTTAAAAATGGAATTCAACTATCTTTGTGGCACATTTTAAATTATGAATTTCAAATTATTGTCTTCACCTTTACAAGGTTTTACCGATTACCGTTTTCGTAACGCGCAACAAAAATATTTTGGCGGCATCGATACGTTTTATGCCCCATATATTCGTTTAAACGGAAAACTAAAAATTAAGTCGTCGTACGCGCGCGATTTATTACCTGAAAACAACACCACTTTGGAGGTTATTCCGCAAGTTATAACAAACGATGCCGAAGAGTTTTTATTTGTTGCCAAATACGTGCGCGAATTGGGTTATAAAGAATTGAATTGGAATTTAGGGTGCCCTTACCCAATGGTTACCAAGCGCGGAATGGGCTCGGGACTCATTTGCGACCCCAATAAAATTGATGCTATTTTAGAGCGTGCTCACAGCGAAACTGATATTTTGGTTTCTATGAAAATGAGAATGGGTTACGAAAATCCTGAAGAAATATTACACACCTTCCCTATTTTAGAAAAATATCCGCTTAAAAACATTGCGATTCACGCGCGCATTGGAAAACAATTATATAAAGGCGGGGTGAATTTAGATGCTTTTCAGAAATGTATTGAAGTGTCAAAACAGAAACTCTATTATAACGGCGATATCACAACTGTTAAAGGGTTTAAAGCAATGCAAGAACACTTCCCATCTATCGATCATTTTATGATTGGTCGTGGCTTAATTGCGGATCCTTTTTTGCCTAGTATGATAAAAAATAACACCACCGAATACCCTAAAAACCGCTGGTCCGTTTTTAAAGACTTTCACGATGAGATTTACCAGCAATACGATGCTGTACTTTCGGGGCCAACGCCTATAAAAATGAAAATGCTCGGTTTTTGGGACTATTTCTCGCAGTCATTTTCTAATCCGCAAAAAACGTATAAGAAAATCAAAAAAGCATCAAATCCCGTAAAATATCAACAAGCCGTTGCGGAGATATTGAATAATGAAAAATAATTATTAGAGAACGCTTTCTCATTCCCAGCAATTTGTAACATCACCAGATTCCAAATACGTATTTAGAGGTTTTTTAGAAATTGAAATAACACCTGTTTCTTTTCGATTATCTTTGCTTCATTCAACTTTAAACTATGCAAAAAGACCTTTTACTTATTACGCCACCTTTTACCCAATTAAATACGCCGTATCCTGCCACGGCGTATTTAAAAGGATTTTTAAATACGAAAGCAATTAGTGCCTTTCAGATGGATTTAGGTATCGAGGTTATTCTTAAATTATTTACTAAAGACACCTTTGCGCAACTCTTTGATTATGCTTATAAAAATGACACGATTGTTACCGCCAACGGGCAACGTATTTATAGCTTAAGACACGAATACTTACAACCTTTGGACGTGGTTATTCGGTTTCTACAAGGAAAAAACAGCACGTTTGCACGACAAATTTGCACTTTAAACTTCCTACCGCAGGCCTCGCGTTTTGAGCAATTAGACGATTTAGACTATGCTTTTGGTTTAATGGGAATGCAAGATAAAGCCAAGCATTTAGCCACTCTATATTTAGAAGATTTATCCGATTTTATTATAGAATGTATCGATCCTAATTTTGGATTTAGTCGCTATGCTGAACGATTAGGCCATAGCGCCAATGCATTTGATGAATTGTATAATGAGCTACAAAAAGAACGAACTCACATTGATACCATTACCGTAGATCTTTTAGAACGCCAATTACATAAGACGAAACCTAAACTCGTTTGTTTTTCGGTACCTTTCCCGGGAAATTTATATAGCGCTTTTAGATGTGCTCAGTATATTAAAACCCACTATCCAACTATAAAAATAGCGATGGGTGGGGGTTTCCCAAATACAGAATTACGCTCGTTAACCGATTCACGCGTTTTTGAATTCTTTGATTTTATTACTTTAGATGATGGTGAATTACCTATAGAATTACTTCACACAAATCTTAGCAAAACAGAAGAACCACAAGAGTATAAACGTACTTTTTTATTAGAAAATGATACGGTTACTTATAAAAACAATGCGGTTACACCCGATTATAAACAAGCGCAAGTAGGCACACCCGATTATAGTGATTTATTACTAACGGACTATGTTTCGGTTATTGAAATCGCCAACCCAATGCACAGTTTATGGAGCGATGGCCGATGGAATAAACTAACAATGGCACACGGTTGCTATTGGGGGAAATGTACCTTTTGCGATATATCGCTCGATTATATAAAAATTTACGAGCCTATAGCTGCCAAGTTACTCGTGGACCGGATGGAAGAGCTTATCGCCCAAACTAGCGAATATGGTTTTCATTTTGTAGACGAAGCCGCGCCACCAGCTTTAATGAAAGCGCTGGCATTAGAAATTATAAAACGAAAGCTCGTAGTGTCATGGTGGACGAACATTCGGTTTGAAAAAAACTTTACCAAAGACCTTTGTTTATTACTAAAAACATCGGGTTGCATTGCTATTTCTGGCGGATTAGAAGTCGCTTCCGATAGGCTTTTAAAATTAATAGACAAAGGTGTAACGGTAAAACAAGTGGCACAAGTTACCCGCAATCTTACCGAAGCCAATATTATGGTGCACTCCTATTTAATGTATGGCTACCCCACGCAAACCGAACAAGAAACGGTAGACAGTTTAGAGATGGTGCGACAGCTTTTCGAAATCGGTATTTTACAATCTGGGTTTTGGCATCAGTTTGCTTTAACAGCACATAGCCCCATAGGTATAAATCCTTCAGATTATGGGGTAACACCACATTACAACACAATTTCATTCGCTAATAACGATGTTCATTTTTCAGATATTACAGGAATTGATCATTCTAAATTCAGTTATGGATTAAAGAAGTCTTTATTCAATTTTATGCACGGTATTGGATTTGAATTGCCGTTACAAAATTGGTTTGATTTTGATATTTCTGAAACCTCTATTCCGCATCAATTTATTGAAGAATGTATCGAAAACGAACAACTATTCAGCACCAAACCTACCGCTAAAATTGTATGGCTAGGACAATGGCCGCTAGTTGAAGAAACGTCTAAAACTAAAAAAGGCCAGACATTTCACCAATTACAACTTACATTTCACTCCAAAACCGATGCGATTACCATTACCTTAAATAAAGATCACGGAGACTGGTTTTTAGATCAACTAGATCTTTTACTGCCGCACAATGCTAAACTGCCCACCTTTTCACAATTAAAAAAGAATTTTGAAACCACGTTTGAAGATTTTGAATTATTCTGGTATTCTAAACCGTTATTAAAACTAAGAGGCGCTGGTTTATTGGTCCTTTAACTACTGAAAGCAAAAAAGGATCACCTGTTTAAAATGATCCTTTTTTGTTGTATAATTCAATTACTATGGACTCCCCTATAGTTTAGAATACGAGGTCATCGCAATAATACACCGATTATTTCTTAGTGAGCGCGATTTTTAATCCCATTAGTATAAAAATAATTCCCGTACATTTATTCATCCAATAATCCGCTTTCGGGTTTTGCATTATTTTTTTTGAAAAGGTACCCGCAAAAAACGTTAGTATTAAATACCAAGCGATTCCAATGATAGCGAAGGTAACTCCTAAAATAATAAAAGGTAACGCACTTTCTAATTGCGCAGGACTTATAAACTGAGGAAAAAAGGCTAAGAAAAACAAAGCGACTTTTGGGTTTAGGGTATTAGTAATTAATCCTGAAATAAAGTTTTCTCGTCCCGTATTCATTTTCTGATCTGCAGCAACTGTTTTAACCATCCCTTTTTTACTAAAAAGACTTGAAATTCCTAAAATGATTAAATAGGCTGCCCCAATATATTTTATAATAGAAAAAGCCATTGCCGATTTTGCTACAATAATCGATAATCCTAAGGCTGCAAACAAGGTGTGGACTAAGATCCCAGTGTTAATTCCTAATGTGGAATATACGCCCGCTTTTTTACCTTGACCAATAGACTTATTTAACACAAAAATAGTGTCTATTCCCGGTGTCATCACAAAAAAAAGTGCCGTGATAATAAACGTCATAAAATTTTCTATTCCCATAATCTTAGTTTTAAATTATTAATAAAAACAGCCTACAAAAGTAAACTTAATTTTAAAGCTCATCCGCTCTTTTTTAAAGATTAACAAATTATTTAGATTCCTTTCTAATTCGGCCGTTATATTCTTTTCTATATAAATTAATTAAGCGACCTTAGAGTTGTATTTTAAAAAACGCCTTACCCAAACGTCCTGCTTTTAATCATAAATTAACATTGCGCTATTAAGCTCGCAAAACAATTAAACTATCTTTGCCATACAATGCAAAACAAGATAAAAAACAACATTAAAACCATAGAGTTATTTTTAAAAGGATCTAGCTTTTACAGAGGGATTGTGCTTACCATTGCGGTGGTCATTCCTTTATTTTTATTTAACTATATCGACATTTTTAAATATGCTCCCTCTATTGTTTTAGGAGCCTTTTTAAGCGCACCTAGTGATATTCCCGGTAGTTTAAAACGTAAAATAAATGGTGTTTTAATTACTATTCTTTTAAGCACGCTCGTCACCTTTATCATTTTAATTTGTAAACCCATTTTTATTGTATTATTACTCGTTATTGCCGCATTGAGTTTTTTAATTTCAATGATTTCTGTGTACGGTTTTAGAGCGTCGTTAATTTCCTTTTCTGGGTTACTAGCTATTGTTTTATCGCTTGCCGTTAGTAAACCCGATATGCAGTCGATACTTATTCACAGTGGTTTAATAGCCGTTGGTGGTATATGGTATTTAGTGGTGTCTTTATTAGCAGGATGGATTGCACCCAAAAAGGATGACGATCAGTTATTATCTGATACACTTCTGTTAACGGGAAAATATTTAAAAATTAGAGCTAAACTACTTTCGAAACCTCATAAACGCGACAAATTCTCGAAAAAAGCACTTATTATTCAAACGCAAATTAGTGAAAAGCACGAGACGCTTAGAGAGTTATTGTTAGAAGGCAGAAAACGTTCAGGACGTTCGCATTCTAACGAGAGACGCTTGCTTATTTTTATCTCTTCGGTAGATATTTTTGAACTGGCTTTAACAAACACCTTGGATTACTCAAAAATCGACACACTTTTCGGGGTTAATAGACAGCATTTAAAAGCCTTCAAAAAAATGAATAAAGTAATGGGAAACCATCTCATTACGTTATCTGAGTTATTAATAAAAAAAGGGCAACTTCCAGACGATACTATCTTAAACACAACGCTAGATGAAACCCTACAAGCTATTCAAGATTACAAGAACGAAATTACGCTACCCAAAGCGAGAGAAGGCGCTATAACATTAAGAAACTTAAACGAATACCAAAAGCAATTATTAGAAGAAATAAAAGCCATTCGTCGTGTTTTAGGCAAGGTTAAAAGCAGTTCTAAAGTACTGTTAAAGGATCAAGAATCGCAACAATTTTTAACCTTACAAGAGTATCGCTTCAATATTATCGTTCAAAATTTTAGCTTAAAATCGCCAATGTTTAGGCACGCACTTCGTATAGCTGTAGCCATCGTTTTTGGTTTTGCTGTTGGTAGTGTATTAGGCGTTAAAAATGCCTATTGGATAGCATTGACCATTATTGTAATTATGCGCCCAAATTATGGTTTAACTAAAGAGCGCTCTAAAAATCGGATTATAGGCACTTTAATTGGGGCCGTTATCGCTTCGGCGATTGTTATAATAACAGAGAACACTACCGTGTATATGGTCCTTGCTATTATCTCTTTAACTTTTGCCTTCTCCCTTATACAGCAAAGTTATAAAGCAGGTGCAGCATTTATTACATTAACCATTGTGTTCGTGTATGCACTTATGGACCCAAATGCGTTTGAGGTGATTCAATATCGTGTTATAGATACTATTTTGGGCGCCGGAATTGCCGTACTTGCCAATTATGCATTACTACCGAGTTGGGAGTATAAAAATTTAGACGGTGTTATTTTTGAGGTTATTCAGGCTAATAATAATTATTTACAAGCCACAAAAACTTTATATCACAAAAAAGGAACTAACCATTTAGAGTATAAAGTATATCGAAAAAAAGCGTTTTTAGCGATGAGTAATCTTAATGCCGCTTTTCAGCGCTTAACACAAGACCCGAAATCGAAGCAAAAAGAATCTGTGTTAATTTATGATATTGTAACGCTTAATCACACCATACTTTCAGCCATCGCTTCAATAGGAAGCTATACTATAAATAATAACACAACTAATCCTTCGGAAGAATTTGATATTCTTATCGCGGGTATTTCAACGTCTCTAAACAATGCGGCCTCCTTATTAAATAAAGACGAGATGCAAAAACTTTACAAGCCGAAACACATACAATGGGCTCAAGAAAAACTAATAGCGAATTACGATACTTTATCGCAGGCTAGAGATAAAGATATCGCAGCAGGTAATGTTGCTATTGATAGTGATTTTTTATTGCATTTGCGAGAAGCCCATTTAATTACCAATCAATTAATTTGGTTAAAAACGTTAAGTAGTAATTTACGAAAAGTTACGGTTAAATATAAAGCTGCTTTTAGTTAAAACGAGTACTGGTCACCGCTTCATTTCCTTGATGCTCTAAATGATCTAAGGCACAACCTACTAAATTTGCTGTACTAAAATAAATGTCACTAATAAAATAAGAAACCACAATCGGTTTTTTATTAGGCTTCCGCACCAATTTTTTCGTTTATCTTTGCGTTAAATATCCATTTATGTCATTTAAAGACTTACAGCTTAACAGACCGATTTTAAGAGCCATTGCCGAAAAAGGTTACGACAACCCCACGTTGGTTCAAGAAAAAACAATTCCTTTAGTGTTAGAAAACAAAGATGTTGTTGTTTCGGCACAAACAGGAACCGGTAAAACGGCTGCATTTGCATTGCCCATTTTACAACGGTTGTACGATAAGCAAGACGCGCCAAAAAAAGGAAAGAAAATTCGTGCGTTAGTTGTAAGTCCTACACGCGAATTAGCCATTCAAATTAATGAAAATTTTGAAACTTATGCGACGTACACCAATCTTAAAACTACAGTCGTTTTTGGTGGTACTTCAATAGAACCTCAAAAGGATATTTTAAAACAGGGAGTCGATATATTAATTGCTACCCCTGGGCGTTTATTAGATTTACACAAGCAAGATATTATCAATCTTGATTTTATTGAAACGTTAGTTTTAGATGAAGCCGATTTAATGCTGGATATGGGGTTTATAGACGATGTTAGAAAAATAGAACGTCTCTGTCCTAAGAATAAGCAAACGCTTTTATTTTCGGCTACGATTCCTTTTAAAGTTCAAGATTTAGCTAAGACTATTTTAAAAGATCCAAAACGTGTTGAAGTGGCTCAAAATTCTTCAACCTCTAAAAATGTCAATCAGGCGCTATATTACGTACCTAAACCTAAAAAAATAGAATTGTGTTTGCATTTGTTACGCAACACGATTAAAGGGCGCATCATTATTTTTCGACGTACAAAATTCGGTGTCGATAAATTAGAAAAAACCTTATTAAGAAATGGTTACAAAGCTAATAGCATACACGGTGATAAAAGTCAAACAGAAAGACAAGACGCCTTAAATAGCTTTAAGAAAAAGGAATTCAATATTCTTATTGCAACCGATGTCGCTGCTCGTGGAATTGATATTTTAAATTTAGACGCGGTTATTAACTTCGATGTGCCAAATGTACCAGAAACGTACGTGCATAGAATAGGGCGAACTGCTCGTGCCGGTAATACTGGTGGGGCGTATTCATTTTGTTCTGCAGACGAAAAAGATTATGTTACTAATATTCAGAAATTAATCCATTTACAGTTGGACGTAATAGACGAACACCCTTATCCTCTAGATCCAAAAGCCGAAGCTGTTATACACAAAAAACAAGGATCTAAACACAGAAAAGGGCGTAAAAGTGAAGGTTCTAAAAAGAAAAAGAAACGCTGGTATTAATTTATAAAGCTTAAATAGAGACGATTTAAAAGTATTTACTATTTTTAGCAGTATGAATTTTAATCACTACTTCTTTTTAGCGCTATTATATGTTCCGTTTTTTGGTTTCTCTCAGAATACAAGTATCATTTCTGAGACTCAAGAATCCGTTTCGTTTGCCTCTATTTCCTTTGGGAATGGTAACGGTATCTTTGCCGATGATGAGGGCAAATTCTATTTTACTAAAAAACTGTACAGCGATATCGATACCCTGTATATTTCTGCTTTGGGATATAAAGATCTTAAAATCACTACTAAAAACTTACCAAACACACTCGTTTTAGAAAGTAGAATTGATAAACTTCAAGAAGTTATCGTAAAAAATAAACCGTCGGGACCGTTTAAAATTGAAGAAATAAAACCAACCACACACGACGATTATTACCAATGTTGGTTACCCACAATAGAATCGGAAATAGCCGTATTCTTCCCCAATGAAACCCAACAAACGAAACGATTAACGACCCTGTATTTACCTATTAAAGTGGAAGCAAAATCTTGGCGAAAAAGAAAACGAGCAAATGCTGAAAAACGATCGTTTTCGACTTTATTTAGAGTTCAGTTTTACGAGAATAACGACGGATTGCCTGGCGACGTTTTAACTTATGATAAAGTCGTATTTATCGCTACTGAAGATTATGAAAAAATATACGAACTCGATATTAAAAAATACGATATTTTTGTTCCGAAATCGGGCGTTTTTGTATCTATTCAAGTTCTAGGTTACACCGACGATAAGGGCAAACTCCTACCTCATAAAAAATACCAAGAAGTAAAAACAACGCGCGGTACTGTAAAAGTATCGACAACCTTTAGACCTTTATTACCTTTTACAAATGCTATTAGTACGAAACAAACGTACGTAAAACGCGTGTTTTTAAATGGTGGGAAATGGGTGCTTTACGCTAAAGAAAACATTAAGAATTCTAATCTTTTATCGTCGGGATTAAATAATTATGGTATGGGTTTAGAAATGGAAGTATATTCTAAAAATTAAGAGCGCTAGTCTCATCTTATAAGCAGTGTTTCCTTCAAATTTGATAGTCTGATTCCTTTTAATGTCGCAGGTTAATTTCCATTACCCTATATTTTGTTTTTCAACGTATAAAAAAGGCTCTTGCACCTTTACGTTTCTATTGGTGAACCGCTTAAAATACTTCAATTAAAAAGTCAAAAAAGACATTGAAAATTTAAAATTTTATGTTATTTTTAAATATATGACAGAAATAGATATTGAGAAGGAAAATGCGGCTATCGCTAAGGCATACAAGAATTTATTAAAGGTTAGTTATACAACACTTTCGGATGACGACAAAAAACTAATTAGAAAAGCATTTGATGTTGCTGTTGATGCGCACAAAGACCAACGACGAAAGAGTGGAGAAGCCTATATTTTTCACCCTATTGCCGTGGCTAATATTGTTGCTTCGGAAATAGGATTAGATGCCACCTCCATTGCTGCTGCCTTATTACATGATGTTGTTGAGGATAGTGATGATTACCAAACCGAGGATATTGAACGCCTTTTTGGGGCTACCGTTGCCAAAATTGTTGACGGGTTAACCAAAATTTCGTCATTAAAAACAGATGCCGATGTTTCGCTACAAGCCGAAAATTTCAGGAAAATGTTATTAACTCTAAATGACGATGTACGCGTAATTATTATTAAAATCGCCGATAGACTCCACAATATGCAAACTATGGAATCTATGCGCCCTGATAAACAGGAAAAAATAGCTAGCGAAACTCTTTATATATATGCACCACTAGCACACAGAATTGGACTTTATAACATAAAAAGCGAACTTGAAGATTTAGGATTAAAATACACCGAACCAGACGTCTACTTCGATATTTTAACCAAAATGAAAGAAAGTAAGCAGGAACAAGATGTTTACATTAAAGAGTTTAATAATATTATTAAAAACTCTCTGGATAAAGAAGGCTTGAATTATGAGATAAAAGGCCGACCAAAATCTATTTTTTCAATTAAAAGAAAAATGGATAAACAAGGGGTGTCGTTTGATGAAGTGTACGACAAATTCGCCGTGAGAATTATCTATAAAGCGGATACCGATGGTAATGAGAAATTTATTGCTTGGAAAATTTACTCTGTAGTTACCGACCACTTCAGACCCAATCCAACACGATTAAGAGACTGGATTTCCTCACCGAAATCTACAGGTTACGAGGCGCTACACATTACTGTTATGGGCCCAAAAGGACGTTGGGTAGAAGTGCAAATTCGTAGCCGAAGAATGAACGAAATTGCAGAAAAAGGGTACGCTGCGCACTATAAATACAAAAACAATGACAAGGAAGACAGTTTAGACGTTTGGATTAATCGTTTGCAGGAAGCATTAGAAAATAATGAAACTAATGCCGTAGATTTTGTCGAGCAGTTTAAACTGAATTTATATTCCAAAGAGATTTTTGTTTTCACACCAAAAGGAGATTTAAAATCGTTGCCAAAAGGTGCGACACCTTTAGATTTTGCCTTTAGTATTCATACCGAAGTAGGAATGAAAACTCGTGGCGCAAAAGTAAACGGCAAGTTAGTACCTTTAAGTCACGAGTTAAAAAGTGGTGATCAGGTCGATATTTTAACTTCTGAAAATGTAAAACCAAATCCTAATTGGTTAGACTATGCAACCACGTCTCGAGCCCGTGGCAAAATAAAATCATTACTTAAAGAGAAAAATAAAGAAATAGCTGAAGATGGCAAGGAAATTTTAAGACGTAAATTAAAACAACTTAAAATTACACTTAACGAAAACTCGGTGAATGAAATGGTAAGCCATTTTAAACTTAAAACCAGTTTAGACTTATTTTATCGCGTAGGTATTGGCACTATTAGCAACCCGATGCTAAAAGAATATGCCGCGTCCAGAAGCAACGCGTTAATGAGTTTCTTTAAAAATAAAATGGCTAGAAAACCCTCTCTTAATAAAGAGGATGTTGAAAAAGATGAAATTACAGACAAGTACGATATGCTTGTTTTTGGTAAAGAAGAAGAAAAATTAGACTATAAATTAGCGACGTGTTGCAACCCTATTCCGGGCGATTCGGTATTTGGTTTTTTAACGATTAATGAAGGTATAAAAATCCATAAAAAGAGTTGTCCAAACGCATTAAGTATGCATTCTAATTATGCCTACCGCATTATGCAAGCCAAATGGATAGACTCTTCACAACAGGAATTCGCAGCTCAAATTATTTTATCAGGCATCGATAACTTAGGTCTTGTAAATGAAATGACTAAGGTGATTTCTTCAAATATGAACGTTAATATGACCAGTTTGAGTTTTAAAACCGAAGATGGTATATTTTCAGGAAAAATCAATGTTATTGTAAAAAACAAAACACTGCTTAAAAAAGTAATGGATAACCTAAAAAAAGTGACTGGTATAGACAAAGTATATCGCACTTAAATTACATTGGTTATAACAATTAATTAATACTATCTTTAAACTCTAAAATTATTAGAGTTCACCTAAAAAAAATATGTAAATTTGCGATGAAATTATGAGCATAGATACAGAAAATAAAAATCAAGAAATAGTTAAAAACGTTTTTACAACTTTTTTAGAGGGTAACGGGCATCGAAAAACTCCCGAACGCTACGCTATACTTCAAGAAATCTATAACAACAAAGAACATTTTGATATTGAGTCGTTATATCTCAGTATGAAAAACAAAAAATATAGAGTAAGTCGCGCAACTCTTTATAATACTATAGATTTACTTTTAGAGTGCGGTTTAGTACGTAAACATCAGTTTGGACAAAATCAAGCGCATTACGAGAAATCGTATTTCGACAAACAGCATGATCACGTTATACTTACCGACACAGGAGAGGTTATAGAATTTTGCGATCCGCGAATTCAATCAATTAAAAAAACGATTGAAGAAGTTTTTGATATTAAAATTAATAACCACTCGCTTTACTTTTACGGAACAAAAAACACAACAACAAAATAATTATATAATGGCAGTAGACTTACTACTAGGATTACAATGGGGAGATGAAGGCAAAGGAAAAATTGTCGACGTATTAACCTCCAAATACAATATCATTGCGCGTTTTCAGGGAGGACCAAACGCAGGTCATACTTTAGTCTTTAACGGAAAAAAACACGTTCTTCATACAATTCCATCAGGAATTTTCCATAAAGAAGCGGCAAATTTAGTGGGTAACGGTGTTGTTATAGATCCAGTTATCTTTAAGAAAGAGCTTGACAAATTAGAAGAGCAAGGTGTAGATTACAGAAAATCACTTTTAATTTCTCGTAAAGCACACATTATTTTACCAACGCACCGTTTATTGGATGCTGCTAGTGAAGCCTCAAAAGGAAAAGCCAAAATTGGCTCTACGTTAAAAGGTATTGGTCCAACATATATGGACAAAACGGGTAGAAATGGATTGCGTGTTGGCGATTTAGAATTAACCAATTGGAAAGAAAAATACAGAGCTTTAGCAGATAAACATGAAGCAATGATTGACTTTCACAATGTTGAAATACAGTACGACTTAGCAGAATTAGAAACTGAATTTTTTGAAGCTGTTAAAGTTTTAAAATCTTTAAAAATCATTGATTCTGAAGAATATGTTCACCAAGCTCAGAAATCAGGAAAAACTATTCTAGCTGAAGGTGCTCAAGGGTCTTTATTAGATATCGATTTCGGTACCTATCCCTTTGTAACCTCTAGTAATACTACCGCTGCTGGTGCCTGTACAGGTTTAGGTGTTGCCCCTAATCAAATTGGCGAAGTTTTTGGCATATTTAAAGCGTACACAACACGTGTTGGTTCTGGCCCCTTCCCTACTGAGTTATTCGACGAAGATGGTGCACAGATGGCTAAAATTGGTCAGGAATTTGGCGCAACAACAGGCCGCGCAAGACGTTGTGGTTGGTTAGATCTAGTAGCTCTAAAATACGCTTGTCAAGTAAATGGTGTAACGCAATTAATGATGATGAAAGCCGATGTTTTATCTGGTTTTAAAACTTTAAAAGTGGCAACTGCTTATACGTACCAAGGCGAAACAATAGAACATTTACCTTATAATATTGAGCCGGAAAACGTAACACCGCTTTACAAAGATTTTAAAGGTTGGAGTGAAGATTTAACGGGTATGGAAGATTCTTCAACGTTACCAGAGGCTCTAAATGAGTACATTGCGTTCCTAGAAAAAGAATTAGAAATCCCTATTACTATTGTATCTGTTGGACCAGATAGAAAACAAACTATTTTTAGGTAATTACTTATTATCAATAAAAACTGAACCTGCCTAGACCAAATCTTTGCAGGTTTTTTTTGTATTAAATTCCTCCTAATACCTCCTCACAAATTATAATTATCGTTATTTTTGTTTAAACTCATTATTGTGAAGATTAATAAAACACACTATATTTTACTCCTTATTTTATGCTTTTCAGTTGGACTAATTCACGCCCAAGAACGAAAAAGTATAGAAATAAAAAACTCTGGTGCTTTTGGTGAAAAAGATGAAAAGAATTTTCCCGGCGCTAGTATTTTAACACGAAGCGACCAAGGTCAAGTTCACGTTTATCACGATGGTATCGATATGTGGTGCGATCAAGCCGTGTTTTACGGAAAAGAAAACTTTATTGAAGCCTATGGAAACGTATTGATGAAACAAGGTGACACCATCCAAATGGTGGCTAAATACGCAGAATATAGTGGTAAAACGAGATTAGCATATGCCAAAGGTGAAGTTGTTTTAACCGAGCCAAGTTCGGTTTTAACTACCGATAAACTCTATTTCGATCGTGCGAAACAAGAAGCTTATTATAATGAAAATGGTAAAGTTGTAAGAGATTCTTCGGGCGTTATTACGAGTACTGTGGGGCGTTATTATATGAATGACAAAAAATACAGGTTTTTAAACACTGTAAAATTAGTAAATCCCGAATATGTATTAACAACAAATCAATTAGATTTTTATTCTGAAACTGGTCACGCCTATATGTACGGCCCGTCGACTATTGTTGGGGAAACGAGCACTATTTATTGCGAACGCGGATTTTATAATACTAGCGACGACACGGGGTACTTTATTAAAAATTCTAAAATAGATTACGATTTTCGTGAGGTTAAAGGCGATAGCATATATTTTGATAGAAAACGCGATTTCGCTTCAGCTTCAAATAATATAAAAATCACTGACACTATTAATAACAGTATTATAAAAGGTCATTATGCCGAAGTTTTTAAATCTAAAGATTCCACATTCATTACCAAACGTGCGTTAGCAATTTCATTACAAGAAAAAGACTCTATTTATATCCACGCCGATACGTTAATGATTACGGGTAAAGAAGATAATAGAATTACGCGTGCTTTTAGAAATGCGAAAATTTATAAATCAGATTTAAGTGCAAAATCCGATTCTATTCATGTGAATCATCACTCGGGATTAACGAAATTGATCAACCTTTCAAAATTGAAGAGCAAAGATGCATTTGCTGTGAAACGTCGACCAATTCTATGGAATTTAGGGAACCAATTAACCGGAGATACCATTCATTTAAAATCGAATGTAGAGACAGAAAAATTAGATTCTCTTATCGTTTTTGTAAATGCTTTCCTTATTAGTAAGGATACGTTAAGTAAAGAGGGGTACAGCCAAATTGCAGGGAAGCGTTTAATTGGACAGTTTAGCGATCAGAATCAACTAAAAAATGTAAATATTTATAAAAATGCCGAATCTATTTTTTATGTTAGAAATGAAGATAATGCTTTGGTAGGTATAGATGTTGGGCGATCGGCAAATATTGAAATAATTTTTAATGTTGGAGATATTGAAGAATACAGACGACTAATTAACCCTGAAGCCAAAACCTATCCTGAAAACGAATTACCAGAAACCTCAAGACGATTGAAGGGTTTCGATTGGCGAGAAGACGAACGCCCCTTAAGTGTTGCGGATTTATTTAGAGACGACCCGCCTTTAAATCTACCCATTATTAAAGGATTAGATCCTTTTGTTCCTGAAGAAGAATTTTTCGATGAAGATTTATTAAATCGCGTAGAACTAGCGGATGAAGAAAGCCGGCCGAAGACGCGATATTTAGATAAAAAACTAGAAAAAAAAACAGGAAAGGCATCACGCCAAATTCCGAAATCTTTCTTAAAAGATTCGCTAATACAAGCGATGCCTAATGCTACTTTAAAGAGAACACCCATTAAAAAACAAAAAAAAGACTTAAATCCTACATTTAAGAAACCCCTTGCTCCTAAATAAATGAAGAACGATTTTTTTCAGTATCAAGCGCAAACATCACCGCACCCTTTAGCTATTGAAATTTCACATGCCGAAGGTTCTTATATTTACGATACTAATAACAAAGCTTATTTAGATTTTGTTGCAGGCGTTTCTGCTTGTAGTTTAGGCCACAGACACCCCCGCGTTGTTGCCGCTATAAAACAGCAATTAGACAGCTATTTACATGTTATGGTCTATGGCGAATACATCCAGAAAACAACGGTAGACCTATGCAAATTACTAGCTAAACATCTGCCTAAATCACTGGAGAAAACCTATTTGGTAAACTCGGGCACAGAAGCCATTGAAGGGGCTATTAAATTAGCACGTCGAGCTACAAAACGTCAAGAGATAATTTCTGCACATAATGCTTACCACGGTAATACTTTGGGATCTTTAAGTTTAATGGATTTTGAAGAACGCAAGGCGCCATTTAGACCACTTTTACCAGAAGTAAATCATATTCGGTTTAATAATGAAAAGGACATCCAGCTTATTACAGAAAAAACAGCTGGTGTTATTTTAGAAACGATTCAAGGTGGTGCCGGTTTTATCGTGCCTGTAAACAATTATTTGACTAAGGTAAAACAGCGTTGCGAAGACGTTGGTGCTTTGCTTATTTTAGACGAAATACAACCCGGAATTGGGCGCACAGGCACCCTCTTTGGTTTCGAGAATTACAATTGTATCCCAGATGTTCTAGTTACTGGAAAAGGTCTTGGCGGCGGTATGCCCATTGGTGCTTTTACAGCATCAACTAAATTAATGGATACGCTTTCCAACACCCCAAAAATGGGACATATTACAACCTTTGGTGGTCACCCCATAATTGCCGCCTCGGCCTTAGCCACCCTGCAAGAAATCACAGAGAGTGACGTAATGGCAGAGGCTTTAAAAAAAGAAGTTTTATTTCGCAAGCACCTTCAACATCCTTTAATTACAGAGGTAAGAGGCAAAGGTTTAATGTTGGCAGCGCTAACGCCTTCCGCAGACATTACCACCAAACTTGTTTTGGAAGCACATAACGAAGGTCTTATTCTGTTTTGGTTACTTTTTGAAACTAAAGCTGTACGGATAACGCCTCCGTTAACCATTTCAAACGACGAAATCATTAAAGGCTGTGGCATTATTATTGCTGTCCTTAATAAAATACAAAAGCGTTTGCAATAATATAACCTTTTATAAATCAAAGTAGAACACCCAAAGCGAACATCATTTTTAAGGATGTTCATTACTTTGTTAAAAACATTTGCGTAAAAGACGCTTTAAACTACAATTGAGCGTTACATTTATTACTAGAATGGTAAACTATGACCTATGGAATTTAGCCAAGAAGAGAATAATAAAATACCGTTATCGAGATTTGAGTCTATGTTGAAAACAAATAATGTTTTGTTTTTTGATTCGAATGAGTTCGAAAATATAATTCACCACTATCTTAACCAAGGAAAAGTTGCTTTAGCAAAAAAAGCGATTAAACTTGGTTTAGAGCAGCACCCCACTTCTGTTAATTTAAAATTATTTAAAACGGAGGTTTTTATTTTCGAAAACGAACTAGATAAAGCAAATAACTTGCTTGATCAATTATATGTTTTAGAGCCTTCAAACGAAGAGATTTATATTCAGAAAGCCAATGTGCTCTCTAAAGAAAATAATCATCAAAAAGCAATTAATGTGCTCAAAAAGGCACTGACTTTAACCGATGACGCCGCCGATTTATATTCATTGATCGGTATGGAGTATCTTTTTCTAGATCAGTTTGAGAATGCCAGAGATCATTTTATGAAATGCCTAGAAGCCGATCCTGAAGATTACTCAGCATTATATAACGTTATTTATTGTTTTGACTTTTTAGAGCAAAGTGATGAAGCGATTGATTATTTAAATCTCTATTTAGAAACAAACCCTTATTGCGAAGTGGCATGGCATCAATTAGGTAAGCAATACGCGTCGTTAAAGGAATATGAGAAAGCATTAAGAGCGTTTGATTTTGCCATAATTTCTGACGATACTTTTGTTGGTGCTTACATAGAAAAAGGTCGCGTTTTAGAACGTTTAAAGCGTTTTAATGAAGCAATTGAGAATTATACCATAACGCTAACCTTAGAGGATCCTACATCGTTTGCACTATTGCGAATTGCTAACTGTTACGAGAAGCTAGGCGAAAAAAAATTAGCCGTTCAATATTATTTTAAAACAGTACATGAAGATCCTTTATTAGATAAAGGATGGATTGCTATTACGAAGTTTTATTGCAAATTAAAAAACTATCAAAAAGCATTATATTACATTAATAAGGCTATTAATTTAGACATGGAGAATGTAAATTATTGGAAGTTGTATGCGAAAATAAATTACCGTTTAAACTTTTTAGAAGAAGCTGAAATTGGTTATAAACGCGCTATAGAACTTGGTAATTATGAATTAGACACGTGGCTACAACGTTCAGATTTACTTAAAATGTTAGGGGAACCCGAAGCGGCAACCTTTAATTTACTCCAGGCTGGTCAGTTTTACCCTGAAAACGCAGAAATAGAGTTTAGATTAGCTGGTTTATATTTTTCACTGTTAGAATTTGAAAAATCAAGTTACCACTTAAATAACGCAATGCGTTTTGATGCGGATCAAATTATTATTTTAGAGGAACTTTTCCCTGATATATACCAGTCTATTGAGGTTAAGAACCTACTAAAAAAACGGTAATATCATAATCGGATACTTTAATTTACATACCTTTGATGGAGTTAAAATTAAAAAATGCAAAGACGATTATCCGATTATTTTATTATAGCGCTTAAAGGCGTAGCAATGGGAGCAGCCGACGCTGTGCCTGGGGTTTCTGGAGGTACCATAGCTTTTATTTCTGGTATTTACGAAGAATTAATTACGACGATTAGTAACATAAATCTATCGTTATTTAAAACACTTAAAAATCACGGTTTTAAAGCGTTTTGGAAACAGGCCAACGGTAACTTTATTTTAGCCCTATTAACAGGAATTATTATTAGTTTTATCTCCTTTATGCGATTGGCTAAGTATTTAATCGAGTACCATCCGGTGCTCATTTGGTCTTTCTTTTTTGGTTTAATAGTGGTGAGCATTTACTTTGTTGGTAAACAAATAACGCAATGGAAAGCCACTACTTTTGCGGCCTTAATAATTGGCGCAATCTCTGCTTACTATATTACTGGCTTACCCGCACTTGCCGGAAACAGCCATCCTTTATACTTATTATTTGCTGGAGCTATTGCCATCTGCGCCATGATTTTACCAGGTATTTCAGGATCTTTTATCCTTGTTATTTTAGGTGCTTATAAAACGTTAAGTGATGCTTTTTACGATTTCAATCTTAAAAAAATTGGTCTATTTGCTTTAGGTGCCGTTATTGGTTTATTAAGTTTTAGTCGTATTTTAAAATGGTTATTTAACAATTATAAAAACACAACGTTAGCTGTGCTAACTGGTTTTATTTTTGGTTCACTTAATAAAGTGTGGCCTTGGAAAAAAACAATGACCGTTATGGCCGACCAATCTGGTGAAGTTGTCTATTTCAGTACAGTTTCAAACCTTGGAACGTTGTCCGTGTTGCAAAAGAGTACCGATGATTTTGAGTCTTACAAAACCATTATTGAAAACAGCGTTTTTCCTATTGAATATTCAGAAATTAATAATCATATAGATCCACAAACTTTACCAGCAATAGGATTCATGATTGCCGGTTTTTTAACTATCTTCATTCTAGAAAAAATCGGTACAAGAGAATAAATGGAGAATACTAGAACCTTTTCAGATAAGTTTTTTCTAGTCTTAAAAGGGCTAGTTATGGGCGCCGCCAATAAAGTTCCTGGTGTCTCTGGTGGAGTGGTCGCGTTTGTTGCTGGTTTTTACGAAGAGTTTATCTATTCGCTACAGAAGGTGAATGGTAAAGCCTTTAAACTTCTAGTTTCGGGCCGATTTAAATCGTTTTACACTTACGTTAATGGCCGCTTTTTAGGTCTTCTGTTTTCAGGAATGATAATCAGTTATTTTAGCATTTCGAAATTATTAGATTATCTTATAAAGCATTACGAGCTCTATGTTTGGAGTGTGTTCTTCGGAATGATAATCGCTTCCATCTACTCTATTGGTAAAGAATTTAAAGATTGGAAAATAACAACCTATTTGGCATTGTGCATAGGTACTCTCATAGGGATAAGTATTAGTTTTTTAGACCCTGCGACCGAAAATGACAATCTATTATTCGTGTTTTTCTGTGGTATTATTAGCGTGTCAGGGATGACACTTCCCGGTTTTTCAGGCTCCTTTATATTAATTCTATTAGGCAATTATGTTTTGCTTCTTGTAGACTCCGTAAACGCCCTATTTGATACTTTCTACGAGATTTTTAGTGGCGATTTCAGTTTTACAAGTAACCTAGAACGTATTAAAATGCTTAAGGTATTAGCTGTTTTTACTTTGGGCTCCGTAGTGGGGTTGGTCACTTTTTCTCATATTCTAAACTATATTTTAAAACATTATAAGAGCATTAGTTTGGCCTCTATTTTAGGATTTATTGTTGGCTCTTTAGGCGTTGTTTGGCCATGGAAAAACACCGTTTTTAAAACAGATGATGCGGGAGTCTTAATGCAAGACACTAACGGTAAACATATTATTGAAAACTACGAACGCTATTTACCGGCACTCAATACCGAGTCAGCCATCGCCGTTTCGTATGTTATTCTAGGTATTATTATTGTTTTGGCGTTAGAGTACTATGGTCATAAAACTAGACAATCTAAACGTATATTTGGGTTAGTAGGAAAAAACATAGACTACTCCTTCTCTAGGACTTATTTTAAAAATAAATTTAAAGCTGAAGCTGTACGCGATGCTTCGTATGTAAACTTTGACATTGCAACTATTAGCGCCTTTGAAAACTCTGTAAAATTAACACCACATTTAAAAGGCTTGAATGTTACTATTCCGTACAAAGAAACGATTATTCCTTACTTGGGTGCGTTGAGTCCCGATGCACAACGTATTGGTGCTGTTAACACTATTAAAATTGATAAAAGCGGAAAATATATTGGTTATAACACCGATTTTTACGGCTTTAAAAAAGTATTGCAACCCTATTTGCAAACAGCACATTCTAAAGCGCTAATTTTTGGTACTGGAGGTGCAAGTAAGGCGGTTGCATTTGCTTTAGAAGAGCTTGGTATTAGCTATCAATTAGTGTCCAGATTAGCTTCAAATAGCGCTACATTAACTTACAAGACACTTTCCGAAGAAGACATTAAAAGCCATTTAATACTCATCAATTGCACACCTTTAGGCACGCATCCAAATACCGATGTTTGTCCAGATATTCCTTATAATAGCATCACAAAAACACATGTTTTATTCGATTTAATCTATAATCCGGAGAAAACAAAATTTTTGGCCTTAGGAGAGAAGCAAAACGCCACAATTATTAACGGTTTAAAAATGTTAGAATATCAAGCCGAAAAGGCGTGGGAGATTTGGAATACATAAACCTACATTAAAAAGTCTTTAATATTAATTACTTAGCCCTTTGTAAATACTGAACTTTTAGTATCTTTAAAGTCTAAAATATTATGTGATAACCCTTAACATTTTAAAAATGTCAGAGCAAGATAACCTGCAAAATGCAGATGGAAAAGAAGAAAATACAGACCAATTAGAGTCTCGTAATACCGTTGAATCTCAACAAGAAAACAACAACGAAAACGCTGTAAATGAAACAGATGTAGACGATGTTCTAAATGAAATCGATGCTTCCAATGCAGAAGATGCAGAAGATGTAGACAATAGTGAAAGGCATTCTATCGAATTGAAAGATTACCCAGAACTATCGTTAGACGAATTGGTTATCGAACTTGAGAACTTGCTTAAAAACCACAAAGTTCAAGCTATAAAAACACAGGTTGAAGGCATTAAAAGCGAATTTAATGACCAATTCAACACGTTATTAGAAGAAAAGAAAGAGGAATTTATTAGCCAAGGTGGCAACATAATAGATTTTAAATATTCTACACCCATAAAACGGGCTTTTAACGACGCTTATAAAGAGTACAGATCTCGCACTAGTGCTTATTATAATGGGCTTGAAAAAAACTTAAAAACTAATTTATCGACGCGTTTAGAAATTATTGAAGAGATTAAAGCATTAACTGACGATGCTGAAACTTCTATGAATTCTAAGTATAAAGCGTTTAAAGACTTACAAGACCGTTGGAAAACCGCTGGGCCAATTCCTAGAGACAAATACAATAATGCTTGGAATAGCTACCACTTTAATGTAGAGCGTTTTTACGAGTTATTACATTTAGATCGCGATTTACGCGATAAGGATTTCGAACATAATCTTATTCAGAAAATAAAAATTATAGATCGTGCTGAAGAATTAGCTACAGACGATAATACCAATCGCTCATTTAGAGAGTTGCAGGTTTTACATAAGTTATGGAAAGAGGATTTAGGTCCTGTAGCCAAAGAACATCGCGATTTAATCTGGGATCGTTTCAAACAAGCTACTAAAGTTATTAACGATAAACGTCAGGCTTATTACGACAAGCAAGATGAAGTATACGAGAAAAACCTTGTTGAAAAAGAAGAAATAATCACTAAAATTGAAGCCCTTTCTACTCAGGAAGTAAAATCGCATAGCGAATGGCAAAATAAAATTAAAGAAGTTGAAGTCTTAAGAAATGCCTTTTTTAAAGCAGGTAAAGTGCCTATTAAAGTTAATGAAGCCACGTGGACTAAGTTTAAAGAAGCGGTACGTGCTTTTAACAGAAATAAAAATGCATTTTACAAAAGTCTAAAGAAAGATCAATTTGATAATTTAAGTCAAAAACAAGCTTTAATTAAAATTGCCGAAGACAATAAAGACACTGAGGATTTCGATACGGTTACGCCACTAATGAAGAAAATTCAAGGCGACTGGAAACGTATTGGCCACGTACCAAGAAAAGACAGCGATAAAATCTGGAAACAGTTTAAAGCCGCTTGCAATCATTATTTTGACAGAGTTCATCATTTAAGAAATGCAGCAAGTGCAGAAGAAGAACAAGCACTTACTGAGAAAGAAGCTCTTTTAAACGAAGTTAAAAATGTTGAATTAAAAGGCATCCAAAAAGAAGATTTAACCACAATAACCGGTTATATCTCTCAATGGAAAAATATTGGTCGCGTTCCTGGTAAAAAACGTAAAATTGAAAATGACTTTAACGCTGTGTTAGATGGTTTATTCAATCATTTAGATATGAATAAAAAAGAAGTTGAAATGCTGAAATTTGAAAATAAACTTCAAGATTTATCGTCGGCTGAAGATTCTAGATTTTTAGACAATGAGCGTTCTTTTATTAGAAAAAAGGTAGATGAAATTAAATCTGAAATTATTCAGTTGGAAAACAATTTACAATTCTTTAATAACCCCGATAAAACGAATCCTCTGGTAAAATCGGTTTACGATAATATCAAAAAGCAAAAAGATGCTTTAGAAATTTGGAAATCAAAACTTAGAAAAATAAAAGACTTATACTAAATATAATACTTAGTTTAACTTATAAAGACTCACTCTGTGGGTCTTTTTTTATGTTTCACAATTAGAAACTATTTAGTTAATAATTTCAATTCTTACAATTGAGGTTACAAAACGTTATAAAAAATCAAATCCTGCTTATCTAAAACGACAAGCAGGATTTTGACTCCTAACTAAACTAACCAATTATTTCTTATATAAGAATAAGAGATAATATATCTATAAAAATGACATCTTAAAAGTTTATGCTATTAACCAATTATTTACCTATGAAAGATGATGTCATTTAATACTATATACGCAGCAAAAACAGTTTTGGATTTTTTAGGCCAAAAAAATTAAAGTTTTTTGGCTTCTTCCCAAAACACATCCATTTCTGCAAGTGTCATATCCTTCAATTCTTTACCTAATCCTTTCGCTTTCCGCTCTAAATACTCAAAGCGCGATTTAAACTTTTTGTTGGTGCGTTCGAGTGCGTTTTCCGGGTTAATTTTTAAAAATCTAGCATAATTAACTAAAGAAAATAAAACATCTCCAAATTCGCTTTCCATAGCGTCTGTATCGTTTTTAGCTATCTCGACTTTAAACTCCTCCAGCTCCTCCTCTACTTTTTCCCAAACTTGTTCTGGTTGTTCCCAATCGAAACCTACACCCGCCACTTTATCTTGTATTCGTGTTGCTTTTACCAAAGCTGGCAAGCTCTTCGGAACCCCCTCTAACACACTATTTTTACCCTCTTTTAATTTTAAATTTTCCCAATTACGCTTTACTTCGTCTTCATCTTTTACGGTAACATCGCCATAAATATGCGGGTGACGGTAAATTAATTTATCACAAATACTGTTGCAAACATCGCCAATATCAAAACTATTCTTTTCGCTTCCTATTTTAGAATAGAATACCAAATGTAATAGTACATCTCCCAATTCTTTTTTTACTTCCTCTAAATCGTTATCTAAAATAGCATCTCCTAATTCGTAGGTTTCCTCGATGGTTAGCGGTCTTAGGCTTGCCATAGTTTGTTTTTTGTCCCAAGGACATTGCGCTCTTAGCTCGTCCATAATTGTTAATAAACGATCGAATGCTTGTAATTGATTGGCTCTAGAATTCATAAAAATAAAGTTTTTGCAAAAGTACAACTAATAATAAAGTAGAAACAAAAAATCCAGCAAATTGCTGGATTTTTAAACGTTTTAAAAGGAGAGAATCTATTCTTCTTCGTCAGCCGTAACTGCTTCTTCTTCAAAATTCAATAAGTCATTTTTTTGTAGCATATTATACCATTGCATCACTTTTTTAATGTCGCTAGCATACACACGATCTTCATCGTAATCTGGCAATACTTCGAAGAAATACTCTTCTAATTTATCTTTACTTTCTTTATGGCTCACGCTCGTTTGTGCACCATTTTCTTTGTCTTTAATTTTATTAAGCACCTCTTTTAACGGTACCTCTGCTGTTAAAGTATAAATAGCGATTTCACTTAACACACTAACGTTTTGTTGTATTCCAACCGATATACGACGGTTATCGATTAATGATTCTGCTACAAAACCGCCTCTAGTTTGTGCGACTAACTTATATAATCCTGGCTTTCCAGAAACTGCTAAAATTTTATCTAATCCCATAGTCTATTATTTTTAAAGATTGCAAATATGAAGTGTTCGTCTCTTATTTACAAATTTTTATCGTTTCTTTTTCATATTTGGAAAACGCATACGGTAATCCACATTAATTTTCCCTTTTGAAATATTGAGTAATTTACTTTTTATAAGGCGTTTTTTTAATGACGACAACCTGTCGGTAAATAAAACACCCTCGATATGATCGTACTCGTGTTGAAATACACGCGCTGCCAATCCTGATAATTCTAAAGTATGCGGTTTAAAGTCTTCGTCTACATATTCCACTTTAATATTTGGTTTTCTAAACACATCTTCTCGAACGTCTGGAATACTTAAACACCCTTCGTTAAAAGCCCATTCGTCTCCAGATTCCTCTAAGATTACTGGGTTTATAAAGGTGTGTTTAAAACTTTCTAGAAATTTACGCTCCTCTTCTTCTAAAACCTCGTCGTCTGCAAAGGGTGAAGCGTCTACCAAAAACATACGTATTGGTAAACCTACTTGTGGCGCCGCTAGGCCAACACCGAATGCACCGTGCATAGTTTCTTCCATATTCGCTATTACCTCCTTTAAATTAGCGTAATCTTCTGCGATTTCTTTTGCTTTTTGTTTCAAAACTGGATCGCCATAAGCGACTATTGGTAGTACCATTACTTATAAATTTTAATATCTTATTCTATTTTTTTACTATATTTTCATCCCTTATCATCTCGATTGTCTTTGGGTCTCTTTTTACTTGTTATACAAGTAACTTTGTAAGATAATGGTGGCGCTAATTTCGTCTAATAACGCTTTATTCTGACGTTTTTTTTTCTTTAATCCACTATCGATTAAGGTCTGTACTGCCATTTTCGAAGTGAAACGCTCATCGATACGTTTTATTGGAATTTCAGGAAAAAAGGTGCGTAATTGACTAACAAAAGGTGCTATTAAAATTTCACTCTCGCTGGCTTCGTTATTCATTTGTTTAGGTTCGCCCACTAAAAATAATTCTACACTATTCTTTTTTGTATAGTCTTTTAAAAAATCAATGAGCTCTTTGGTAGGCACAGTGGTTAATCCCGAAGCGATAATTTGCAGATCGTCGGTAACCGCTAAGCCTGTTCTTACCTTTCCATAATCTATTGCTAGAATTTGAGCCATTTTGTATTTTTTTATGCAAATTTAAGGTTTATATCCTTATTAGATTAATTATTGCGCCAAATTTAAATGTAGTGGTTATATTTGCGTGAAGGATTGTAGTGGCATCCTTTTTAATTTTAACAAAAATTAAAAAGATATAACGAAAAGCCTGACCTTTAGGGCACGCCCAAAGTATTCAAAACGCCTTGCACTCCCCTTTTTACAGATTTACAAAATTATTTATAATGAAAGATTTACAACAAATTATAGAAAATGCTTGGAACGACCGCGCATTATTAAACGACAAACAAACCACCGATGCGATTAGAAAAGTGGTGCAATTACTAGACGACGGCGCGTTACGTGTCGCGGAACCTACAGATTCTGGGTGGCAGGTTAACGAATGGGTGAAAAAAGCTGTGGTATTGTATTTTCCGATACAGAAAATGGAAACAATGGAGGCTGGAATTTTCGAATATCATGATAAAATTCCATTAAAAAAGGGCTATGCAGAAAAAGGCATTCGTGTGGTACCAAACGCGATTGCGAGACACGGCGCCTATATTTCGGCGGGTGTGATTTTAATGCCGAGTTACGTAAATATTGGTGCGTATGTCGATGAGGGTACGATGGTAGATACGTGGGCCACGGTGGGAAGTTGTGCGCAGATTGGCAAAAATGTTCACCTTTCGGGCGGTGTTGGTATTGGCGGAGTTTTAGAACCTTTACAAGCGGCGCCGGTAATTATTGAAGATGGTGCTTTTATTGGTTCGCGCTGTATTGTTGTGGAAGGCGTTCGTGTGGAAAAAGAAGCCGTTTTAGGTGCTAATGTAGTCCTAACGATGAGCACAAAAATTATAGATGTTACGGGAGATGAGCCCGTGGAAACGAAAGGCCTTGTGCCGGCACGTTCTGTGGTAATTCCTGGTAGTTATACCAAAAAATTTCCAGCAGGGGAGTTTCAAGTACCTTGTGCTTTAATTATTGGAAAACGTAAGGAGAGTACAAATAAAAAAACCTCTTTAAATGATGCTTTACGTGAGTATAATGTGGCGGTTTAGAGATTTTTATAATATTAAATTTAGTATTTAAATCTTAGTAATGAGATTTTAAATTGGACGTATGAAAATTTTAGTTATACAGCAAAAAATGATTGGCGATGTGCTTACTACAAGTATATTGTTGGAATCGTTACGTAAAAGATATCCTGCTGCCGAACTGCATTATCTTATTAATTCGCATACTCTGGCCGTTGTAGACAACAACCCCTTTATCGATAAATTTATTTTTGTTACACCCAATATCGAAGCGTCTAAAATTGATTTTTATAAATTTTTAAAAACAATTAAAGCTGAAGACTATGATATTACCATTGATGCTTATGGAAAATTAAGCAGTACTCTTATTTCTTATTTCTCTAAAGCTAAAATGAGGATTGCTTACTATAAAAAATATACTGCGTTTTTACTTACACACCCTATTGAAAGAATTCAAACACCAAAACACCACAGCAGCTTAGCTCTAGAAAATCGCTTCAGGCTACTAGAACCTTTAAATATAAGTTTTAAGGACATACAACCACAAATATATTTAAAACCTAATGAAATTGAAGGAGCAAAAACACTATTAGCGGCATCTGGTATAGATTTGGAAAAACCTTTATTTATGATCAGTGTTTTGGGCAGTAATGCTACAAAAACGTATCCTTTTAAATATATGGCTACCCTTTTAAATACGATTGCACATACAGTCGAAAATGCGCAAATACTCTTTAATTATATACCAAGCCAAAGGGTACAAGCTGAAGCCATTTACAAGAACTGCTTACCTGAAACTAAAGCACATATTTTTTTAGATGTCTATGGCAAAAGTTTAAGAGAATTTTTAGCAATTACAAGTCTATGTACTGCTTTAATAGGCAATGAAGGTGGTGCCAACAATATGGCCAAAGCTTTATCTTTACCAACATTTACCATCTTTTCACCTTATTTAAATAAGAAGAATTGGTTTGGAGATAATGAAACAAAACAACATATCGCCGTCCACCTTTCTGATTATATAGCCTATGATATTAGTTTAGCAAAAAAGCAACCGCGAGAGTATTATTTAAAATTTAAACCTAATTTTATATCTGAGAAGCTTATTTCATTTTTAAAAATCAATATCTAATGCATTATAAATTTCTAATATACATATCGCACAGCTACTCAGTACCTATTGGTTTGCCTTTAGAAAAAGAGATTATAAAAAGAGGTTATAAAGTACAATGGTTTAGCGACATTAAAGAAGGGCACGTTGCTTTACATAGTAAAGAAAATGTATTAGAAAATATTAAAGACGTAATCGCTTATGAACCACATATTGTTTTAACGGCTACAAACGAGGTCCCCGATTTTATTAGTGGGATTAAAGTTCAGATTTTTCATGGGTTTCTTACCTATAAAAGACCTGAAAAGAAAAACGGAGATGCGCATTTTAGAATTCGAGGGTTTTTCGATTTATACTGTACGCAAGGGCCATCGACAACAACAGGTTTTAAACGGCAACAGAAACAAAATCCTTCTTTTGAAGTTATAGAAACGGGCTGGGCTAAGGTAGATCCTTTGTTTCCGTTGGAAGACGTTAGTACCACTAGTGATTTACCAACTATTTTTATAGCCTCCACCTTTACCCCGCGCTTAAGCTTGGCTTACAACGCTGCTGTTTTTAACGAAATTAAGAAGTTATCGAGCACTGGGCAATTTAAATTTATGATGGTTTTACACCCAAAACTTCCTGAGGATATTAAGCAAAAATGGCATGCGTTAAATAATGAACACTTTCAATATTATGACACGACAGACCTTGTGCCTTTATTTAAAAAAGCGGATATTATGTTTGCTGATACAACCTCGGCAATTCAAGAATTTTTATTACAAAAAAAACCCGTAGTTACTTTTAACCATACGTTTAATCATAATTATTTAATTAATATTAGTGAAGCATCTCAAATTAAAGAGAGTTTTAAAACGGCCCTCGCAAAACCTCAAAATTTAATTAAAAATATTGCTACTTTTGTTGCGGAATTGCACCCGTATTACGATGGAAAATCCTCAGAAAGAATTGTAGATACCACCATAGAATTCCTGCATAAAGACAAAAGCTATTTAAAAAGAAAGCCCTTAAATTTAATTAGAAAATACAAAATTAGAAAACGTTTAAACTATTTCACTTTTAAGAGTTATTCTAAACCTTATACTAAAAAGCGTAACCTGTGATTAAATTAACTGCTATTATACCCACTAAAAATGAGATCCACAATATTGAGGCGGTCCTTGCTACAGTTGGTTTTGCTGATGAAATTTTAGTAATTGATAGTTATAGCACAGATGGTACTTTTGAAAAAGCGCAAAGTCTTGCAACAACTGTTTTACAACGTAAATTCGATGCCTATAGTGCACAAAAAAACTATGCTATTTCTCAGGCAAAACACGAATGGATTCTTCTTGTTGATGCCGATGAGAGGGTCACTCCTGAATTGCAACAGGAAATACTTTCAGTTTTAAGTTTAAATAACATACCTCACGAGGCTTACAATATAAAACGTATTAATCATTTTATGGGTCAACGCGTGCAGTATAGCGGTTGGCGCAACGATAGTGTGATTAGACTATTTAAAAGAGATTTTTGTAAGTATAATAATAAACAAGTACATGAATCTCTACTCGTAAATGGCTCTACAGGCGTATTAAAGCAAAAGTTTTTACATTATTCTTACCGTAGTTTTAATCTTTATATGGAAAAGATGAATCACTACGCCACTTTACAAGCTAAAGATTACGATAAAAAAACTGGAAAGCTAACACCCTATCATTTTGTGGTAAAACCCTTTTGGGGATTTTTTAAACACTATATTGTTCAAAGTGGTTTTAGGGATGGTTTAGTTGGTTTTACTATTGGTAATGTACAAGCTTATGTTGTATTTATGAGATATGTAAAGCTTTGGTTATTACGCAAAGGAAGAGATTAAATCATTTATTTTTCCAAAACTTTATTTTTTTCTTTAGTCGTCTTCGTCTCTGAAAAGAGTCTTGAAAATCTTGTGTTTCGTACCACATTAAATTAAAAACTTTCTCATAATCTTCAGTGATTAATTTAGCGTATTCATCACTCATAATTTCAATTATACTTTTATGAATAGTCAGTTTTGCGAAGTTTTTAATACGCTTTTCGAAGGACATTGTTTCAAAATTCATTCGGTTTAAATCTACCAGGAAGAATTCGTAATCACCGTTATTATACTTAATTAGGGTATTGCCTGGAGAATGATCTAAAAAGTTAATGCCTTTTTCATGTAGTTGAAATGTAAAATGTGTGAACGCCCTAAGTATTGCTTCGTGATTTGGTATATCTAAATTTTTACACAATTCTCGATAGGTAATATCACAGTCTAATTGTTCACTTATATAATAACTTTTTTCGAAAATTAAATTATTGTTTAATTCATAAAAGGCCACAGGTTCTGGTGTGCCAATCCCTAACTCTTTCAACTTATTGGCATATTCAAAAGAACGTTGTGCTTTACTCTTCCTAAAATATTTATATACAATTTTATTTATAGCATTGGGTTTTTTAAACGACTTGGCATTTAGTGTTTTGTTGTTTAATTTAAACAGTCGCAAACTATTTCTTTCCTGATCTCCAAAAGGCGCACCCTCAGTCTCATAATTCAAAATAAAATAATCTATGGCGTCACTATGAGTTTGGTATGTTGGATTTATTACTCTATGCATTTTTATAATTTCTAACTGATGTTGCTTGAAGTTGATCTTTCGCTCAATACGGGTTTGATTTAGACTGTAAATTTAGTGTTTATTTAGCGTTCACTCATAAAAAGAGTCTATTTCAAATACTTATCTACCCCGTTATTCGTCCACGTTGATTTTTCGGTAATAGTATGCTGTTCTATTTTATCATTTATTTCCAATTTATTTCTCGATTTTTCATTGTGATAAATATGAAATACGATACCGCGATAGCGTAATCTTCTAGCATGTAATCCTATATTATGGTAGCGTAACATTAATTCTGAGTCTTCACGTCCCCAGCCAGAGATATCTTCGTTATATCCATTTACAGCGATAAAATCGGATTTATAATACGAGGTGTTGCACCCTCTAAATTTATTAGAGAAAGCATCACTTTCTTTATACAAAGCACTTAGTATAGGGATATGTAACGCGCGCGTACGTTTTTTTATACCTTGAGAAAAAGCATTAAATTGCACTTGTTTTTTAGAAAACAGTGTGCCTAAATACGGTTTTTGAATGTTTACTCGCGAACCGAACAAATAGGTGTTTGGATTCGCAAATTTTAAATGATCTTGTATAAAATTAGGATGCATTATACAATCGCCATCCACTTGAATAATATAATCGCCACTGGCCTTTGCAATGGCTTTATTTAAAATTTGTGCTTTGCGAAACCCATTATCCTCTTGCCATTCGTGATGCAACGGCATAGATAGTTCGCTTTTGAAACGATCGATTAAGGCTTTGGTTTCGACTGTAGAACCATCGTCGGCAATAATGATTTCGTTTGGTAAAATCGTCTGATTTTTTACACTAAGCAAAACAAGCTCTAGAGCTTCAGGCCAATTATAGGTCGCTATTATTAAGGTATTTGAAATGTATCGCATAATTTAAAAATAAGATTCGAAAGCTATTTTACTCTTTTTAAAAGGGCCTAAAAACTTAAACCATTGTCCGAAATTTTTCTTTAGCAAAAATGATGTAGAAGGCTGTAATTTAGGGTTGCTTTCAATTAAATATTTTATTTCAGTTACATTCTGAGTCGGAAAATAGTCTAAACTCTTCCAAATATGGGGATCTAAATAAAATAGATTTTTAAGCGTTTTATAATTGTCTTTGTTTGCCTTTTTCCATTTTGGAAAAAACTCTTTATTTACTTGGTGACTGTGGCCCCAATTTTCTAACTTAAACGTTAATTCGGCTTCTGTACGCGATAGACACTCGTGCAGCAATACATTATTAGTATAAATTATACGCTCTTTAGTATTTCGCGCACGCTTATAATTAGGGTAATTTGTAGCCAACATTACTTTTGTTGGGGCATCTACAAATAACAATCCGTCGTCTAAATATTTATATATATTGATTAAAAACCCTGCTATTTGTATGGGGTTTGCCTTGGGGTTTTCTAAAAAATGATTCTTTGATTTTAAAGTATCTACAAACTGCTTAAAATCGATAAAAACCTCATCGGCATCTACTTGAATAAACCAATTGCCTTCGCCCATTTTTAACGATAATAAATGGCGCTCTCGGGTATCGTTTTGTATGGTACTAAGTTCTGGTCTGTAAAAATCATCACGGTAAATTTCGATTTTATTATCGACATCCATATCTTCTAACCATTCGTAAAACTCGGGAACGACTGAAAAAGTCGTTCCTTTCCAGGTACGGTAGTCGTGATCTATCGCCAAGTAAATTTTATCCGCTTCATTATACACTGCTGGTATAGACTGTTTTAGTTTGTCGTAATCGTAAGACATTAAAAACCCAACTATAATATTTTTCATAAATTGATTAACTTAGTGCTTCAAAAATAACAAACAATTGCCGATATACTAAACATTATACTATTTTTGATATTAATTATAAAACCGACTAGATGCCTAAAAAAATATGTATTATCAGTTTTGATCATTGGGATTACGATAAACACATCGCTATTGCGCTTAAAAAAAAGGGTATAGATAGTTACCATATTAAAATTGGAAATTACAAACACGCCTCGGTCTTTGATAAAATTACAAACGCACTTAGTAAAGTGTTTTTGAATAAAAATTTAAAAAAACTAAGACGACAGGATTTTATAGTGCACGAATTAGACCGTTTAGGTTTTCAAGATCAGATACTAGTTATTAATCCAGAAGTAATTGATTTAGAACACCATTTACAAATAAAGAAACGCACGAATAAATATATTGCGTATTTATACGACAGTATGGAAAGGAATCCCATTACACACTTACTAGACGGTATTTTCGACTCTATTTATTCTTTTGATGCCAACGACGTTGCCCAATATAATTTTCTGCCTATTACTAATTACAATTATCTTACGGAAGTTATAGATACAGCCAATGAAGTTTACGATGCCGTTTATGTAGGCTCCTTAGATGATAGAGTGCCAAGGTTGATTGATGTGGCAGCACGGTTTAAAAAAATGGACGTCACTTTTAAGTGTCTGATTTTAGGCAAAAACAGAAAACTCGTGGCACTTAAAACAAAAGGGGCTCAATATATTGAATTTAAAGATGACTATATTTCGCAGGAACACTTGATAGAAGAATATAAAAAAGCAAAAGTTATTGTTGATTTTGTCCGCGAAAACCAAACAGGATTAAGTTTCCGTTTTTTTGAAGCTTTAGCCTTAAAAAAGAAAGTGATTACCAATAATAAAAATGTGCTTAATTATTCGTTTTACAACCCTAACAATATTTTTGTAATGGACGAAAGTAATACACTCCCAAGTAAAGATTTTTTCGCCAAAAATTACGAAGAACTAAAGCAGCAAACCTATAATAAATACACTATCGAGAAGTGGATTGAGAAGGTTTTCAACTTAAAATAAATCGCTTATTTTATTAAACTCAACACAGTATCTTCAGTGCTTTTTAAAGAAAAAGGTTCCAGGATATGTTCAGAAAAAGCACTTAAAGTCTCCCAACTTTCTTTATTAGTGTACACTTCAATTATTTTTGCAGCAATTTCTTCTTTGGTATTGGCAACCATTGTATTATGGTGTTTGCCAAAATTAAATCCTTCGGCTCCAATATCTGTAGTGATTAGCGGTAAACTGTATTCTAAGCTCTGCCCTATTTTACCTTTTATTCCGGCTCCATAGCGCAACGGCGCTATAAATAGTCTCGAATTATAAAAATAATCTTCAACCTTGTCTACAAAACCAATAATATTGAATTGATCTGAATGCAATGCTTTAATATCTTCGGTAGCATAACTCCCAATAATATCCACTTTTAATTCAGGAAGCGTTTTCCAAACAATCGGCATAATTTTATCGTGTAAAAACACAATAGCATCTTGGTTTGGTGTGTGTCTAAAATTACCTATAAATAACAAATTACACCTTTTTTCGAAGGGCTTAAAGTTAGCCGTTTTTGGTAAATATTGATGAATATTACTCAACACTTTTATTTGCTCTGGTTTGTTATAATGTTTTAAAAGTAAGCTTTTATCGGTATCTGAAATAGCAATAGTAACATCTGCTTTTTTACTATTACTAGTTTCTAGATTTAAATATTTCTGAGCCTCAATTTTATTATCTTCATTATTATTTAGCTCGTATTCACGCTGTAATCTAACATAATGAAAATCGACCATATCGTAAATTAACTTCACTTTCGGGTTTGCGTTTCTAACAATGCTTTGGTATTTCTCAAAAATATGCGGTCTGTGTAACCACGCATAATTTAATTTTGGAGCAATTAATTTTATAAAACCTTCAATCGTTAACACCTCATCCTTAAAAATAGCGGGTTGGTATACGTTAACGCCCATTTTTTTATAAACTCCAAAATAATCACTTTTATAACGATGCTGCCTGTAATCTGCCAATAAGAAAACACCTATATTATTTTTTAATAAAATTGAAATAATTTCCTTAAGTCTTCTAGAGCCCGAATCTTTATTAAATTCTGGTATAATTTCATCTATAATTAAAACATTCTTTTTTGAAAAAACCAGCGACTCCTCGTTAAAAAAAACACCCTCTTTTAAGAGTTTATTTTTTAATTTCACAAGTCTGATTTGTTTTTTAATATTTTTATACATGGAAATACCTTCGAATTTTGATTGTTTATTATTTTAATAGCACGCGCAAAAATAACACGATTATTCAATAAATGATTTTAAATAAAAATAAAATTTATTTATTATGCTTTTTGTTTCAATTCTATCGAAACCTGGAGCCATAAATGATATAATTTTTAAAAAACTGATAGTTTTGTTCTCTTTAGATACGTAAGGATACACAATTTCGACGCCGTGACGTTGCCATTTTTTTATGTTTTTTATATTCGCCTTGTCTTTAAGAAGAATAGCAACCTTATGGACTGTACAATCCTTAGCTTTTATTTCCGCTAATAATTTGGGAGTCAAGGCATCTTCTAGTACTAACACTTTCTCACCTATATAATTCTTATTGAGGTATTTCTGATTCAATCGTGTTTTATCGTATGGTGCTTTATCTAAAACGTTTTTCCACTTTTTGTAGAAGTTAATTTTATTTTTAGCGACGAGTTGTCGTTTTTTATCAGTGACCTCTTTACCATAGGATATACTTTCAAAATGAATTAATTTTGCAAAGGGTTGGTAATAAATATCCAATCCATAAGTATGACGTATCTGCATACACAAATCTGTTTCTTCGTAATAAGCAGGTAAAAAGAACTCGTCGAGCTGTACTAACGTTTTATCTGGAAAGAAACGTTTTATCAGCAAGCAATAGCCAGAACAATAATCAACTTTTTTAAGAAAATGATTTTTAGGATTTTCTAGACTGTTCTCTCGACCTATATTATCGACACCGCCATCGGAATAAATGGTAGCTCCTGCTTCTAGTAATACGCCGCTAGGATGAATCCCCATAGCACCGACTCCCCCAACATTTTTCCGGTTTTCAAAAACCGCTAACATTTCTTCTAATAAATGAGGCTCTACAATAACGTCGTTATTTAATAGCAAAACATAGTCCCCCTGAGATGCTTTTATACCTTTATTTATATTTTTTAAAAACCCTAGATTCTCTTCATTTGTAATAACTGTAATACCGTCAACCGTATCTAAACGCTCTAAAGTGTCGTCTGTGCTACAATCGTTAATAACGATAACCTCAACGTCGTTTTGCTCACAATCTTCTTTAATAGAATATAAGCAATTTAACGTATACACTATGTGATTATAAACGGGTATAATTATAGAAACCTTGGGTCGGGAAACGCGTTTAAGAGTTAAAGGGTTACTCTCAAAAAACGCTAATGGTTTCGGTTTTATCGTCTTAATATTTGTATTCATAGTCCAAAAATAGCAATTTTATCAGAACCTCTTTTAGAGTATTCTGTTTTAAACGATTTAAAAGTGTCATTATTTTAAAAAACTTACGTTTATTTCTTGATAACGCCTTTTTTATAGACTTACGAGTGTATATTCTTCAAATTAATTTAATTTAGCTGTTTTAAAATTATAACTTCATCTATGTCCAATCCTGTAGTGTCTATAATTGTTCCTTGTTATAATGTTAAGGATTTTGTTTCCAAAACATTAGAAAGTGTCCATTCTCAAGATTATAAGAACTGGGAATGTCTTATTATAAACGACGGCAGTCAGGATAACACCGCTTCCATTTGTAAGGAATGGGTAGCAAAAGACAGTCGATTTAAATATTTTTATCAAGAGAACCAAGGCCTTTCGGCAGCGCGAAATAAAGGGCTAGAAAAAGCGTCTGGTAGCTATGTTTATTTTTTAGACTCAGATGATTTAATTCCCGATAATACGCTTAGTAATTTATTAGCATTAACTAGTGAAGACACAGATATCGTTTATGGGAAATGCGCTATTACAGAAGGACAGAATAAAACAATAAAAGATCACTTATCGCACACGCCAAAACCGTTTACAGTATTTAAAAACGACTCTAAAAAACTATTAAGTAAGGCCATTGAAGAACCATTTATTTGTGTTGCTTGGAACCGTTTAATTAAAAAAACGTTTATCGATTTCCATAATTTAAACTTTAAAAGAGGAATTTATCACGAGGACGAACTGTGGTTTTTCGAAACGTTATTTCATACTAAAGGCATTATCTTTAATGATCAAGCGACCTATTTTTATAACGTCGCAAATACGGCTTCTATTACCAATAACTTCAACATAAAAAATTTAGAATCTTATCTTTTTATAATTGAGTATCTCTACAAGAACTATTATAAAAACGAAGAGTATAAGACAGATAAAAATATGGTATCTATGTACATTACTTATTTAAAAATGTTAACATTAAGACATTGTTACGAAAAACTAGATACTGAAACGAAACAACAAGCGACACCATTAATTAAAGCCACATTTAAAAACTCCTTTACAGCACGTTCTACTCCAATTTTATCTGAAGGTGAAGAAAAAATGCACTATCATTTTAAACTTGTCGAACTTTTTAGTCCAGAAGAAATATTAGATTATTTAACCTTTTATGGGAGTAAAAAAATTAAAAATAGACTAAAAAGACGATCGGTTTTAAAGCGCGCCAAATTATTAAACGCCACAGAAAACAGAACTGTTACAAAAGTCGTTTAAGATTTAGAAAATAAATGCTTAAAACTGAAAAACGGCTTTTTATTTAGCTTTTTTAATGCCCTTACTTTTTCTTTATATTTTTTATTTAGAGCTGTATTTGCCACTTTAGGTAAGTCTACATTATCTAATATCGGTTTTATTGTATTTATATCCATTTCCAGTCGCTGCTGCTCACTTGCTGAAGACCATATACCTTTATCGTGTATTCTATAAACACACATATAATCGTCAAGTTTCATTATTTTTTTATCTTGAACTTGAATAAAAAACAAAGGCCAATCGCCAACTGGCATCAAGTCAAACCATGGCGACAATTTAAAATCATTGCGCATAACAACAGTTGGAGTGGCTATATAATTATAGTCTGCCAAATCTACCGAAGTTGTTACATTAGGTACCTCTGCCGATGCTGTATTTATCTCAAAAGTATCCGTTCCTTGAAAATACTTTTTACTATTATGAAAACATAATGCAAAATCATTATTGGCTTCTAAAAAATCGACTTGCTTTTGTAGTTTTAAGGGGTCGGTCCAGTAATCATCCCCTTCGCATAACGCGATATATTTACCTTTTGCTTTTGGAAAGACAAAGTTCCTCCACGGTTTTATTTTTTTAGAATATTGGTTTTCATCTTGTAAAATGGTCACTATTCTATCGTCCTTGCTAGCGTATTCTTTAATAATATCTGCGGTTCCATCTGTAGATGCATCATCATGAATTATAATTTCGATAGGAAAATTAGTTTGTTGAGTCAAGAAACCTTCAATAGTTTCTTTAACATATTTTACATGATTAAACGTGGTACAACAAATACTTAATAATGGTCTCATTTTATTTTTTTATAAGTGGCTTAGCAGGGTTACCAATAAGCACAGTGTTATCGGGAAATGATTTTGTAACGTTAGCTTTTGCTCCTACAATACAATCGTCCCCCAATATTAATTTTAAGGGAATAACTAACGCATTCATCCCTAAAAGGACACGTTTCCCTAGTTTACAATACGAGCCAACCATAGATAATGAAGACAAATAACAGCCATTATCCAAGCGCGCGTGATGTGCTACTAAACTATTAAAATCAATGACACAGTCATTACCTAAGGTACAATTAGTACTAATCTTAGCGTTTAAATGTATAAAACATCCTTCTCCAATAACCGCCGATGGACTAATAAAAGCATTAGGATGGATTAAATTTGGAGTGTTAGCTCCTAATAATCTTAACTTCTCCGCAATTTGACATCGCAATTTATTTTCGCCCATAGTTACAGCAAAATTTAAATTACTTATGTCTTCTTTATACACCTCTTCTGTGCATCCAATAATAGGAACACCTAAAACTAACTCACCTATTCTTTCATTATTATAGTGATACAGTCCCTTGACGTCATAACCACAATCCTCAGCAAGCTCGATTATAACTTCTGTGTAATTTCCGACGCCTATTAAATAGATAATTGGTTTCAAAATTATTAAATTGTATTAGTAATTATTGATAGTATTAATTTCACTTCCTCTTCTTTAAGCTCATAATACAAAGGCAAACACAGAATGCGTTTTGAAATAGATTCTGAAACTGGCATTTCTTTATTAGAATGCACGTAGTCTAATGTATTTAAAGACGGATAAAAATAACGTCTGGGTACAATATCTTTATCTTCTAAGGCCTTCTTCACCTTTAAAAGAGTCCCTTCATCTTTAAAAATAACCGGCATATAAGAATAGTTTCGGGTCGCACCTTCTCGAAATCTCACTAATTGAATCCCTTCCAAACCTCTAAATACATTTTCGTAAATCTCCACTAACTGTTTTCTCTTTTCAATAATTGTTTTCATATACGGCAAAACAGCCAATCCCATTGCTGCTTGTAGCTCTGACGCTTTGGCATTAATACCTAGACCGTGAAATTTTTCGCGACCATTGTGTCCGAAATTGTGATGATAAAGAACTTTATCGTATAAAACTTTATCTCTCATAAACATAGCGCCGCCTTCACCAGTATGAAATAGCTTGGTGGAGTGAAAACTAACCGTACTTACATCGCCATAATTAAAAATTGATTGTCCTTTGTATTGCACATTAAAACAGTGCGCACCATCGTATATAACTTTAAGATTGTGTTTTTTAGCAAGTACTGCAATAGCTTCTATATCGCAAGGATTTCCAAAAACGTGAGTAACTAAAATAGCTTCGGTGTCACTCGTTATTGCTGCTTCAATTTTCGAACAATCTATAGTTAACGTTTCTTTTTCTATATCCACAAAAACAGGTGTACAGTTCTCCCAAACAATACTAGAAGTTGTTGCCACATAACTAAAAGGAGTCGTTATTATTTCCTTGGTTATTCCTAACGCTTTTATCGCTATTTGTAAGGGCAACGTACCATTTGTAGTGACAAAGAAATGTTCAACTCCCAAAACATCAGACAACTTAGCCTCCAATTCTATTAAAAGCTCTCCCCTATTGGTAATCCATTTATTCCTCCACGCTCTATTTAAAATGAGCGTATATTCCTCTATTGGAGGTAAAAAAGTTTGGGTTACATTAATCATAAATACAAATTAGCAACTATTTTTACTATTTAAACGACAAATTTAAAATTTAAATATCAATTACAATTACTTTTAATACTATTGAAACGTGTCGTATTAATAGAAAATTCAAGACCTTTGCAGAGATGAAAGAAGAAATATATAAAGTTTACGAAATTTTAAAGTCAGGTGGCATTATTTTATACCCTACAGATACGGTTTGGGGTATTGGTTGCGATGCAACAAATGCCGAAGCGGTAGAGAAAATTTATAAATTAAAGCAGCGTACCGAAAAAAAAGCGATGATTTGCCTTGTACACAATTATGGGTTGTTAGAAAAACACGTGGATAATGTCCCTAACGTCGCCTACGATATTTTAGATTTATCGGTAACACCCACCACTGTTATTTACGATAATCCTGCTGGCGTTGCCGAAAATTTAATTGCCGAAGACAACACACTTGCAATTCGCGTAGTTAAGCACGAGTTTTGCGAAAAATTAATTAGAAAATTGGGTAAACCGTTAGTCTCTACATCGGCTAATATTTCTGGTGATCCTACGCCAAAATCGTTTAAAGAAATAAGCGAGGTCATTTTAAAAGGTGTGGATTATATTGTAAATTCGCAGAGCGAAACTAAAAACACAAAACCGTCTAGTATTTTTAAACTAAGTACTAGCGGATCTATAAAAATTATTCGCGAGTAAGTGGGCAAGAAAGCGATGAATTACAAAGAAGCATTACAGCATACCATATTTAATACCATATCTAAATCTGCAGCCGAATTAAATTTAGACAGTTATGTCATTGGAGGTTTTGTTCGTGATTTTTTATTACATCGCGGCGACGCTAAAGACATCGATATTGTTGCTATTGGCAGCGGTATCGCTCTAGCAAAACAAGTTGCAAAAAATTTGCCTAATAAACCAAAAGTTCAGATTTTTAAAACGTATGGTACAGCAATGTTGCGTTTTCAAGAGATAGAAATCGAGTTTGTTGGTGCCCGTAAAGAATCGTATACACAAGACAGCAGAAACCCGGTTGTTGAAAACGGATCACTTCAAGACGACCAAGATCGTCGCGATTTCACAATGAATGCTTTAGCTTTAAACCTCTCTAAAACTCATTTCGGTGATCTTTTAGATCCTTTTAATGGTATTGAAGATCTTGACAATAAGATTATAAAAACACCTTTAAACCCGGATATAACCTATAGCGATGACCCTTTAAGAATGCTCCGCGCTATTCGTTTTGCTTCGCAATTAGATTTTGAGATTGAACACGAATCGTTACTAGCTATTACAAGAAACAGCGAACGCATTAAAATTATTACCAACGAACGCATTGTTGTCGAGCTTCATAAAATTATTGAAAGTAAAACACCTTCCAAAGGCTTTTTACTGTTAGAGAAAACCGGACTTTTAAAACATATCTTACCCGAACTTACGGCTCTAAAAGGTATTGACGAAGTTGACGGCCAAACCCATAAAGATAACTTTTATCACACCTTGGAGGTTTTAGACAATATAGCGGAACATACCAACGATCTGTGGTTACGCTGGGCGGCTTTATTACACGATATAGGAAAAGCACCGACGAAAAAATTTAGCAAAAAAGCAGGGTGGACATTTCACGCACACGAATTTGAAGGCTCTAAAATGATCTATCATTTATTTAAGCGTTTAAAAATGCCGCTTAATGAAAAAATGAAATTTGTCCAAAAGCTAGTATTTATGAGTTCGCGACCTATTGTTCTTGCTCAGGAGACGGTTACCGATTCCGCAGTAAGACGTCTGGTTTTTGATGCTGGCGAATTTGTCGATGATTTAATGACGCTTTGTGAGGCCGATATCACGACAAAAAATCCTAAAAAATTTAATAAATACCATAACAACTTTAAAATTGTTAGAGAGAAAATAGTTGAAGTAGAAGAACGCGACCAAGTGCGTAATTTTCAGCCGCCAGTTACCGGTGAAGAAATAATGAAAACCTTCAACTTAAAACCTTCTCGCGAAATAGGTGTTATTAAAGAGGCCATTAAAGAAGCTATTATAGAAGGAGATATCCCAAACGAACACGATGCAGCTTTCAATATAATGCTTAAAGTAGGAGAAAAACTGGGGTTAAAACAGATTTAAAATGCATAAAAATTTTAGAACGTTAGTAAAAACAGCATTAATTTTAGTCTATGTTGTAATTATCGCAGGGGCTGTTGTGCGCATGACGGGGTCTGGAATGGGCTGTCCCGATTGGCCAAAATGTTTTGGATACTACATTCCGCCTACCGAAGCTTCAGAATTAGAATTTAAACCTAATTTCGAATACAAAAAAGGCATTGTTATTATTAAAGATGAAGCCCTTTTGGTCGCTAAAACCAAATTCAGTTCTGGCAATGCTTTAAACTCTAGTAATTGGGAAGCGTACACAAAACACGATTATGCCGTTTACAACCCCGTGCATACTTGGGTGGAATATATCAACCGTTTGTCGGGCGCATTGTCTGGAATTCCTATTTTAATTTTTACAGTTATGTCCTTTTGGTTTTGGCGAAAAAATAGTTGGATCCCCATACTTTCAGTCTTAATTCTATTTAGCATGGGTTTCCAAGCTTGGCTAGGCAAAACAGTTGTAGATTCTAATTTATCACCCTACAAAATAACCATTCATATGGTAATGGCGCTCGTTATTGTGGCCCTTAATTTATATTTAATCTACATAACCAAAACCAATAAAAGACCGTTTAAATACAATGCTTTCTTTTATAAGCTACTCGTGTTTTCATCGGTATTAACACTTATTCAAATAGTTTTAGGAACGCAAGTAAGACAGTTTGTCGACGAGCAAATTAAAGCACTAGGTTATGGCACAAATGCCTTGTGGCTTAACGATGCTCCTATAACCTTTTACATTCACCGTTCGTTTTCTATTCTAGTCCTTGCTGTTAATTTCTTTTTACTGTATTTAAATAGAAAGCACCACTTAAAACACAACAAACTAAATGGGGTTATTGTGCTTTTAATTCTAGAAACAATAACGGGTATTGCGATGGCTAATTTCAATTTTCCGTTTGGCAGTCAATCGCTTCACATTGTATTAGCAAGTATTCTATTCGGTTTTCAGTTCTACCTGATATTAGAGGCGTCAAAACCTAAAAACAAAATTGAAACTTTGTAACTTTGCACCTTAATTAAAGATTATGATTTATAGATTTAGAGTCATCTTAGATAACGATACGAAAGAGGATATTTTTCGCGATTTAGAAATACGTGAAACAGACACTTTAGAAGATTTACACAATATTATTACACAATCGTTTGGATTTGATGGTACAGAAATGGCGTCCTTTTACTTAAGTGATGAGCAATGGAACCAAGGTGAAGAAATATCGCTTTTTGATATGAGTGAGGGTGGCAGTGACGTCCGATTAATGAATGAAACCAACCTTTCGGATACTATACACGAAGAACAAACAAAATTAATTTATGTGTACGACTTTTTTAGTTTGTGGACGTTTTTTGTGGAGTTAGCTGAAATTGCTGAAGAAACTGAAGGTGTAGATTACCCTAATTTAATGTTCGTTAAAGGGCAAGTACCAGATGAAGCACCTGATAAAGTGTTTGAAGCTGAAAACTTAGATGAAGATGAAGACGATGTTTTCGATGAATTTGACGACGATTTCGATGTTAATGATTACGATAATCTAAATTTCGACGAAAACTGGAATTAGTCTAACACATTACACTATATTTAAAGTCTTTAAAAGACTGAAAAGCTAAAATAAAGGAGCACATTGTTTTTTTATTTTAGCTTTTTTTATGGCCAATTGTTAGCAATAAAAAGTCTAGAAAGAGTACTTTATAAAAATATAAAATCTATTTTATTAGAAAACGATGTAACAAAAGGCTTATAGTATCGTCTTATTTTTAACGCACCAAAAACCAATTATCTTGAGCACTATTCTTACCATTAATAATCTAACTAAAAAATACGGACTACTTACCGCCGTAAAGAACTTATCGTTTACCATTGAAAAAGGTAATGTCTATGGCATTTTAGGACCTAACGGAAGCGGGAAATCGACCACCTTAGGTATTGCTTTAAATGTAGTCAATAAAACCAGTGGGGATTTTAAATGGTTCGACGGTAAAGTTACCACGCATAACGCTCTTAAGAAAGTAGGTGCTATTATAGAAAGGCCAAATTTTTACCCGTACATGACGGCATACAAGAATCTAGAACTGGTTTGTAAGATAAAAGGTATCGATACTTCTAAAATTTTAGAAAAGTTAGAGTTAGTCGATTTAATAGAACGAAAAGACAGTAAGTTTCAAACCTTCTCTCTGGGAATGAAACAACGTTTAGCCATAGCATCTGCGCTTCTTAACGATCCCGAAATTTTAATTTTAGACGAGCCCACAAATGGCTTAGATCCGCAAGGCATTCATAAAATAAGAGCCTTAATACAGCAAATTGCAAGTAACGGCACCACTATTCTATTAGCGTCTCATTTGTTAGATGAAGTCGAAAAAGTATGCACACACGTTGTCGTACTTAGAAAAGGTGAAAAATTATATTCTGGACGTGTAGACGAAATGATTTCTAGCCACGGTTTTTTCGAACTTAAGAGCGAAGACAGCGCTAAGCTTATCACATTTTTAGAAGCCCACCCTTCTATTAACAAAACAGTAAAGAAAGACGATATGGTTACTGCCTTTTTAAAAGAACCTCTGTCTGCTTCAGAATTTAATAAGCAGCTTTTTAATTCTGGTATCTTCCTCTCGCATTTGGTTATGAGAAAAGAAAGTTTAGAAGAACAATTCTTAAAACTAACCGACAACCCTTCCGCTTAAAACTAAAAAACCTTCTGAACAGGCTTCAGTAAAACTCTTATATATGTTACGACTTTTAAATATAGAATTTATAAAATTATGGAATAATAGAGCGAGCAAAGTACTTATCCTTGCCTATTTTATTCTTTTATCATGTATTGCGCTTATCTCAGCTATAAAATTTGATTTCGGCTTTTTTAGATTTCATTTAGCAGAACAAGGCATTTTCAATTTTCCGTTTATCTGGCATTTTAACACCTATGTTGCTGCGGCCTTAAAATTCTTTTTAGCCATAGTTATTGTAAGTATGATGGCCAACGAATACAGCAATAAAACTATAAAACAGAACTTAATAGACGGTTTAAGTAAAAAGGAGTTTATTCTTTCAAAATTTTTAACTGTTGCCGCTTTTGCGCTTATTTCTACAATTTTCGTCTTTATTATCTCTTTAATTTTGGGTTATATTTTTTCTAGCTTTACAGAAGCCAGTATTGTATTTAGCGATTTAGATTATTTATTCGCCTTTTTTATTAAGCTATTAGGCTTCTTTTCTTTCTGTTTGTTCTTGGGGATTTTAATAAAACGTTCTGCGTTCGCTTTAGGCTTTTTGTTTGTGTGGTATATGGTAGAAGGTCTAGCAAGAATCGTTTTAAACTTATGGGATAAAACTACAGAATACGCCGATGCTATTACGCAATTCTTCCCCTTACAATCCATGTCTAATTTAATTAAACAGCCCTTTTCAAGATTAGGAGCGGTTAAAGAAATGGCTAATCAAGTTGGAGAGCAATTCGATTTCGACTATGCCGTACATTGGTACGATATCGTTATTGTACTATTTTGGACCACCTTCTTTATTGTGTTTTCTTATAAACTATTGCAAAAAAGAGATTTATAATACTGTTAACTGGCAAGCATCTTAAATAACTGCCCCTTTTTAATAATAGTACAGTTAATGTTTTATTTTTAAAATGATACCTTTGATAGGTATTGTTATATTATAAAAATGAAAAGAAATTTTTTACTATTATTTTTGTTGAGTTTTGTATTTACTTACGGACAAAACGAAGCGTCTAACTGGTATTTTGGAGATAATGCTGGAATAAATTTTGATATAAACACAAGTACCATTACCGCTTTAAGTGATGGGCAGTTAGCGACCGTTGAAGGCTGTACAACCATATCTAATGGTAATGGAGATTTAGTTTTATACACAGATGGAACAACGGTTTACAACGCCGCTCACAACACAATGACGAACGGCACAGGTCTTTTTGGGGATGCTTCAAGTTCGCAGTCGGCGATTATTGTACCTAAACCAGGTGATCCTGATATTTACTATATTTTTACGGTGGGCTCTAACCAAAATCTTACAGGTTTAAATTATTCTGTTGTTGATATGACCGCCGACAATGGCAATGGTGCAGTCACTGATAAAAACATAAACTTATTAGCTGCCTGTTCCGAAAAAATTTCAGCAGTTTTAAAAGATTGTGTTACCGGAAATATTTGGGTTATCGCCTTCTCTAGCAGTAGCGGGTATAACACAACGGGAATGAATACCTTTCACGCTTACGAAGTCTCCAATACAGGCGTAAATAGTACAGCGATTACCTCTAGTTTGAACGTTAACGTAAATGATGCGCGTGGCAGTTTAAAGTTCTCGCCAGACGGCAACCGATTAGCTTGCGCAAATGTTAAAGACGGTTTATTTATTGCTGATTTTGATAAACAATCGGGACTTGTCTCTAACCGTCAGAACCTTCAAATAAATACTCAAAATAGTAACAAACCGTATGGTGTAGAATTTTCCCCAAATAGTCAATTACTGTACGTAACCTCTTCTAACGATTTTTTTCAAAGTCCATCGGAAAACAACATTCCCAGTAATCACAAATCATCTCTTATTCAATACAATTTAGCAATTAATAATATTTCTGCAAGCCAAGTCGTTCTTGACGATCGCACACTGTATCGCGGTGGTTTACAATTAGGTCCAGATGGAAAAATTTATCGTGCTTTAAGCTCTACCTACGACGTCGGGCTTCCTTTTTTAGGCGTCATAGACGCGCCAAACATTTTAGGAGTAGATAGTAATTACTTACACAATGCCGTAAGTTTAAATGGTAGAAATGCCCGCCAAGGTTTACCTCCATTTATCACCTCTTTTTTTAGTCAGACTATCGATATTATTCAAAATAATGTTAATACTGTAAGTCTACCATTATGCGATGGAGACACTTACATATTAACAGCCGACAATGTGCCAGGTGCAACGTACAGCTGGACTAAAGATGGCAATGCCATTCCGCCAACAAACCCCGCTACACCTTACGAATTAGAGATTACCGACAACGGCACCTACGAAGTGGTTATCGACTTACAAAACGGAAACTGTAATACGTTGGAAGGTCTTGCAATTGTAACTTACTACGGTATTCCTACTGCTAATCCACCCAACACCATTTCAATTTGTGATGTCGATAATGATAATTCTGAAGCTTTCAATTTAACCCTTTTAAATCCGGAGATTCTATTAACACAAGATCCAACAGCCTTCAGTGTAAAATATTTTAACACGCAAATTGATGCTGATGCCAATGAGAATGAAATTCTAGGTGACTACACCGTAATAACACCAATTGAAACTTTAGTCGCTCGAGTAGAAAATAATGAAAACCCTAAGTGTTACCAAACGACAGCGGTTACTATAACAATGACAACTACCCCAACGCTCTCAAGTTTAGTCGATTTTAATAATTGTGATACCGATGCAAACCCTACAGACGGCTTTTCTGAAACCGACCTAAGTAATTTTAATGCTACTATTTTAAGCGATCAAAATGCTTCCGATTATACAGTGTCTTACCACAGCTCACAAACAGATGCCGTCAACAATACAAACGCATTAACTAATAATTACACAAACCAAACAGCATTTACAGAAACTATTTTTGTTCGTGTTGAAAATATAAATAATATAGTGTGCTTTGTAACGGGTTCATTTGTGCTGAATATAAACCCAATTCCCGATGTTGTAGCGAGTAGCTTATTTCAGTGTGATGAAGATGGCATAAACGATGGAATTACCACTTTTAATTTAACTGAAGCGGATAATACAATTCTAAACAACCAAACAGACACTATTGCAGTTTCGTATTTTTTAACCAACGATAATGCGCAAAACAATGCAAATCCTTTAAGTGCTGATGCCTATAATAATATTGAAAATCCGCAAACACTTTTTGTGCGCGCATCAAACACAGAAACAGACTGTGTTAATTTCACTACCTTAACAATTGAAGTTAGTACGACACAAATTAGTGATTATGTTGCCGACCCTGTGTGCGACACTTTAGATTCGGAAGACGGTATCCACATGTTCGACCTCAGCACGTTTACAGATACTATTCTAACTGGACTACCTCAAGATTTAACTATAAATTATTACGAAAGTTATACGGATGCTTTATTAGAAGTTAATCCTATTATTGAAACGGGCGCCTCAAATTCTAGTTACGAAAACACCGTACCCTACTCACAAACCATTTATGTACGCGTAGAAAATGATAATGCGTGTTATGGAATTAGTGACGTGTTATTAACTATAACCCCATTACCACAATTAGCGAACAATGAATCGTTATTGTATTGTCTTAACGATTTCCCTGAAACAGTAACCATAAATGGCGGCGTTATAAATGCCAACCCAAATAACTTTTTATATGAATGGTCTACAGGCGAAACCACTCAAAACATTGATATAAATGAAATAGGAACCTACACGGTAACCGTTACTAACCCGAACACCAACTGCTCGAAAACACGAACAATTGAAATAGAACCCTCAAACATTGCAACTATAAATGCCGTAGAGATTACAGATAATAGTATTCGTAATAATACAGTAACCGTGCTCACTTCTGGTGAAGGCGATTATGTTTACGCGCTAGTTAATGAAGCGGGAGAAACGACTTCTTTCCAAGAAAATAATACCTTTACACAAGTGTCTCCAGGCATTTATTCGGTAATCGTTACAGATGTAAAAAATAATTGTGGTAGTATTGATCAAACTATTTCGGTCGTTGGTTTCCCGCTTTATTTTACACCTAATGGCGATGGTGTAAATGATACGTGGCAAGTCTATGGTATTAACTCACAATTTCAATCGAGATCTGATATAAAAATATTCGATCGTTTCGGGAAATTTATTACTCAAATAAAACCGTCAAGCCGGGGTTGGGATGGTACTTATAATGGAAAACAGATGCCGACAAGTGATTATTGGTTTTTTATCACTTTAGAAGACGGTCGTAGTTACAAGAGTCATTTTACATTAAAAAGATAATATGAAACACTTTATTTACAGCTTTTTTTTAGCTCTTATTTTGAGTCTAACCAGTGCAAATCTTAGCGCTCAAAATGAAAGTGCTTTTTGGTTTTTCGGTCAAGGTGCAGGCTTGAATTTTAATACTGGATATCCCGTTCCTGAGTTAAATGGAGAATTAAACACCGAGGAAGGCTGTGCTACCATATCTTCAAAATTGGGCGAATTATTATTTTATACCGATGGTGTTACTGTTTGGAATAAGAATCATCAAGTAATGAATAATGGAACGGGATTAACCGGAGATGCCTCTAGTACGCAATCGGCTATTATTATTCCAAAACCAAATAGCGCTTCTATTTATTATATTTTCACCGTAGATGGGCGAGCAGGATCGGATGGCTTGCGTTTTTCGGAAGTTGATATGACGCTTGATAACGACTTAGGCGCTATAACCTCTACTAAAAATGTAATGTTAATTAGCTCGTCTACAGAAAAAATAACAGCCGTTGAAAGTGCCGATGGCGAAAGCGTTTGGGTAATTGGTCATAAATGGAACAGTAATGAATTTGTGTCCTATTTAGTAGGTGCTACTGGCGTAAATACAACACCAATAATTAGTGCGATAGGGTCTTTCCATCAAGGTATTTTAAACAATAGTATTGGCTATTTAAAGGCGTCTCCCAATAAAGAAAAAATAGCTTCTGTAAAATCTTATACTAATGGTATTGTAGAAATTTTCGACTTTAATCCAACCACTGGAGTATTAACAAATCCTTTAATTATTGATAATTTCACCTCTGATGATTTAGGGCCTTACGGTTGCGAATTTTCTCCAGATAGTAGAATACTGTATGTCACCGAAATTATAAGAGATGGTGATAATTTCTCGAAGATCCACCAATATGATCTTACCGCAGGCAGTGCACTACAAATCATTGATTCTGATACAATTATTATTGAAGAAGAGGGGCTTTTAGGCGCTGTACAACAAGCCATAGACGGAAAAATATATGTTGCCAAATCAGGTTCTAACAGTATTGGCGTTATTAATTCACCGAATATTTTGGGCTTAGAGTGTAATTATAGTCCTGAAAGCGTTAATCTAGGACAAAACAACATTTCGTCTTTAGGATTACCGCCTTTTATTCAATCCTATTTCTTTGCAACCAATGTATTTAATAACACTTGTTTTGGAGATACCACACAATTTAGTATCGATACGGCATCTACTATTACTAGTATTTCTTGGGATTTCGGCGACCCAGCTTCAGGCGTAAATAATATCTCAAACAGTATGAATCCTAGCCACGTTTTTACCGCTCCAGGTAATTACAACGTTACTATTACTTTTGAAGTTGAAGGTGAAACACAAATTTTATACCGGATGTTAAGCATTGATAACGAACCTCCCGTTTTAGACTTACCGCCTTTAGTAATTTGTAATCCTGACGATTCTAGCACTACGAGTTTTAATTTAATTAATGCTATTCCTACAAGTATTCAGAATAATCCTGATCTCAATTTTAGTTTCTTCACCACCGAAAACGATGCGATAACGACTACGAATCCTATCTTAAATCCTTTAGCGTTTACAACGACTAGTAATACTACTATTTTTGTAAAATTAGATACGGCGAACGGAAACGGATGTTATAGCATTAATGAACTCGACATTCTACTTTTAGACCGTCCCGATATTGAAGAGTTTGAAGCAGTATTCTTTTGCGATAACGGCAATACCTCTGTTATTTTGGATGTTGGAAATTTACCGCTGCCAATGAGTAATTATTCTTTTATATGGTCTGTTGCGGGAGAAACAAGCTCACAAATCACTGTCGATATGGCCGGAACTTATACTGTAACAATTACCCAAAACGCGTCCATAACCACTGAAAATCCTGACGGGTGCTCGGCAATAAGAACCGTTATTGTAAGCGCTTCTAGCTTAGCCACAATAAATGCCGTAGAAACGACAGGAACTAATGCCCTTATTATTATATCGGGATTGGGTGATTATGAATTTTCTTTAGACAACCCCAATGGGGGCTATCAAAACTCTAATTATTTTTCGAACATAAGTCCTGGAATTCATACGGTTTACGTTCGCGATAAAAATAGTTGTGGTCGCGCAGAAATTTCGTTTTCCATTATAGATTTCCCGCCTTACTTTACACCTAATGGAGATGGCGTTAACGATTTCTGGCAAGTCTATGGTGTTTCTGCTACCGAAGAGCCCAATACCGTTATTCATATTTTTAACCGTTTCGGGAAATTTATTACCGAAATAAAACCGTCAAGTCGCGGTTGGGATGGTACTTACAACGGGAAACCGATGCCAACAAGTGATTATTGGTTTTTTGTAACTTTAGAAGACGGACGCCGTTTTAAAAATCATTTCACTTTGAAACGTTAACAATAAAGAAAAATAAATTGTACTTTTAGGGAAGACTTTTACCAAAATGTTACGAACCGTTTGCTTCTTTATACTGTTATTAGGCGTTAATAATGAAATGTTTAGCCAAGACATCTCGTTATTTCAGCAATTTAACGGGCGTTACGATTACACAGCTATTGGCAACACTTTAAATCCTGCCGAAAATAATATTGTACAAGATTTCTGCGAGATACTTCCGGCCTCCCAAGCCGATTTATACCTGGACACCGACTGCTCTATTATTGCGGCTTATTTATATTGGGCAGGTTCTGGAACTGGTGATTTAGAGGTGAGTTTTAACGGCTCCTCAATCACCGCCGACAACACGTATATTACAGACTATTTAGATTCTAATTACGGTACTCTTAATTATTTTTCCTGTATGGCCGATGTTACCGATCAAATTCTGGCTGCTGGAAATACGTCGTACACGTTTTCAGATTTAGACATTGCCAATTCCCTAGCCAGCAATCCTGGCTATTGCGAAAACCGGACTAATTTTGCTGGTTGGAGTCTCTATGTCGTTTATGAGAACCCCACACTACCTTTAAATCAAATTAATTTATTTCAAGGTCTCGAAATTATAAATCGGAATGTACAGGAAAAAGTAATTCTCTTAGAAAACGTAAACGTTTTAGACAATGAAGATGCAAAAATAGGATTCCTAGCTTGGGAAGGCGATAATGCGTTAAATTATGGCGAAAGCTTATCTATTAATGGCAATATTATTGCTAATCCGCCGTTAAACGCTGCCGATAATGCTTTTAATGGCACCAATTCCTTTACCAATTCAAACACTTTTTATAATGGCGATTTAGATGTCTATAACATTGAAAATAATATAGCTATTGGTGATACCTCGGTTTCCATAAAACTAACGACTGGCGGATTAGACGCTAATGGTTTTTTTCAAGCGGATTTAATTCTACTAAATAACATTATTACCGTTTTAAATAGTCAGTTGCCAGATGCCACAATTACTATTGATGCCTATTATATAAACTGTGGAAACCGCACTCTAGAAATTGACTACACCGTTTACAACCTAAATAGCACTGATATTTTACCAACAAACACGCCCATTGCTTTTTATGCGAATAATACACTTATTGACACTTCATCGACACTAAATACCATCGCGATTGGTGCTTCGGAAACGCATAGTATTAACATTCAAATTCCCAGTACTATTCCAGACAACTTTACCTTAACAATTGTGGTAGACGATAACGGAAGCAGTACTGGAAACGTTGTCGAAATCATTGAAAGCAATAACACAACAACTCAGGAGATAACTCTTATTCCGTTACCTGAAATAAAACCCCTTCAGCCCTTAATGGCGTGTGATATTTCAAACAATACCGCTGTGTTCGATATTACAGCCATTCAAAATCAAATTAATGAGTCGTATTTCAATTTTTATTATTTCACTTCTATTGAAGATTTACAGGCTCACACCAACGTGATCACTTTACCAAATTACTATCAGTCGTTAACAACACCACAAACCCTTTATTTGAAAGCGGAAACTGAAACCTGTTTCGATATCTATACTTTCAACGTACTCACAGAAAACTGTCCGCCATTTATACCTGAAGGCTTTTCGCCAAACAATGATGGTATTAACGATCATTTTAATATTGCAGGCCTTTACACCATTTTCGAAAAACACGAACTTTTGATTTATAACCGCTGGGGGACGTTAATTTTTATAGGAAACAATGACTTAAAATGGTATGGAATTTCCAATCGAGGTTTCAATAAAGGATACCTCGTACCTACGGGAACTTACTTTTACGTCTTACATTTAAATGATGCCAACTATAAATCTATGACGGGTTGGGTCTACTTAAACTACTAATTATAATGTATTTCATCTAATTTATTGGTAATTCAACTATAAAACGGTAAATTCGCACCGTTAGTCGGTTAATATTTAATCGATTTAAGACTAACTTAACACAATGCCCCTTACTTATGTTAAGAAAACTTACTTACTTCACCAGTCTTTTTATTTGTTTTATAACGCATCTAAATGCCCAACAGATAGCCGTAGATAATTCTTTATCTGCGCAACAACTTATTGAAACTAATTTAGCAGAAGGCTGCGTGCAAATTTCGAATGTAACCTCCTCTGTAAATGGTAGTATAAACGGTTTTGCTAGTTTTGGTTATTTTGAACAAGAAGCCTCAAATTTCCCCTTCCAAAACGGTATTGTTTTATCCACTGGAAATGTAAGCTCGGCTGGTGGTGTTAGTAATACTAGCCCTTTAAATGAAGGTGAATCTGATTGGTTAACAGATCCCGATTTGGAAACGGCCTTAGGCATTTCGAATACATTAAATGCAACTTCCATAGAATTCGATTTTATCTCTGCTTCAAGTGCCATTCAGTTTAATTATATTTTGGCTTCCGAAGAATATTTCAGAGAATATCCGTGTATGTATTCTGATGGTTTTGCTTTTTTAATTAAAGAAGTAGGCACCACTAGCCCGTATCAAAACATCGCAGTAATACCTGGTACAAGTACTCCTGTTAACACCAATACCATTCACGATGACATTGTAGGATTTTGCCCTGCGGAGAATGAACAGTATTTTGAAGGTTATAATATTGGTGATACTAATTTTAATGGCCGTACAACGGTACTGTCGGCAACCGCAAACATTACACCAAATACACAGTACCACATTAAGCTTGTTATTGCCGACCAAAACGATAGAAATTTTGATTCGGCAGTCTTTATAGAAGGCAATAGTTTTACAGATAGTATCGATTTAGGTGCTGATATTTTAAGCTGCAGTGCTTCAGCCATTTTAAATGCGGAAACTAATAATCCGCAAGCGGTGTATTCGTGGTATGAGGACGGTGTACTTTTATCCAATGAAACGACTAGTACTTTAGCGGTAAATACCTCAGCCAGCTATATGGTAGAAATCACGGTTCCATTTAGTAACGCAACCTGTAATTTTAACGATACAATTCAAGTGACTTTAAACACGGTGCAAGCGGGCCCAGAAATTAGTGATTTTGAATTGTGTGACGACAACAGTAATGATGGCTCAGAAGTCTTCGAGTTAACCACTAAAGACAACGAGATGCTTGCGGGTTTACCGAATGCTAATTATACGATTTCGTATCATAATTCGCTTCAAGACGCCGAAAGCGGCAGTAATTCTGTGAGTACTATAACAAATGCAACAAACCCAGAAACGGTATTTATTAGAGCGGTCGACACCTCTAGCGAATGTGTTTATATTTCTACAGTAAATCTTATCGTAAATAGTTTGCCAATTATAACAGACCCGGACAATTTGGATGTCTGTAATAACGGTAGCGGAGACGTTTATCTAACCGATAATGACACGACCATTACAAATAACAATGCGCAATTAAGTGTTACATACCATTATATCCAAAACGATGCCACCACGGGAAGCAATGCTATTGCTTCGCCCTACACACCACAAAATACTACCGAAACATTATTTATTCGTGTAGTGAATGTAAACTCTGGTTGTACCGCATTTACAACTATAACTTTAGAACTGCTAGAGAGCCCAAGTGTAAATAACGGCACCCAACAAATTAGCGCTTGCGAACTTGATGATGATGGTTTTGAGTCCTTCGATTTAACGTCTGTTTTAGAGGCCATTATTACCGATACCACAAACACAATAATAACGTATCACATTACTATTGAAGATGCTAATAGCGGTGAAAACCCTATAGATAACCCGTCGGATTTCACTAATACCATACCAAACGTTCAAACCGTTTACGTTAGAATTCAAAACGATTCTAACTCTTGTTACGAAATTGTGGCTATAGAATTACATACCAATATTTTAGAAACGGGTACGAATATTCGAGATTTCAGCACGTGTGATGAAGCTCCCGATGATGGGGCTGCTCCTTTTGATTTAGTGTCAATTACAGATATTATTGCCAACGGACTCCCGGATATTACCATTACTTTTTACGAAACTCAAGAGGATTTAGATAACAACACAAATCCTATAGATAGCTCAGTGTCTTACACGGTACTGACTTCTCAAACGTTATTTATCGCTATAGAAAACCCAGATTGTTTTCACTATGCAAACATTGAGCTTTTTGTAAATCCGTCGGTACACATAATAAACACAGACACATTAACCTTTTGCGATACAGATAACGATGCGCTAACAGCAATAGATTTAGATAGTTTTAACGGCATTCTTAGCGAAGGGATTGCAATGCCATCCGTACGTTATTTTAATTCTGAAACAGATGCCGAAACAGATGTAAATGCTTTACCATCAATTTTTAATAACACGCAGAACCCAACGCAATTGTTTGTTCGTGTTACCAATGACACAACAGGTTGCTACGCTATACAACCTGTAACTATTAACGTGCTTCCGGCACCAGCTACTAATGCTATTTCGGATATTATTATTTGTGATGACGATCAAGACGGGCTTTCGACGGTTAATTTAGAAAATTTAAACACTTCTATTTCCACGGATGATGACATAGAAATAAGTTATTTCCCTACAATAAACGATGCGAATAGTAGCGAGAACGAAATTACAAACACGCTAAACTACCAAGCGCAAACAACGACTATTTATGCAAAAGTAAGTTACACTGCGACAGGATGTTTTGCACTAGTTCCGATTACTTTTATTGTAAATACGTTACCAGAATTTATTCCTATTACAAATTTTATACACTGTGAAAGTGATGGTAACCAAATTGCAGATTTTTTGTTCTCTGAAAAAGACAACGAAATTTTAAACGGACAACAAGGTAAAGAAGTGTTGTATTTTGAAACTGAAAACAACGCCATAAACAACGTTAACCCTATTGATAAAACGGTACTCTATAACAACACGTCGCAAACGCAAACAATCTATATTCGTGTTGAAAATACAACGGACACTTCGTGTTTTGGAGTATCGTCTTTTACTATTGAGGTCGGTTCTATTCCGGTGTATAACACACCTATAAGCGTATTTTTATGTGACGATATTTCTAACGATGCTGTTGCCGAATTTTCACTGTCCGATATCGCTTCGCAAATCGCCTTAAACTCACCTCAAAATCTAGACATCACCTTTCATATAACACAAGAAGATGCCGAAAACCAAGAGAATACTTTACCTGACAACTTTACCAATACTGTAAATCCGCAAGAGCTTTTTGTTAGTGTTGATAATAGCACGTATTGCAAAGGCATAGCGTCCTTTACATTAAATGTTGTACAATCGCCAGAAATAAATCCAGCACCCGATATGCAAGTTTGTGATACAAATAGCGATGGTAGTGTTAGTTTTGATTTAACGGTTGCTGAAGTTGAAGTACTTCAAATACGTCAAGATAATAGTGTCATCACCTATTATGAAAACGCAACAGATTTAGAAAATAATGCGAATCCTATCACCGACCCTACAAATTACAGTAATACGTCAAATCCGCAAACGGTTTATATAGAAGTTACTAATACCGTATCTAATTGTGCAGTGTCAGTGCCTATTGCATTGATAGTTAATCTACCTCCAACTATTGCAACACTTCCGCTTATTGAAGAGTGTGAAAACACCGATAATACTTTCGATTTGAACGCTATGATTCCTGAATTAATAGGTAACCAAGAGAATGTAGCCGTTTCTTTTTATACCTCTCAAGAAGATGCCGTTCTAGAAACCAATCCGTTAAGTACATTTTATATATACCCCACAAACTACGAAACCATTTATGTTCGTGCCGAGTTTATTGCAACGCAATGTGTGTCTTTTAACAATTTCAGCTTTAGAGTTAATCCATTACCAATAGCGAGTTTCGTTCCTGATTTAGAAGCTTGTGATGATGATTATGATGCCCTTTTAATATTCGATTTATCGCAACAAACACCTCTAGTTTTAGGGAGTTTAAATACTAACGACTATACCGTATCTTATTTTGAAACAGAAGACAACGCCGAAAGCAATACAAATGCTATTAGTAGTACTTTGTACCCCGCATCACACAATCAATCCATTTATATTCGCTTAGAAAACAATTCGACGCACTGTTTTACTACCACTCGTTTTACCACGATTATTCACCCGAAACCTATTGTCGATATTACCGATCAAGTTATTTGTTTAGATAATTTACCACTTACCGTTACTGCAGAAACGGGGTATTCAACAGATACTTATTTATGGTCTACTGGAGAAATTACTCCTAATATTATTATTGAAAATATTGGTAGCTATTGGGTAACTGTAACGACAGATTTTGGTTGTATTACAACAGCACCTTTTAATGTTCTAGAATCTGAAAGCGCCGAAATAACCTTCACCGAAACGATCGATTTTAGTAACCCAAACAACATTACGGTTAGTATCTCTGGAATAGGAAATTATCTGTATCAATTAGATGAGCAAAACCCTCAAGAGGCTAACGTTTTCACCAACGTCGCTTTAGGACCGCATACCATTACCGTTATCGATTTATACGGTTGCAACTCGACCACAAAAGATGTTGTCATTATTGATGCGCCGCAATTTGTTACCCCAAATGGTGACGGGTATTTTGATACGTGGCACATTACAGGTGTCAGTCAGTTGCCAGGAACAGTAGTCACTATTTTTGATCGTTACGGTAAATTATTAAAAATACTTAAACACAATTCGAGAGGTTGGGATGGTAATTACAACGGTAATGCGATGCCAGCAACCGATTATTGGTATCTCGCAAAAGTGGTAAAAGGCGCTATCTCGTTTGAAGTGAAAGGCCATTTTGCCTTACGCCGATAACATAACGCTTTAACAGATCTTTTTTAATAACTATTAAGGAGTTACTTATCTTTGTATACTAATTGCTAAAGATGAAAAAGCTCCTTATTATAATTCTGACAGTATTAACCACTTCGGTAAAATCTCAGACTATTACAGCTAATAAACCAACAGACTCCCAGCAACACTGTATTAAAAACGTACTATTTGGAAACAATTACTTTACAAATGTTAAAGTAACCAATACTGCAGTCCGAAATTTTAATGGCACGGACAGAAGCTTAGGTCATTTAGAGGATACTATGCCTTCCTTTTTGTTTAAAAACAGGAGTGCTTTAAACACGGGTAAACTTTATAATGTACAAAACCCGATTAAAGCTTTAAGCGATGACACTGCGCCTAGTTGGAGAGGTGAAATTGATTTAGAAAACAACCTACAAGAACCGAAGACCACGGTTATAGATAGAGACTTTAACCAACAAACAATTAAAACACCATCAACCACGGCACCTAACGAAACATATTTTAATAATTGGAGTTATGCAGACGCACAGCATCACCTCTACAGTTCTCCTATTTTTTTAGGACCTGGCAGTTCTGAGTTGAACCCTAATTTCGATTGTGATAAAATGCTTACTACCAGAAATCCTTTAGGTAGCAATACCGAAAGTAATACACGTATAAAAATTCTTATTTTTAATCGTTATGGCAAACTTCTTGCACTGCCAAACCTAATTAAAGATTGGCTCGGCATATTAGAAGGTTTGTCGCCACCAAACAACAATTATTGGCACATTACAACACCTCCAAATGCGACGTAATATCGCGGATACATTTCACTAGTGAGATAGACTAAAAAATTATGAAATTTAAAATACAATCTGAATTTAGTCCCACGGGCGATCAGCCTTCAGCAATTAAACAACTTGCCGAGGGTCTAAATACAAATGAGAAATACCAAACATTATTAGGCGTTACCGGCTCTGGTAAAACATTTACCGTAGCCAATGTTATTGAAGAGGTGCAAAAACCGACCTTAGTGTTGGCTCATAACAAAACATTAGCAGCCCAATTGTATTCTGAGTTTAAGCAGTTTTTTCCCAATAATGCGGTAGAATATTTTGTGTCGTATTACGACTATTATCAACCAGAAGCTTACATCCCTTCTTCAGGTGTTTACATCGAAAAAGATCTTTCGATAAATGAAGAAATAGAAAAAATGCGTTTAAGCACAACGTCGTCTCTATTATCAGGACGTCGCGATGTTATTGTCATTGCTTCTGTATCGTGTTTATATGGTATAGGAAATCCCGTGGAATTTCAAAAAAACGTGGTCACTTTAGAACGCGATCAAGAGATTTCCCGCACCGAATTATTACACAAATTAGTACAGAGTTTATACTCTAGAACCGAAGCCGATTTTAAACATGGTAACTTTAGAATTAAAGGCGATACCGTAGATGTTTTCCCGAGTTATGCAGATGATGCTTTTCGTATTCACTTTTTTGGAGACGAAATTGAAGAAATTGAACAGTTTAATGTGCAGACCAATGAAGTTATCGACACCTACGACAGACTAACTATTTATCCTGCCAATATGTTTGTAACCTCTCCAGACGTGTTACAAAATGCCATAAAAAGTATTCAAGACGATTTGATGAAACAACACGATTACTTTATTGAGATTGGCAAACATCTTGAAGCGAAACGCTTAAAAGAACGAACCGAATTCGATTTAGAAATGATTCGGGAATTAGGGTATTGCTCTGGTATTGAAAACTATTCACGCTATTTAGATGGTCGTGAACCCGGAACACGCCCCTTCTGTTTATTAGACTATTTCCCAGACGATTTTTTAATGGTGGTCGACGAAAGTCACGTTACCATTTCGCAAGTACACGCCATGTACGGTGGCGACAGAAGTCGTAAAGAAAATTTAGTCGATTACGGATTCCGGTTGCCGGCAGCGATGGATAATAGGCCATTAAAATTTGAAGAGTTTGAAGCGCTTCAAAATCAAGTCATTTATGTGAGTGCGACGCCGGCAGATTACGAGTTACAAAAAACAGACGGTGTGTATGTCGAGCAATTAATAAGACCGACAGGACTTTTAGATCCTATAATAGAAGTCCGCCCCAGTCTGAATCAAATTGATGATTTAATTGAAGAAATTCAGATTCGTGTAGAAAAAGACCAACGTACTTTAATTACAACGTTAACGAAACGTATGGCCGAAGAATTGACTAAATATCTCTCGCGAATTGACATAAGAGTTCGTTATATACACAGTGATGTAGACACTTTAGAGCGTGTAGAAATTATGCAAGATTTACGTAAAGGTATCTTTGATGTGCTAGTTGGTGTAAACTTATTGCGTGAAGGTTTAGATTTACCTGAAGTGTCCTTAGTTGCTATTCTAGATGCCGATAAAGAGGGTTTTTTACGTTCGGCAAGATCATTGACGCAAACCGTAGGAAGAGCCGCCAGACATCTTGAAGGAAAAGCGATTCTGTATGCGGATAAAATAACGAAAAGTATGCAAAAAACGATGGACGAAACGGAATACCGCAGAGCGAAACAAATTGCATATAATACCAAACACAACATACAACCCACAGCACTTAATAAAAGTCTTAATAGTGCGCTTTCTAAAAACTCGGTAAGTACGTATAGCTACCAACTGGAAGCGTTAAAGGCTGCAGAACCAGAAAATGAATACTTATCTAAACCAGAATTGGAAGAGAAAATTAGACAAAAAAGGAAAATAATGGAGCAAGCCGCTAAAGCTTTAGATTTTATTATTGCGGCACAATTACGAGATGAAATTAAAGTGTATCAAGGAAAATTAGAGAAACTTAAAGTTTAATTATATTGCACTTTTGCAGCATCTATTAAGACTTCTTTAGGCACTCTTCTATTCGGAAAACTTTCTATAAGATACAATACTTTAGTTACCAATTCGTGACTGAGGCACATTTTTAAGCCGAATGTAAATAGTTTTTCTAATTCTCTTTGTGAATATTCGATAGGTAATAAAGATACCAAATTGTAAAAATGAAGAATTCTATTGTTAAAATTGTTTGTTTCTGTTCTATAGATAGCATTTGTGATAGCATAGTCAAAATCTTCTTGCGACACTTTTAAAAATTGGGCAATATCAAGTATAAACTCAAAGTCTATACTTTCTATAATCTTATCAGACTTTATGAAAGCCATAATATCAGACAACAAACATATTTTCTCTATTCTATTAGACATATTATCACCTATTTAACAAGTGAGTAAAGTTAGAATAAAACAAAAATATATAATCGTTGAAACAATGTAACTTGTCGAAAAATATGTAGATTTACACCGTGTTTTAAATACTTTTTATCGGTTTTACTTATTAAAAAATACAAAAACCACTCATTATCAAATAGTTAAACAATGACAAATAACGATATTTTTAAAAAATTAAGAGTTGCTCATCAATTAAGAGACGACGATATTATTAAAATTTTAGAGCTTGTAGACTTTAGGCTTTCTAAAAGTGAGTTAGGCGCTTTTTTTAGACGCGAAGACCACCCAAACTATATGGAATGTGGCGATCAAGTATTAAGAAATTTCTTAAATGGTTTAGTCATTCATCTTCGTGGCCCTATGCCTCCAAAAAACAAAGCAAAACCTTCTACTAGAGATAACAAGAAAAGTAAGCCGAAGGTAAAACCAGACATTACATCACAAAAAAAGAGCAACCTTTAAAAGTTGCTCTTTTTTTTGTAACTATTTGTTACACTATATATTTTTAAAGTACTATGCTAAAACAGCTTGAACCTTATCTGCAGCTTCTTGAAACTCTGTTGCACTCATAACATCTAATCCAGAATTATCAATTAATTCTTTTGCTATATCTGCATTTGTTCCTTGTAAACGTACAATAATTGGCACATTCATAGCGTCTCCCATATTCTTGTAAGCCTCTACAATACCTTGAGCAACACGGTCACAACGTACAATACCTCCAAAAATATTAACTAAGATTGCTTTTACGCCTTTATCTTTTAATATAATTCTAAAAGCAGCTTCTACACGAGCAGCATCAGCAGTTCCACCAACATCTAAAAAGTTTGCTGGCTCACCACCTGCTTGCTTAATTAAATCCATAGTCGCCATTGCTAAACCAGCACCATTTACCATACAACCAACGTTTCCTTCAAGGTCTACATAGTTTAATCCTAGTTCTCCTGCTTCCACCTCGATAGCACTTTCTTCACGTAAATCTCTTAACGCTGCTAAATCTTTATGTCTGTATAATGCATTATCATCTAAAGATACTTTAGCATCTACAGCCATTATTTTGTCATCACTAGTTCTTAAAACGGGATTGATTTCAAATAAAGAAGAATCAGACTCTACATAAGCTTTATATAAAGAAGTAACAAATTTTGTCATTTCTTTAAAAGCCATTCCGCTTAAACCTAAGTTAAAAGCGATACGACGTGCTTGAAAAGCTAAAATACCTGTTGAAGGATCTATTTCTTCAGTAAAAATTAATTCTGGAGTTTCTTCAGCGACTGTTTCAATGTCCATTCCACCTTCAGTAGAATACATAATCATATTACGACCTGTACCACGATTTAATAAAACAGACATGTAATATTCTTTTGGTTCGTTAGCCCCAGGATAATAAACATCTTCAGCAACTAAAACTTGGTGCACACGCTTCCCTTCAGCCGAAGTTTGAGGTGTTACCAAATCCATTCCTATAATTTGTCCTGCTATTTCTTTAACTTGGTCTAAGCTTTTTGCTAACTTAACTCCACCACCTTTTCCGCGTCCTCCTGCGTGAACTTGTGCTTTTATAACGTGCCAGCTTGTTCCTGTATCTTCAGTTAATTTTTTTGCAGCAGCTACAGCTTCGTCTGCATTTTGGGCAACAATACCACGTTGAATACGTACGCCAAAGCTGCTTAATAGTTCTTTCCCTTGATATTCGTGTAAATTCATCTTTTAAGAATAAAAAAATTAGTTTTTCTTCGTTATAATATGGTGAAGAGTTTTAATGTCACAAAAGTAATTAACCTTAAGCTTTTTACCAATATTTTTTAGAGTTGTTTATGCACAGCGTCGCATTTTAAAGAAAATGCTCTCTTTATATCGCAAATGAAGATGTCTATTTCTCAATTTCTATTTTCTACAACTTGAAGCGCTTCCTTTTTATAACCAAAAGAGGGCTGCATATAGTCTATAATTCGGCATTTATTCTGAGTACGCTCCCGAAGAATAGGTTAATTCATAACTATGGGTGTAGACCTCGAAAACAATACCAAACGGATCTTCGACATAACACATTTTATACGGTTTCTCGTTGGGATAATACGACCTTATAGGCATACGCTGTTTACCTCCATAAGAGATAATTTTATCTATTAACGTTTCTATATTTGGATCTTGAATACAGAAATGAAAAAGACCTGTGTTAAAAGGATTAAATTCTGGAGCCTCTTTTACCCCATTTGGAAACGAGAATAATTCTATGCCTATCCCATCGGAAGTTGATAAATGAGCAATTTCAAATTCCTCCCAATCGTCTCCAAAAACATCAATACACATTTGCCCAATGGCAGTATCGCTCTCTTTTTTCACTTTTGAAGGTTCCATAATAACGTACCACCCCATAACTTCAGAATAGAAGGAAACGGCTTTTTTAATATCGGGAACTGTAATACCAATATGCGAAAATGATTTTGGATAATTTTTAGTTGTCGTCATAATTATGTTATTTATACTGCAAAATAAAACTATATTTGTCTAAAATACAATAACTTACCTAAAAGTACTATAGTTACCAAAAAGAGTAAACAGAATAATATCAAGTAGTTATACAATAAAATGAATCAAAATAATCCTTGTCCGCTTCACTATACAATGAATTTAATAGGCACAAAATGGAAACCTCTGGTTTTATTCCATTTATTAGAGGGTGCCGCTCGCTCTGGAGTGCTGCAAAAGAGAGTCTCCGGAATTTCTAATAAAATGTTTACGCAAACAGTACGAGAATTACAAAAAGATGGACTCATTTATAGAGAGATTTTTCCTGTTGTTCCTCCAAAAGTAGAATATAAACTGAGTGAGCGCGGACAATCGTTAGAGCTCATTTTGCGACATTTGGACCACTGGGGATTACAAGACTCTGATAATTAATAGTGTGAAAAGCACATTTTTTGCATTTAATTTTATAAATTGGTAGACTGAATATTGTTATTTCATAATTATGTTTGTATCCCTTAATAAAAAAAAACAGAATATTATATTCTGATAACAATAAACGGACTCCCTTAGCCAATGAAAGATTTTTATAAAAAACTATTGTCCATAGATGATGGTTTAAATACTCCGAGTGATACCACAACTTTTTTAAATGCAATTCAAGAGTCCATCACTATAGGCGCTTGGGAAGTAGATTTAGAAACGTTGCGTGTATATTGGAGTCCGATGACAAAACAGATCCACGAAGTAGACCCCGATTATGTCCCAAAGCTTGATGCCACTCGAGATTTTTACACCTCGTTTAAAGACAGAGATCTATTAGATGATCTCTTTAAAACAGCGATCAACACTGGAAAAAAATACGATATAGAATATCAATTAACTACTGCTAAAAATAATTGTAAATGGGTACGCTCTATAGGCTATCCTGTTTTTAAAGAGGGAATTTGTATTAAAGTTATGGGTATATTCCAAGACATAACTGCTAAAACAAATATCTTTAATGAGACCATTCAAAAAGAAAAAGAAATAAGGACTATATTAACACATTCTCCTAACGGAATGGCTGTAGTCGGGTTACATGGTGGTTTTTTATCCGTAAATAAAAGTCTTTGCGATTTTTTAGGCTATTCGGAAAAAGAACTTCTAAGTATTGAATGTAAAACAATAACGCATCCTAAAGATCACGATAAAACTGAGACACAGATTTCAAAATTGCTGGATGGGCATTTTTCTAATTTCCAATTAGAGAAAAGGTATATTCATAAAAGCGGAAAAAAGGTTCACGGTCTTCTATCGACCTCGCTTTTAAGAGATGAGAATAATGTGCCGCTATATTTTATTAAAAGCGTTATAAATATTGGGCCAATGAGAAAGGCTAATAAAACAGTTAAAAAATTACTTAAAACCACAGAAGATCAAAATTTAAGACTTTTAAATTTCGCTCATATTGTTTCTCATAATTTACGATCGCATACTGGAAATTTATCCATGCTTTTAGAATTATTACAAGAAGACATCCCCTCAGCAACCAATAATGAGTATTTCCCACTTATTCAGCAAGCCGTAAATAACTTGGCAGACACCGTAGGGAATTTAAACGAAATCTCGTTAGTAAACAGTAAGAAAGACACCCGTTTAGAGTCTTTAAATCTTCTTGACTTTACTAATAAGGCGGTAAACAGTTCGATAGCTAAAATTATAGAAACCAACACGGAGATAAATCTTAATATTGATAGCTCTATAATTGTCTTAGCTTTACCAGCTTATTTAGATAGTATCTTATTAAACATAATTACCAATGCTATTAAGTACCGAAGAGAAAATATTGCCCCTAAAATAACCATTTCAGCCAGTATTGAGAAAAAACACATTAAATTAGACATTTCTGATAATGGTTTAGGCATAAATTTAGATCTACACAGACATAAAATGTTCGGTCTGTATAAGACATTTCACAAACATGAAGATTCTAGAGGTTTAGGTTTATTTATTACAAAAAACCAGGTTGACGCCATTGGAGGAAAAATTGACGTTATAAGCGAAGTTAATAAGGGCACAACATTCACTGTATATTTTAAATATGAAAACAATTAATTTAATTTGTATCATAGACGATGATCCAATATTTATTTTTACCGCAAAAAAAGTATTGAGGTTATCTGATTTTGGTGGGGACTTTTTAGTCTTTAACGATGGTGAAGATGCTTTCAATCATCTTAAACCACTTTATATAAACGATTCGGAAGTGCCGGATCTTATCTTTTTAGATCTTAATATGCCTATAATGGACGGTTGGCAATTTCTAGATGAATTTATAAAACTAAAATTAAGTAAAGTGGTAACCTTATATATTGTAAGTTCTTCAATAGATCCGGTAGATATCGAAAAAGCTAAAGAATATGAAAAGATTAGTGGTTTTATTATAAAACCTATAGATAAAGCGTCACTAAGACAAATAACTAAAAAATTTATATTGAAAAAATAAATCTCAACTATTTATTAATTGCCATAAAATGTAAGTCTGTTTTGGTGCTTGTTTAGCTCTTGGCAATAAAACAGACTCCCCAATTACCCTATAAACATATCTTAAATCTATGTTTTTGGTTCACACATTCTTCATTTAAACTCTTTATTCACCACCTCTCTAGCTTAAGGAACGATAGCTGAGACTGATCTTACAGTGAAGAGTTCTCACTCTAAAACCGCGTGCTAGTATAACCAAATATTAATAGTACACATTAGTTTACCATGTAGAGCTGTTACTTACAATCGTTTATAAAAGCAATAGAAACAATCCCAATATTACCTTAAAACTCACCGCGCTTCGGCACCATTTTGTACAATAAAACCTCCTATATTTTATACATTATAGTAGAACTGCTAATTTATTTTTTTACTGTTCCTGTAAAATGATTAACCCTTGCGCTAATAGGATTTTTGGTAACACGACGAAAAGTAGCTAATTGTCCGCAATGCCAAACAGCATCTGCTATAGGGCCATTAATGGCATTCCAAAACTCATATTGATGGTCTTCAAAAATGATTTTATACTGAGAAATATCCTCACTTTCTTTAAGTATATCGGAAGCTTTTTTTAGGTTATGCAGGGTTTCACTTCTTAAAACCTGATATGATAGTGAGTCCGTTTCGATTTTAGACTGTGGTTCTTGCATTGTGGCGTTTAAAAGAACACGACTTAAATCGAAAATATGTGCTATGGTTTTAAGCGCCGTCCTTGACACGTCTGACGGTTTATAGTCTAAATCGCTTGTATTTAAATCTTTAGAAGCCCAATAAAACCTAAAACCCAATGCATCCACTTGTCGTGCCGCGACTGTTCCTGCTGTAAATGTTTTTGCAGCTTCGGGTAATTGGTAATACGGTAATTCGTTGTCGCTTTCTTGAGAAAAGGCTACTATTGAAAGGAGTATTGTAAGCAGCGTTATTATTTTCATTGTTTATTTGCGTTAGCGGTTGCAGTGGTATCCTTTTTTTGCTTTAGCAAATGGCAAAAAAAGATATAACGTAAAACGCGACCTTTAGGTAACGCCCAAAACCAACTTAGGTTTAGCGTTATGCACATCGCTATTCTATTTTTAGCCTTATTTTTTGTTTTTCGCGCTGTTTTGTTCGTGGTTTAACTCGTTTTTATAAGCATCGATATTGGCTTTCGTTTTCGCGTCTAATTCCGGTTCTTCAATATCGGTGTAGGTTTTTAAGGTGTCGTATAGAATTTTGGCTACGATATAACGTGCCGTTTTTTTATTATCTGCGGGAATTATAAACCAAGGGGCGTTGGGTTTAGATGTATTATTTATAGCTTTTTCGTAGCACGTCATGTAACTATCCCATAGTTTGCGTTCCTCTAAATCGCCGGAAGAGAATTTCCAGTTTTTTTCTTTTTTATTTAAGCGGCGTAACAAGCGATTTTTCTGCTCATCTTTCGAAATATTTAAAAAGAATTTAAAGATGATTGTACCGTTGGCTGCTATGTGCTTTTCGAAATTATTAATTTGCTCGAAACGCTGAGACCAAAATGCTGGCGTAATATCTTCCAAATTATTAACGTCTGGCAGCTGTTCGCCCAGCAAATACTCAGGGTGTACGCGGGTTACAAGTACATTCTCGTAATGGGTGCGGTTATGCACTCCAAATTTACCTCGCGCCGGCAACGCAATGTAATGACGCCACAAATAATCATGATCGCGCTCTAAACTGGTGGGCACTTTAAAACTATGCACCACGACACCACGCACGTTAAAATCTTTAAATACCTCGCGAATTAAACTGTCTTTTCCTGCCGTGTCCATACCTTGTAAACACACTAAAACGGCATATTTATCGTGAGCATAAAGCGTGTCTTGCAATTTGCCTAGCTTTTTACGAACGTCTTTTAATTCTTTTTTTAAGATAGCGTCATTGGCTTCCATATCGATAGCCGTTAAACGATTTTTGAGATCGATAGTCTCTGTGATTTTAAAGTCGGAAATCGAGATGTTTTTCATAGTAATAGAATCTTATTTTGAAGCAAACAATTTAACGTCTTGCTCGCTAACTTCTTTACCACCAAGAATAATTAAGCGCTCTACCACATTGCGAAGTTCTCTAATATTTCCTGTCCAATCGTATTCTTGCAGCAACTGTATTGCTTTTGGTGAAAACGTTTTTATGGCTGTACCTTGCTCGCTAGATATTTTTGAAGCAAAGTGTGTAATTAGTAATGGAATATCGTCGCGTCTCTCGTTTAAAGCGGGCACTTTAATTAAAATCACTGCTAAACGGTGGTATAAATCCTCTCTAAAAGTTCCTTTTGCTATTTCGGCTTTTAGATCCTTATTGGTTGCTGCAATAATACGAACATCAACTTTTATGTCTTTGTCACTACCCACCCGTTGTATTTTGCTTTCTTGCAATGCACGCAACACTTTAGCTTGCGCCGATAAGCTCATATCACCGATTTCATCTAAGAAAATAGACCCGCCGTTTGCGGCTTCGAATTTTCCAGCGCGCTCTTTTATAGCGCTGGTAAAGGCTCCTTTTACGTGCCCAAATAATTCGCTTTCTATTAATTCGCTAGGTATTGCGGCGCAGTTTACCTCAATCATATTACCTTTAGCCCGGTCGCTTTTTTCGTGTAACCAATGCGCAACGATCTCTTTTCCTGTTCCGTTAGGCCCAGTAATTAATACGCGGGCATCTGTAGGAGCTACTTTATCTATAATTTGTTTTATTTGCGCAATGACATCGCTGTCACCAATCATTTCATATTTTTTGCTCACCTTCTTTTTTAGAATTTTATTCTCTTTTACAAGTTCTTTTTTATCTAAGGCGTGGCGCACGGTGTTTAATAAACGGTTTAAATCTGGCGGTTTCGAGATATAATCGAAAGCACCCAAACGCATTGTATTTACGGCAGTATCTAAATCGCCGTGTCCCGATATCATAACAATAGGGATTTCTGGTTTTATCTTTTTAATCGCCTCCAAGACTTCGACACCATCCATTTTTGGCATTTTAATATCGCAAAGCACGAGGTCGAAATCTTCTCTCTTTATTTTTTCTATTCCCACAAGTCCATCTTCGGCTTCTTCTAATTGGTATTTATCATTTTCTTCGGAAAGAATTTTTACCAAAACGCGCCTTATAGCTGCTTCGTCTTCTATTACTAATATTTTAGACATTATATTTTTAGTTTAATTCCAGTTCGTAAATAAAGCGCATTATCATTATCTAAATTATAGACATCCTCCCGGTCTTTATCTCGTAATCTGTTATTCATTTTTAAAGAATACCCTGCATAGGCATACCATACTATATGATCTGTAAAACAATGCTCGTAACCCAACCCTGCAACAATAATAGACAGAGATACGCTTTCGGCTACTTTGCCATCAATTAACAAAGCCTCTTGTGCATTCGCAAAATAACCGTCGATACTGGCATAGGTTTGAATAATATTTTTCTCGTTAAAAAAGTATTTTACGTTTGTTTTAGGAACACCCAAGTTGTACGACCAGTTGTCGTTTACACGCCTAAAATAGCTAACAAAGGGCAATGGTAGGGGAATTCCCGTTGTACTGTTGTAGGTTAACCCAATTATTAATCGATAGGGCTTATTTAACGATTCATCATCTCTACGATCGGTAATCGCATAAACACCACCATTTAAAAATAAGTCGTTCGCTGTTATTTCATGCCGTAACGTAGAGGCTATTCTCGGTGTTATTTTAGCGCCCAAACGCCATTGTTCTGAAACTTTAAATGTATATGCCAGACTAAAATCTATAATGTGTAAGCGTTTAAAGTTTGACGTATCAAACGGATATTTATCCTCCAAATCTAAAGCAATACGACTGTACTCTCCTCCAATAACTAAATAAGTGTCTTCTTTTAATTTAATAGGATAATTGATTAAACCCCGAAAACGGTTGAAACTGTCTTCAGATTTTGACTTTGGAAGATAGGTATACTCTAATCGCGCCAAATCGGTTAATTGTGCATGGGCAAACTGAAGAGCGAAAAACGCCAAAAAAACAAACGGATATTTAAGTAAAGAATTACTTTTTATAGGTTTTAGCATATGCTTATTTAATTGTTAAAGTTATTTATTCTGTTTTATTGGTATCAGATTCTGAAACGTTCATTCTAAATTTAATATTCTGATCTGGTTTTTGAATAATATGAATATCGCGTTGTGGGTAAGCAATATTAATATTATTTTCTCTAAACAATCTATTGATCTCAAAGCGAATATCACTTTTTGGTATTCTAGCATTAAAACTGTCTTCTAACGTAAACGCTACTCTAAAATTAAGCGTACTCTCTCCAAACTCAATAAATGTAACTTTTGGGGGTGGTGATTTAAATACTAAATCTATAGATTCTGCTGCTTGCATTAGTAATTTTTCTACCAGTTGGATATCGCTGTTAAAACCAACGCCAACATCTACCCACTCTCTGGTGTTTGTCCCATTTTGAGTCCAGTTATACAAACTGTTTGTTAAATATAAATGATTGGGTATAATAAGCACTTTATTATCGAATGTCACCGCTCTAGTTGTTCGCAGTTTTATTTCTTCTACACGCCCTACTTTACCTTCTAACTCAATAATATCTCCTACGTGCACAGATTGATCAATTAGTATAAACACACCCGAAATAAAGTCTTGAAAAAGGGTTTGTAACGCTAGTCCAACACCTATTAAAAGTCCCGCTGAAGCAGCAATAATTGCCGTAACATTAACGCCTATTCCTGATAATGCTATTATTAAAACGATTACATAAATAAACCATCTTGTAAATGAAAATACAGTATTAAATTTAGCTTTATCTTCTTTAGGCAACCGTTGTGATAATAATCGTTTAAAGACTGCTAAAATAAAACTGGTTAGAATTAAAATAACAACAACTACCAATAACAATCCTACCGTTAATGTAATAGTATTATCGTCACTTTGTAACAGCTTTATTTCTAGAAGATTAATAAATTGTTCCCAAAAAGAACTACCGGTTATCGCGTCTTCAATCCTATCTAAGTTTTCAGCTCCTTTATCTTGCATATTAGTATTTCATCCATTTTAATAATTCGCGATAACTAGGTTTCTTTCCATACATTAAAATACCAACCCTATAAATTTTCGCTGCAAACCATACCGTTACTATAAAAGTAGTGATTAAAATAATTAAAGAGACAACTTGTTGCCAAATTGGCACTCCAAACGGAATACGCATTAACATAACAACGGGCGACGTAAATGGTATAAACGAGAATAATGTTGAAATAGTACCGTGTGGGTCTTCGATTACAGTGAAAAACCCAACATAAACAGATAGAATTAAAGGCATTAAAATAGGAAACATAAACTGTTGTGTATCGGTTTCGCTATCCACAGCAGCCCCAATAGCAGCGTACAGCGAACTATACAGTAAATAGCCACTAATAAAGAACAGAAAAAAAGCAATAATTAAGTTCACTAATGGTAGACGTTGAATGGCTGCTAGCCCCAATTCAACCTGCGTATTTATATCTGAATCTGATAGCGATTGTTGAAGCAATTGTTGCTGTGGTGTTTGTAATTGCGACAAATCAATATCGAAAATAAGTGTGACCAACGTAAATAGCACACCGCCTAAAATAATCCAAATAGCAAATTGAGTGACCCCCGCTAAGGAAGTACCTATAATTTTACCCAGCATTAATTGTATTGGTTTTACCGATGAAATAATAACTTCGATAATACGACTTGTTTTCTCTTCTATAACCGAACGCATAATCATATTACCATAAATAATGATGAACATAAACAGTAAATACCCCGAGGCACCACCAAATATAAGTTTGAAAAAACTATCTAATTTTGATGTTCTTTCGCCATCAAAATTTTCCTGTTTAATCGTTATATCGATAGTTGATGATTTTATTAATGAAATATCAACTTCTTTTGCTATTAAATTTAAATCTGTTAATCGCCTTTCGATTTTCATTTCTAAATCTGAAATCACCGAAATAGAAGCAGATTCTTCCGAATAAAACGCGATACCTTTCGTTATATTTTCGGGCGTATCGAAAGCAGAAATATGTAACAAACCATAATCTTCTTGTTCTTTAACAACTACTTTAGCAGCGTCCAAAGACATATTATTAATAATATTATATTTGGTAAACTCTGAATCTTCAAACACATCGTACACCAATCCAGACGTATCTAATACAGAAATATGGCGAACTTTATCGTTATTTATTTGTGATAAATACGCTACTAAAGTCACCAAAGCAATCATAATAATAGGACTTAAAACGGTCATTATTATAAACGATTTATTTCTAACCTTAGTAAGATATTCACGTTTAATTATAAGTGGTAAATGATTCATAAGGTGTTAATTACTTTTTACGGTTTTAATAAATATGTCATTCACACTAGGGATAACCTCAACGAAATGCGAAACGTCGCCTTTACCTGTTAAATAACTTAACAATTCGTTCGACGATCCGTTTTGAGACAGTTTAATATTTAATTTTAATTCGTTACCAAGTGTTCTAAATTCGGCGGGACTAACAATAAATCTCTCTGAAAGACTTTTTCGTACTTGCTCAGGATTATCGGTATTTAACCCCACCTCAAAGGTGTTGGTTTTATATTGTTTTTTTATATCGATTAAATTGCCATCTAAAATTTTATTAGATTGATGTAGTAATGCAATATGATCGCAAAGCTCTTCAACAGATTCCATTCTGTGGGTCGAAAAAATAACAGTGGCGCCTTCATTTTTAAGTCTTAAAATCTCATCCTTAATAATATTTGCGTTAATAGGATCGAAACCTGAAAAAGGCTCATCGAAAATTAACAACTTTGGCTCGTGTAGTACGGTAACCACAAATTGTATTTTTTGTGCCATTCCTTTAGATAGCTCTTGGATTTTTTTATTCCACCAATCCCCTATTTCCAAACGCTCAAACCATTCGTGAAGTTTCTTTTTGGCTTCGGCCTTTGGCATTCCTTTAAGCTGTGCTAAATACATCGCTTGTTCACCAACCTTCATCGTTTTATACAACCCGCGTTCTTCGGGTAAATAGCCAATATCTTTAATATGTGCATTTTTTAAAGGTTCACCATCCAATAAAACGTGACCAGTATCTGGCATTGTTATTTGATTGATAACTCTAAGCAGCGTCGTTTTCCCAGCACCGTTTGGCCCTAAAAGTCCAAAAACACTACCTTTAGGTACCGCTATAGACACATTATTGAGAACAGTATGCTCCCCAAACGATTTGGACACTGAATGCACCTCTAATAAATTGTTCATATAATTATATTTCTATGATTTTCACATTGTAAATATAAAAAAAAGGAATGATTGCTGTTTAGCTGTATAGCGTATTTTAATCTGTTCTATCAAAATAGTTGAAAATTATAAAATAGTTACAAGTAATACGTTCTTAATATCAATTTAGAAAACGACCTAAAAACAAAACCCACCCTTAAAAATAAGGATGGGAAAAAATTGCTATGAAAAAGAAAAAATATTACTGGCGCAATACCAGCAATATACCAAATATACTATTTTTTACTATATTAATCTTTAAAGTGGCTAATAACTTCCTTAAAAACAAAAAAACCCTGAAAAACAGGGTTTTTTTTATATACCATAAAAAATAATTTCTTAACTTAATTTCTTAATTAAGAAAACATATCCTTTACTTTCTCAAAAAATGATTTGTCTGAGTTTTCCGGTTTAGGTTCGAAATGCTCATCATCTTTCATACTTTCGAAAAATTCTTTTTGTGTATTATTTAATGTTTTAGGCGTCCAAACATTTACATGAACCAGTAAATCTCCTGTACCATAACCGTTAATACTTGGTATTCCTTTTCCGCGTAAGCGTAAAATTTTACCAGATTGCATTCCGGCTTCAATTTTAATACGCACTTTACCGTTTACAGTATCAATTTCTTTAGAATTTCCTAAAACCGCATCTGGTATGCTCACATATAAATCGTAATGTAAGTTATCACCTTCACGCTGTAAGGTGGCGTGCTCTGCTTCTTCAATCGCTACTAACAAATCTCCCGAAACACCGTTACCTGGGGCCTCGTTACCTTTACCAGACACTTTAAGCTGCATCCCTTCGACAACACCTGCTGGAATTTTTACAGGAATCGTTTCTTCTTTTATTTTAAAACCTTGTGCATCGGCATCGTCGGGTTTTTTGTCGATAATTTGTCCTGCTCCACCACATGATGTACACGTACTTGCCGTCTGCATACGCCCTAAAATAGTGTTTGTAACACGCATCACTTGGCCAGCGCCATTACATGTAGAACAGGTTTTATATGTTGTACCTGGGGCTTGAACTTTACGTTTTACTTTTATTTTTCTCTCTACACCATTAGCAATTTCTTCTAAGGTAAGTTTTAAGCGCACACGAAGGTTACTCCCTTTAACACGTCGTTGGCCGCCACCGCCTCCAAAACCGCCGCCGCCACCGCCAAAGCCGCCACCGAAAATATCACCAAATTGGCTAAATATGTCATCCATATCCATACCACCGCCACGACCGCCGCCAAAACCGCCGCTACCATCGAATGCTTGGTGACCAAATTGGTCGTAACGCGCTTTTTTATCTGCGTTACTTAAAACTTCATAAGCCTCAGCTGCATCTTTAAACTTACTTTCGGCTTCTGTATCATCAGGATTTTTATCTGGATGAAACTCTATCGCTTTTTTTCGATATGCCTTTTTAACTTCAGCTGCTGTAGCACCTTTCTGTATGCCTAGTATTTCGTAATAGTCTCTCTTTGCCATCGTTTTGTTTTATTGGCCTGTCACCACCTTTGGGAAACGAATTATTTTGTCTCCTAATTTATATCCTTTCTCTAAAACGTCCATAATTTTCCCCTTAAGCTTATCGCTTGGTGCTGCCACCTGCGTGATCGCCTGGTGCACATCGGCATCAAAATTATCTCCAGATTTAACCTCAACTACAGCTAAGCCTTTTTGTTCTAAAGTGTTTTTTAATTTTTTACTAATCAATTCCACTCCTTTTAAAAGGTCTTTTTCTTTAGTCTTAGACATTTCCAGATATGCACGGTCAAAATCATCAAGAACAGGAAGTAGTGACAGTATTACATCTTCACTTGCTGTTTTAAACAACTCTACACGCTCTTTCGACGTTCTTCGTTTGTAATTTTCAAATTCTGCAAAAAGACGTAAAAATTTATCTTTTTCTTGATTTAATTCTTCGGTAAGCTTTTCTTCTATAGAAAGCGCTTCGTTTTCAATAACTTCAGCTGTATTCTCATCCATTGGATGCTCTACCGCTTCTTCGTTTTTATCTATGTCTTCACTCATATTTGTATCCTTTTTAAACACAATGTACTTGTGGCAAAAGTGCTGCCATTCTTATAAAAATGTCATAATGTCACTTTTTAACTTTAAGATTTATTTTGTAAAACTAATAGTCTTATTAATTATATTTGAACTCACTAATCATTTAATACAAATTAAAATTATGAAGAAAAATTTTTTAAATATTTTCGCCGTTGTTGCTATTGGCTTAGCTGTTGTTGGATGTAAAGAAGGGAAAGAAGCTAACACAACAGAACCTGAAGCTGCCGCAGTAACTGAAGTAACGGCTCAAAAATATAAAGTGCTTACAGACGATTCTACTATCGAGTGGAAAGGATTTAAGCCTACAGGAACGCATTACGGAACTATTAAATTAGAGAAAGGTATGCTTAACCTGGAAGATAATGTAATCCAAAGTGGTAGTTTTTTAATCGATATGACGTCTATTACAGTTAACGATTTAGAAGGTGACGATAAAGCAGATCTTGAAGGCCATTTAAAAGGAAGTATGGAAGGTAAAGAAGACCATTTCTTTAATGTTGAAAATTTCCCTACCGGTGCTTTTGAAGTTACAGGCACATCGACTGATGCCGATGGCAAAATGATGTTATCTGGAAACTTAGCTTTAAAAGGAAATAAAAATAATATTACTATTCCTGTAAGTGTTGCTACAAGCGGTGACGATTTAACTTTAACAAGTGAAGCCTTTACTATTGATAGAACAAAATGGTCTGTAAATTATAGTTCTAAATCTGTATTTGAAGATCTTGGAGATAAATTTATTAATGACGAAATTGAATTAAAAATCATTATTAAAGCAACAAAAGCGTAATACTTTATTGTTAATACACACCAAAAAAAAGCCATTCTTAATTTAAGAATGGCTTTTTTTTTATACCGTCGCTATTACTTTTATCTAGATCAGTTCATTTAACGCCGCACTCAAATTGTGGTACTTGAAATGAAATCCTTTATTCTCGATTTTCTTAGAACACACACGCTGACTTTCGAACAGCAGAATATGCATTTCGCCTAACACTAATTTCATTACAAATTTTGGAATGTTTGGTAAAAACAATGGCACATCCAATTGGTTTGCGATTGCTTTTGTGATTTCGGCATTGGTTTTTGAATTTGGAGCAACACCATTATACACCCCTTCTAATTTATGCTCTGTAATATAAATAAATAGGCGCGCTAAATCCTGAATATGAATCCACGAATTCCATTGTTCGCCCGAGCCCATATTTGCGCCCAGTCCGTATTTTATTGGTTTTTTCAATTCTGGAAAAGCACCTCCGTCGTTAGACAGAACTAGTCCAATTCGTACTTTAGACACGGTAATGCCCAAAGAAGAAAAATTATCGACTGCATTTTCCCATAGGGAAACGACCTTACCTAAAAAAGAAGTGCTTACTTGCTCCTCTTCTTCCGTGTAATAATTCGTTAAAGAATCGGGGTATATACCAATTGCGCTCGCCGAAACTATATGTTTAATAGAATGCGCATTATTGGCTAATGCTTTATGTAATAATGCCGTTGTTTTAACACGGCTATCTATAATAATTTTTTTTTGTTCGGTAGTCCATCGTTCAGAAATGCTGGCACCCACTAAATGAATAATGGTGTCCACATCCTTTAAACAATCAACGTCAATTTCTTCAGTTTTAGGATTCCATAAATAACCGCGATAGTTATCATCTTTAGATATTTTGGAAGTACTCGTCGTTAAATAACTCACTAATAAATCCTTATCATGACATTGTTTAACGATTTCACTTCCTATTAATCCAGTAGCTCCAGTAATTAGTACGCGCATTTCTTTTTTTATTTAAAGTACAAAATATCGCACCATCATTCTTTATGTTTAAGTTAGGTTTAACATATTGCTATCACTACTCTTTATGCGCTCTAAGCATATGTCGTTTTCCAGGTGGACCTTCAAGTTTTTCTACAGTAAAACCAGCACTTATCATAGCACGTCTTGCGTGTCCTTGTACACAATACGTTACCAAAACGCCATTTGTTTTCAAGGCGGTGTACATAGTTTTAAAAACGGCTTCGGTCCATAATTCTGGTTGTACTCTGGGTCCAAAAGCATCAAAATAAATAACATCGAATTCTGCTATAGCATCAATCTCTAGAAAACTCTTTTTTTGTTTTTTAAGCTGAAAGACTTCACAAATTGTTTCAAAAGTCTCCCAAGGTACCGAATGCATTGTATTAAACAGTTCTGATGTATTGTCTGAAGCGACCTCTGAATAATTAAGCGACTGAAGCTCTTCAGCCGTAATGGGGTAGGCTTCTACTCCAACATATTTAATCGCTAACTGATGCTTTTCGGCATATAACAAGGTTAAAAAAGCATTCAACCCAGTACCAAATCCTATTTCTAAAATCGATACGTTTGGAATGCTTCCTTGATGTTTATCAGAAGATAAAAACCCTATTAATCCTTTGTCGAGATACACATAATTAGCCTCTTGTATGGCGCCGTGTTTAGAATGGTACTGCTCATTCCATTCTGGAATATGAATAGTTTTAGAACCATCATCGGTGGTTATTATTTGGCGTTTCAAATTACTTTTTTAAAAGTACGCCGTCAGCTTCAAAAGAATAGGTGCGTTTTGGCTCTGTAATTGCGGCGATAGCTTCTGGAGATTCTCCTGCATCCTCAGCATAATGACGCTGTTCCTCTACAGACACTTCTTTAACATACGCTTTTCCGTTAATAATTACTTCTTTTCCCTTACTGTCTTTTGGCATAAAGAAAGCGTAATCTTTAAATTTAACCATTGCTTGTTCTTCATCTCCTAAATCTAATTTCATCCAGCATCCTTTTGCCTGACAAACTTCGTCTATTTTAGCAATAATTTTAGAGTCGATGCTATCACCAATTTTCATTCCTTTATAATGTTCTGCCATAGAAGATGCAGCAATAGCATCGTCTGCTACAATTTCTTTACCGAAAGATTCGTAATCACCTTTCGTCACATTTTCTGGAATTACCATTTCGGTTACGGTCTCTACAACCGCTGCATCTGTAGCTTTGTTTTCCTCTTTACAAGAGACTAAGGCAATAGCTAAAACTGGAATAAGTAAATAGTTTTTCATATTAATTATATTGAATTGTGTTTTATTTAACACGTGTAAATATACTATTTTAAGTGTAAAATCCCTTTTTATACGCCTTAATTCTGTATTTTCGCAGCTGAAAATAATGAATCATGAACACAGAAAAAAAACATAATTTAGAAATAACTAAAGCTAAAGAGTCTAAAATTGATAGCGTAGATTTTAATAATTTATCGTTTGGACGCTCTTTTACCGATCATATGTTCTCTTGTGACTTTAAAGATGGTAAATGGCAAGTAGGAAAAGTAATACCTTATAGTCCATTAACACTTGACCCCTCTGCAAGAGTTTTTCATTACGGCCAAGCGGTTTTTGAAGGAATGAAAGCCTTTAAAGATCAAGATAACCAAGTTTGGTTATTTAGACCGGAAGACAACTTTAATCGTATTAATATTTCGGCTGCGCGTTTAGCTATGCCCGAATTTCCAAAAGAAGTTTTTTTTGAGGGTTTAACAGAACTTTTAAAACTAGACGACGCTTGGATTAAAAACACAAAAGGAAGTGCTATGTACATAAGACCTTTTGTTATTGCTACCGAGCCTGCTATTTCTGCATCGCCAGCAAGCGAATATAAGTTTATGATTATTATGTCGCCCGCTCAAGCCTATTATGCTGGAGAAGTTCGCGTACTTATTGCAACGGAATATAGCCGTGCTACAGATGGCGGTGTTGGTTTTGCTAAAGCTGCCGGTAATTACGCTGCACAGTTTTACCCAACGAGCTTAGCGCATAAAGAAGGTTACCAACAAATTATTTGGACAGATTCTAGCGCTCACGAATTTTTAGAGGAAGCCGGAACAATGAATATATTCTTTAGAATAAACGACACCCTAATTACGGCACCAACTAGTGATAGAATTTTAGATGGTATTACTAGAAAAAGTGTGATTCAGTTAGCTAAAGATAATAATATAGACGTTGAAATTAGACCTATTAAAGTTGAAGAAATTAACGACGCTGCTCAAAACGGAAGTTTAAAAGAAATTTTTGGTTCTGGTACTGCGGCAGTTATAAACCCTATATTAGGATTTAAGCATAAAGAGTTTAAACACGAATTACCAAAACAAGACGCTCCTTACTCTGCTTTCTTTAAAGAGAAATTAAATGCCATACAATATAATTTGGCAGAAGATCCACACGGATGGAGATATAAAATATAATTAAAAAAGGGAATAATTTTTAAATTATTCCCTTTTTTTTATGTAATCTTCTCGCTAACATTGTAGGAGACAATCTGCATTATTCTTAGCATTATTTAAGATCTAAAATCTTAGCAATATTAGGTTTAAAGTAGTCGGGGCCTTTAAGTACTTTACCATCTTCTCGATAGATAGGCTCACCATTTTTTCCTAATTTACTCATATTACTGCGTTGTATCTCATTAAACACGTCTTCAATTTTATATTGCATTCCGTGTTCTATAATGGTACCACATAAAATATAAAGCATATCGCCCAAGGCATCGGCAACCTCAACGATATCGTTATTATTGGCGGCTTCTAAATACTCTTCATTTTCTTCTTGCATTAAATTAAATCGCAACGTATTTTTTGCCTCACCTAAATTGGCTATTGGTGTCTCGCGATGTCCAATTTTAAAGGCGGTATGAAAATCGGTTACTGCTTTTATTTTATTTTTCATAGTTAAAAAAGTAAATTAAGATTGTAATGGTTATTTTTGCATAAAAATAAGAATATGTTTAGTAGAGGACAATTAGTTTTTGGTGTTTTATTTGCAATCGTGTTTATCTGCGCAATTATTTACACTTACAGAAAAGACTTTAAGTTACACAGACAACACTATAAAGGCACACTATGGGTACTACTCGCATTTATAGGTTTTATTAGTTTTATTGCGGGCATAAAATTTATATTTACTTAGTAGTTACTTTATAACTCTACTAATACTCTTATCATTTTTAAAACACTGAAAATACTTATTTAATTTTAGTAAATTTGATAACTAACTCACACCAAATTATGAAAGCTTTCAAATACATTTTCTTTCTCTTACTTATTGCTATAATAGCTCTTTCTATTTACATTGCTGTACAACCAAATTCCTATAACGTTTCGCGTACCCGCACAATTAATGCACCAGCTGCAGTAATTTATGATAATGTTATCGATTTTAAAAACTGGGAATCTTGGTCGTCGTGGGCTGAAAAAGAGGAAAGCTTAAAAATTATGTTACCAGAAAACACAAACGGTGTTGGCGGCTCTTATTCTTGGGAAGGTGATGATGGTATTGGAACAATGCGAACAATTGCAGCATCTCCATATACCTCTATTACACAAGAAATGGAACTTGATGAAGACTACCCAAAATCAAATGTCTCTTGGACATTTGCTCCAAATGCTGAGGGCACAACTGATGTTACTTGGGCTATCTCTGGCGATAACCTTCCATTTATGTTTAAAGCTTACACAGCGTTCTCTGGATCTATGGACGAACAAATTGGCTCAGACTACGAACGAAGTTTAGAAAAATTAGACAGTATTGTGGTTACAGCAATGAAAAAATACAGTATTACAACCGACAGTGAAACAACATCACACAGTGGTGGTTACTACCTCTATAATACAACCTCTACTAAATTAAGTGACTACGTTTCTAAAATGCAGGAGATGTTACCCACAGTAATGGCTTATGCTAAAACAAACAATATTACAATGGCTGGTGCCCCTTTTATTTTATATCACAAAAGAGATGTAGAGAACAATGCCGTTATGTTTTCGTCTGCAGTACCAACTACGGCAAAAGTAATTACTACGGAAACCGATATATTAACCGGACAACTTATTCCATTCACCGCTGTAAAAACGACCTTAAAAGGTGACTATAGCAATTTAAAAGCGGCTTGGGATAGTACGTTTAAATTTATTGAAGCTAACGGATTAAAACCCGATGAAAACGGCCCAATGTTAGAATCGTATTTAAACAACCCCCTGAATACTCCTAACCCAGCAAATTTAGTTACCGAAATTTATATTGCTGTTAAAGAACAGGAACAAGAAATCGAATAATATACAATAGAAAATATAGGTGTAAAAAAGCAGTTCTTTAATGAGAACTGCTTTTTTTATAATTCTATTTTAAAAAACAGCTGCTCACAATTTAATTTAAGGTATTCAATCATTTAAAAACTTAGAAGGATTCTACCCGATTTTACGACCAGATTAAAAAAAATTAAATACTATTGTAGTGTTATAGGGTAATCTTAGAAGAATTATAGCGTATGAAAAACTTAATACTTGTTTTTATTGGAGGTGGTTTTGGCAGCGTTTTACGTTATACCATTGGGAAGCATCTAAACAATCAGTCCACAGGAATTCCTTATGGTACCTTTGCTGCTAATATTATTGGAAGCTTAATTATTGGTATTATTCTAGGCTTGGCGGCTAAAAATGTATTATCAGAAAACCAAATAGTACTTTTAGCAACGGGTTTTTGTGGCGGCTTGACCACCTTTTCTACTTTTGCTTACGAAAATCATGTGTTTTTAAAATCTGGAGACTTTACCAGTTTTGCTCTATACACCATTGCGAGTTTTATTATTGGTTTCTTAGCCGTTTTTGGCGGCGTATTTATAGCTAAAAGCTTCTAATGTTTTTTGTATTTTTTTACTCCAGCTTCAACAATGGTTTCTAAATAGTTTATACTAGGCACTAACGGACAAGAGTACGTTTCGTTATAAGCGCAATAGGGATTGTAGGCCGAATTGAAATCGATAATTAGTGTATCGCTATCCGGTATTTCTAAATCAATGTAACGTCCGGCGCCGTACGTCGCCTCGCCATTAGTTTCATCTAAAAACGGAAGCAATAAGTAATTTTCAAAACCTTCGGTCGTCATTAATACTTTATCTTGATACACGTTAAGTTGGTAGGTGCTATCCTTCAGTTTAAAAGTTAACACGCCGTAAACACGACTTTTAGTCAAGCGGTCGGTAGTGGTTTTCATGTTAAAAAATTCTGAATCTGGTGTTCGTTTTACTGTTGCCGAAACCACAAAATCGTTATCATAGGTATAAAAGTCTAAACTTCTAAACGTCTTTCTATCCTTTGCTTTTAAAGGCGATGTTGTTGCATCTTTAAATTCGGAATTTATCTTTTTCTGAAACGGTGTGTCGCCCATAACAGGTGTTTTATTTTGCGAACAACTTAAGACAAAGACAACTATAACGATAAGGGCACTCAGGTTTTTCATTTGGATTTTTTTTCGATTCACAAATACAATATAAACTTTTTTTGCTTAGTTTTACTTCTTCGAAAGTACAAATATAATGCGATTAGAATTTAGGAATTATAAGCAGATTACCTCTTGTATAAATACAACGCGGACTACTTATGTGCACTGATGCTTTTAAACGTTTAAAAAATACATTTTAAAAAGTCCAGCACCATTGTTGGACTTTCTTATTTCTAAAAATTAAGCGAATGCTTTGGTAAACACACGTAACAATGAAAATTTATAACCTTATTGTACATAAGATCTGGAACCCTTATTTGGACACCTTTAACGGACTGTCTAAAGAAGTATGGTGGCTTGCTCTCATTACACTTGTAAATAGAGCTGGTACAATGGTTATTCCGTTTCTCTCTATTTACTTAACCGAAGAGTTGCATTTCAGTTTTAAAGATGTAGGAAGCATTCTTTCTGCATTTGGTTTAGGTTCGGTAGTAGGTTCTTGGCTTGGCGGTAAATTAACTGATAAAATTGGCTATTACAAAATAATGGTTTTTAGCCTTTTAACTTCTGGTTTTATGTTTATTGGTCTGCAATATCTTAATACGCTTACTTCTATTTGCATTGGTATCTTTTTATTAATGGTCGTTGCCGATATGTTTAGACCGGCTATGTTTGTGGCGTTAAGCGCTTACAGTAAACCTGAAAACAAAACACGAAGTGTAACCCTTATTAGATTAGCAATAAACTTGGGCTTTTCGGCAGGACCAGCAATAGGCGGCTTAATTATTACCACAATAAGTTATGGTGGTTTGTTCTGGATTAACGGTATCTCTTGTATTTTAGCCTCGCTACTATTAGTACGTGTATTGCATCCTAAAAAAACAACAGTACAAGACCAAATCACGGTCCGCAATCCCATATCTGTTTATAAAGATTTCCCATTTCTAATTTTCTTTGTTGCTATGGTATTATTTGGCGTTATCTTTCTTCAATATTTCTCTACGATGCCTATCTATTACAGAAGAGAGCACGCCCTTAGTGAATTCGAAATTGGATTATTAATGGGCTTTAATGGTTTCTTTATTTTTCTATTCGAAATGCCTTTAATTGCCTGGTTAGATAAAACAAAATTTAAAAAAGCAACGCTTATATTGTTTGGAGCCCTATTAACCGCAAGCAGCTTTATTATTCTGATTATGACAAATTGGGTAGGTATATTAATTGTCGGGATGCTATTAATGACGATTGGCGAAATGATTGCTTTTCCGTTTTCTAACGCTTTTGCTTTGCAACGTGCTAAAAAAGGAAACCAAGGGGAATATATGGCGATGTACTCTATAGCTTTTTCATTTTCGCACATTTTTGGTCATAATGCAGGATTACGACTGGTAGATGGCGTTGGCTTTAATAATACCTGGTTGGTGATGACTGGTTTAGGAGCGTTGTGCGTATTGCTACTGATATTTTTGAATAATTATATGAAGAAAACTAGCGACCTATAATCCTTTACTTTAGATTAGAGTACTTAATACAAACACGCTAAGCTGAAGCTTTAAAAACGAGCCTTCTTAAGGTTTACGAAAGCAGGTGTTGCAGAATATATTTGTGTTAATAGCCTGCTTTTTTTATGGTATTATTTTTAACCACGTGCGACAAAACAATTTGGGTTTTGGTCTCACCATAACTAATAAGTTGGTCGATAAATAACTCTAAATGCTTTTGGTTTTTTAAAACAACCTCCATTACAAAGTTTTCATTTCCGGTAATGCGGTAGCAGTTTACAACCTCCTCGTACGTTTTAACCTTCTCTAAAAAAGGCTTCAATTTCCCCATAAAGGCGCGTAAAGTAATTAATGCTTTAAGTTGGTAGCCTGCCTCAAATGACGAGATTGTTGCATTGTAGCTTTCTATAACCCCTAAGTCTTGCATTTTCTTAATACGCTCCGAGACCGCAGGAGAACTCACCCCTACGCGTCGTCCAATTTCGGCATTGGAGAGCCTAGCATTTTCCTGTAAACAGTTTAAAATCTTCCAGTTGAGGGAATCGATGCTCATATTAAAGAATATTAGTATAATTTAGTTAAATATTAAAGCAAATATAATGTTTTGCTTTAATATAAAAAGTATTTTCCGCTTACTTGTGCCTATTTTTGAGTAAAATTGATATACGAATTATGTCTACTATAATGCCTACTTACCTTTCTGAATTGCCTGTTTACAAAAAGGCATTAGAAATTTTTGTCTTATCAAGAAGTATTTCGTCGTATTTAAATCAAGATTTATCGTACTTAAAAGCAGATGGGTCTGAAGACGAGCACATTTATTTTAGCGGTGATATTGTACAGCAGTCGGTATCTTTGGCTCCCGAAATTATTAATGTAGAATTAGAATTGTGTGCCTTAAAAAAGCAAAAACACATTGCCTCTTTAGAGCGCATTACAAATGCATTGTATAGAAATTGTAAGCGTTTAGAAACATCTAAAAGTAATGGAAAGGACTATTTACCAATTTTAAGAAAAGAACTACGAAAGTTTAAAGCTATAAAGAACCACTGGATGTTAACGCTTTAATGCGCACAGACCTTACAATCTGCTTTTTCTTGTAGTTCGCCTACTAGGTACCCTTCATCATTAAGTTTAAACCCGCAGCAATCCATAAACCCTTTAGCAATGAGTGTTCTTGCGCGCTGTATTTGCGACTTTACCGTTGGCAATGGCAATTGTAGCTGTGTTGCTATATCGGCTTGCTTCATCCCTTTTATATCTGCTAAGAATAACGGTGTTCGGTATTTTTTAGGCAGATTTTTTATTATGCCTCGTAAGCAGTCTTTTTCGGTATGCTCATTATCTTCATTATTTTCTGCTAGAAACTCATTATCCGCGATATCGATTGTTAACTTGTTTTGTCTAAAATAATCGTAAACCGTATATCTGGCAATCGAGAACACCCACGATTTCAGCTTGCTTTCATCATTTAAACTCTCGCGTTTGGTGTGTACTTTTATAAAAGTGTCTTGGAGCAAATCATCGGTTACGGCTTCATCCTTCACTTTACTTTGTATAAAGTGTTTAATGGCTTCTGCATATAATTTCCAAATGGCTTTTGTGGTCATAGATAAGGACTAAAAACAGCGTTTACTTTAGCATAAAGCTACTAAAATAAACGCTGAAGTGCATCATTTTAAATATAACTTAACAGTTGCAATTTGCACACGTACAATTCTCGCAAGTACAGTTCGCACAGTTTCCTTCTTTACAATTGGTACAGTTACACGTACATTCGGTAGTTTTCATGGGTATAAAATTTTAAGTTCATATAATAGACGTTGATATCTTTAAAAAGATGCCTTTTTATAGCATTATTTTTTCAGCATTAAAATTTCGCCCCGATAACCTTCTTATACCGTATAAGCTCTTCTTTCACTTTATTACGCAGAATAAACAAACCAATCATGTTAGGAATTAGCATAGCAAATATCATCGCATCAGCAAAATTAATAACTGCTGAAAGGCTCACTGCTGACCCTATTACGGTACTCACACAGAATAAAATTTTATAAGTGTACTCTGTTTTCTTACCTCTTCCGAATAGGAAGCTCCATGACTGATACCCATAATACGACCATGTAATCATAGATGAAAACGCAAATAACACAACAGCAACAGCCAAAACATAGGGGAACCAAGAGACTCCACTTTCTAATGCCGATGCGGTTAAGAGTACACCTTGTTCGAAATTAATCTCCATTCCTGTGGTTACTTGCCCTGTAATAATTAAAACTAAAGCAGTCATAGTACACACCACAACCGTATCTATAAACGGTTCTAAAAGGGCAACTAAACCTTCACTTGCTGGATAATTTGTTTTTACGGCACTATGCGCGATCGAGGAACTACCAATACCCGCTTCGTTGCTAATTGCTGCACGTCTAAATCCTTGAATAATAACCCCCACTAAACCACCTGCCATACTTGAAGGGTTAAAAGCACCATCCCAAATTGCTAAGAACGCATTAGGGATTTTGGTAAAATTAAGAACTAAAATAGTAATAATGGCAAGTAGATAAACAAGCACCATTAGCGGTACTAATTTATCGGTAACATTGGCAATTTTTTTAATACCGCCTAAGATAACAATACCCACAAAAAAGGACATAATTAAACCAAACACCCAAGCATTACCGTGTAGAACACTGTTTTCTCCTCCGGTAACATACTCCACGAGTTTGTAGGCTTGATTAACTTGAAACATATTACCGCCACCAAAAGAGCCGCCAATACACATAAACGCAAAAATAACAGCTAATACTTTCCCAAGCTTAGCGAAACCTTTCTCTTTGAGTCCGTTTTTTAAGTACGACATTGGACCGCCATATATTGTACCGTCTGCAGCGACTTCTCGATATTTTACACCGAGCGTACATTCTACAAATTTCGAAGACATCCCGAAGAGACCAGCAATAATCATCCAGAACGTTGCTCCTGGCCCACCTATGGTTAACGCAATTGCCACACCGGCGATATTACCTAAACCTACCGTAGCAGAAATAGCAGCAGTTAAGGCTTGAAAATGAGTAACTTCACCATTATTTTTATCTTTAGGAGCCTTTGCAGTGTTGCTGCTATTATTTTCGGGAGATTTGAGTTCTTTGTCTTTGGAAGACACCTCGTCTATAGCATCGTATTTACCTTTTACTACATTAATAGCGGTCCGGAATCCTTTTATGTTAACAAACTTAAAGAACACCGTAAAATAAAGCGCTCCCAAAATAAGGATAATTACTGCCCACGGTACACTAACACCGTCGGTAATAGGGATTTCGTAAAAAACAGCATCTACAAACCATTGGGTTGCATTGCCAAAATAGTAGTTTATAGTATCGTCTAGAGAATTCTGCATTACTAAAAGTGGCTGCATTCGTTTTTTTTACCAAATTGAGATAAACCATCGCAAGCAGCAAGGTTAACCAATGTTTAAATTTAGGTTAACGCTACTTAAGCATATGGTTAAGTAGCGGGGTTTTGGTCTAAATTAATGCGAAGATTTTGTACTAAGGCGTAGGTAATTAGCTGCTCCTTACCTGCATTCCCACTAATATTTAATATTTTTTTAACTTGATAAATATGGGTTTGAAATCCGTCGACACTAATGTTCATTATTTCTGCTATTTCACCATACGATTTTGTGGTGCCGTAGTGTGCTAAGTACGCTAAAACTTCTTTTTGGCGTTCGGATAATACTGTTTTTTGAGCTTCACGTAGGCCTGTAATTTCCTTTTTTATCGTTTTTATGGTATCTAAATGACTTTCGCTTGCTATTTCAAAGTGATCTAACTTAGAATACAGTGCTTTATTTTCGGCAGTTAACCTATTAACCTGACTTTCTTGTTGTTCATTTTCAGATAAAAATTTCCAACTATATAATAAGATCGAGAATAGAAATATGAATAAAAACTTAAACGAAATAGCAGTAATGGTCCCCATTAAAGACCAAAATTCCTGATCGACGATAGCAACAACACGGTCTTGTGGAATAATGCGTTGCAAAACCGCAATCATTATAAGTGTAAACAAGGCAAACGTTGGCAAATACATAAACTGCATTTGTCTGCTTTTAAAAGCTTTATTTAATTCAAAGAATAACGATAATGCTACAAACACCGAAATAGGGATATCGATTAGCCAAATAAAATTATTACTAATGGCACTATTGCTATATGATGCGGCCACAAACACAAAGGCAATCATTCCTAGAACTGCACAATATAATCCTACAAATTCTCGGGTTGAAAAACGTTGCACCACCCTAACAATTAAACTCCGTTTTGAGTCGTGTTCTATAGATTGTAAAGACAACAAGATAAATAGGGAATTCGCTAACGAAATAATCACCCCTAAATATATAAGGATTTTGTTTGACGTTTCCCAATTAAATAAGGTAATACACAACACGTTTATAAACGCACCCAATCCCCAAAAAAAGATGGCTAACCCAAACCATTTTATACCTTCAATCTCTTCCTTATCCGTTCCACGACGCAATTCTTTTATAAAAATACGCTGAATAATGACAGCGGAAATTAAACACACGATAGCGGTAACGTTATTTTCTATAAGGGGTAACATAACTATTGTTTTAAGCCGATAAAGATACTGCTAATTTTGGTGTCGCTTATACAATTACCTCTTGCTATTAAAGTATCCGCTATATTGGCACATTTTTTTATTTTAAGTTAATTTTAAGAATAACCCACCTCCTTTCTTTTTAAATCAGGAAATATAAAGCCACCATTAACGCCTTATAAGTCTCTTACTATCAATCTAAAAACGCACTTTCCCTATTACTATTTAAAATAAACATTTTAATCATGCTGCGCTGGCGTTGTAAATATTTAACGCTATTTATGGATAACAGTACATAAGTGTGTTGCTAAAGTGTTTTATAATCTTTAAATTGCTTTGAATTAAAATCAAAAATTATGAAACAAAAAATAGTACTTTTAGCAGTGTTATTTATGAGCACAATGTCTTATGCTCAATTTGAAATATCTGCTAGTACAGGTTACGCAATGGGTAGTGCGGGTATGAAATTAGGCGAAACGGTTACAGCCTCTGAAAGAGAAAACTCTTATGGCAGTTACGGTGAGGGCGCTAATGTTCAAATAAGAGGGACTTACTTTTTCAACGATTCATTTGGGGCAGATATCGCTATGGGGTATCTTCATGGTACGGACCAAACTATTTCTGAAGTGAATGTACCAGGTCAACAGGTAGATGCAGTTGCTAGAGCACGTGCTTTTGGAGCATCAGCTTCTATAGTTTACAAATTTACAAATAATCTTTACGGTCGTTTTGGAGCGTTAATTAAAGTTGGGGGTAAAACTGAAGCTGTAGTTAACCAAAGATCTACATTCTCTCCTGCAGAAGCAAATGCTCAAGGCCTGCCAGAAGGTTCGTATTCTGAAACGGATTACGTAGAAGATTTTCACGGCCAATTTCCTTTAGGATTTGTTGGAGCGCTTGGGTATAAATTTGACTTAGGCAATAACTTTGGTTTATTTGTGGAAGCAGAATACTATGGTATTAGCTTAAAACGTAAAGATTCTGAAATTACAGAGTTTAATACAGACATCAAATTACCAGACGGTACCGTTGCTCAAAGCGGATTTTACAGCTTAGATAATTTACCAGCAGGCTATGTTAAAAAAACAACTTACGTAGATGAGTTATCGAATGACAACACTGATCCTTCTAAAAAATTAGCTGAAAAAGTACCTTATTCTTCTTTCGGAATTAATTTTGGTGTGACTTACAAATTCAACTCAGCAACAAAATAAAACAGTCTCTTAAAAAAAAAGCTGATAATTATGTTTTCCAACATTCTTATCAGCTTTTTTTTTTGTTTTTTAACGCCCCCTATTTCCTTTGTTTAAACCAATTAAACTCGTTACTTTTTATAACGTAACCTAAGCGAATTATACTTCGCGATTGTTGGTAATCTAATAAAGTTTCGGCCTGGCCCAAATACCATTCTAACATTATATATTGATTGGATAGATTACGTTTAAACGGATTATAATAAATACGCGATCTCACAACTCCTTTGCCATTAAAATTTAAACCTTTACGCACCATCACCTCCGCATAAAGTTTATTCCTTTTTATTTCGTGGGAGATATTAATCTCTCCTAGCCCCACATATTCCAGCAAATCAGCATTATTTTCTTTATACATAAATGGCAGCCACACCTCAAAACTTGCGGTCGTATTTTTTAAAATAGTTGTGGTATAATTTGCCGTTAATCGGTTCCAACTTCTAGATGCTATACTATCTCTACCATTAGATTCGTGCTCCAGAGACAGTCCCAAAATACCTTGCAATTCATTATTTTTATTGAATATAGCTTTACCAACGTCCACTGAAGGGTTAAAATTAATATCGCGAAACGGAAGCGACTCTTTGTAAATATCCCAAAAGGCCTTTTGCGTATAAGTTATAAATAAATAAGCGTCCCACGGCAGGGCGTCTCGAGAGATCATTTGTTTAAAACTTATTTGGTATTTTGCATTTGCCGTATTGCGGTCAATATGTTTATTGGTGGGCACACCCGAAATAAAGTAATTGTTTTTGTGAATAGAAAAATACGGTAGTTTACGTATGGAATCGTTATACTCTTCTTTCAAAATAGACTGCGCACTACAAAGAGTAGATGAAAGCACAACTATTACTAGCGCAATAACAAAACGACTTGAGTGTTTAACTTTATTTTTTTTCATATAATATGGAGACTGTTTTATTTATAATGCAGAAGTTTTTAAGTACTTATTTATTTTTCAAGCACTCTTTTTAGATAGTTATAACTATGCAAAAAATAACACAACAAAACTATTGATTTAATCTAATGGAAAAAAATAAATTTTTATATACTTAAACTACTTATATCACACCGTAAATTTATAATAACCACAACCACATTTAGTCCATAAACGAGTAAAGAAGCGACAATTGCGATTTTACCATTATTAGAGACGACAGAGAAATGCCCTATGAGTACAACTGCTAGATTATCCTGAAACAGTCTTTCTATTATACACCGCATAAAATTTCTTTATTATACTTAGTATTGGTATATTACTGTATAAAAAATATCTTATATGCTAAAAAAGACGGTATTAATTGAACGAAAAAGTAAAGTCTCATGTAAAAACCTTCAACTTATAATAAAAAACGAGACTCGAGAAGGCAGTATACCCATTGAAGACATTGGGTTTATAGTTATAGATAGCCCAGAAGTTTTTATTAGTATTCCCACCTTAAATTTACTCATTGCTAATAACGCTGCCGTTATAATATGCGACGCTTCTCATTTACCAAATGGTTTATTCTTAAATTTAAATAGCCACCACAAACAACAACAGCTTTTTAGACATCAAATTATGGCTAGTCTTCCCTTAAAAAAACAACTTTGGCAGCAAACAGTGATCGAGAAAATTAAAAACCAGGGATTTCTTTTAGAACAAATAACACAACAGAATAATAAATTCGATTTTATTGCAAGTAAAGTATTAAGCGGAGACACTAGTAATATGGAAGGCGTTGCTGCTAACTTTTATTGGAAATCGTTTTTTGAGCAAGACTTTAAACGTGAGCGTTATGGTAATTACCCCAATAATTTTCTGAATTATGGTTACGCTATTTTAAGAGCAGCAACAGCGAGAGCTTTGTCAGGAAGTGGATTATTAAACACCTTAGGCATACATCATAAAAACAAATATAATGCCTTTGCTTTGGCAGACGATATTATGGAACCCTTTAGACCAATAGTGGATGAAGCGGTCCATTTTATAATGGAACATTATGATGAGCAAGAGCTAACTACGGATATTAAATCGGAACTACTAAAAACACTTACGCGAACCGTATTTTTTAAAAATGAAAAAAGCACAGTAATGGTAGGCTTGCAAAAAACAGCGAGTTCGTTGCAGCAATGCTATACCGGACATAGAAAAAAAATTAAGTTTCCACAGTTATGGAATTAAACGCTTATAGAATTATGTGGTTATTTGTTTTTTTTGATTTACCTACCGAGACTATTAAAGACAGACGTAATGCGTCAGGATTTAGAAAAAACCTTTTAAAAGACGGGTTTACAATGATGCAATATTCTGTATATATGCGACATTGCGCCAGTAGTGAAAGTGCTGATGTGCATGAAAAACGAATTAAACGCTTATTACCGCCGTTAGGTAAGGTTAGTATTTTGCGTATTACAGATAAACAGTTTGGAAACATTATGAATTTTTGGGGTAAAGCTGCAGTCTCTAAAGACCCTTTACCCACGCAACTGGAGTTGTTTTAACGATTTATTTTTTTTTCATTCTAGAACGATAATAGACATGAGACCGCTGTACTCTTAGAACCAAGAACAATACTTGATACTAACTAACAAATAGGATAGACTTTAAAAGAAAAAACACCTTCAATATCTTCTCAAAATAATTTACTAAAAGCAAGATGTTATTTTAAAAAGTAAGAGACATCTTTTATTTTGAAAGGGGGCTAATAAAATTAAACTCTTTTTAATTATACACTACTATTTTTTAAAAAATAGCACTTAAAAAACTGTTTAAAACTAAAAAATGCCTCAAGAGTGCCTTATCAGAACAAAAAAGAAGCATTTTTTAAAACAATATCCTTACCTAAACAGCTTACTATAAGTCGATAACAAGCCGACTAATATCGTGTTTTCTAATCTTTAATCAAACCACAACAGGATTACTCGTGCCGTGTGTAGTAAAAGAAATATCGTGTTTTCTAATCTTTAATCAAACCACAACTGGCTCATTTGGTGGTATTTAGTTGGTGTGAATATCGTGTTTTCTAATCTTTAATCAAACCACAACTTGTGGTCTTCTACAGTTAAAAAAGTTGTTAATATCGTGTTTTCTAATCTTTAATCAAACCACAACAAGGCGAAAAGAATATGGCTATCGAGAAAGAATATCGTGTTTTCTAATCTTTAATCAAACCACAACTCTTTTCCTTGACGCTTATAAACACTCTCAAATATCGTGTTTTCTAATCTTTAATCAAACCACAACTAATCCCCTGATACTGATAAAGTAAAATCAAATATCGTGTTTTCTAATCTTTAATCAAACCACAACTTAATAAGGCTTTGGCGCTGCTTTTCTATTAATATCGTGTTTTCTAATCTTTAATCAAACCACAACCTTCCTTGAGGTTCTCTATCTGGAGCCTGAAATATCGTGTTTTCTAATCTTTAATCAAACCACAACCTTTGACTCTTACGTATTCCGTCGGTTGTTAATATCGTGTTTTCTAATCTTTAATCAAACCACAACTGAAAAGATACAAGATGTATGGTTTAGATAAATATCGTGTTTTCTAATCTTTAATCAAACCACAACTGCACCTTATCAATATCAAACACCTCAATCAATATCGTGTTTTCTAATCTTTAATCAAACCACAACGACGCACCGACAACATCAATAACAATGTAAATATCGTGTTTTCTAATCTTTAATCAAACCACAACATATTCAAAGGCTGTGTATCTAACTCTTCAATATCGTGTTTTCTAATCTTTAATCAAACCACAACCCTAAATTAATAAGTGGGGTTTAATAATTAATATCGTGTTTTCTAATCTTTAATCAAACCACAACAGACTTGACGAACTTAAGCTCCAGAAAAAAAATATCGTGTTTTCTAATCTTTAATCAAACCACAACCAAACAGTTAGAGAGTATCTAAGAGCGTGTAATATCGTGTTTTCTAATCTTTAATCAAACCACAACTATATCGTATAAAAATATGAACAAACTAATAATATCGTGTTTTCTAATCTTTAATCAAACCACAACCTCACGGTTATTTTAACAGAAAGCCCAAAGAATATCGTGTTTTCTAATCTTTAATCAAACCACAACAGTAGAAGAACGCGAAAACTTCTCTAAAAAAATATCGTGTTTTCTAATCTTTAATCAAACCACAACTCAAATAGCAAACACAAAAAATGGGATTGGAATATCGTGTTTTCTAATCTTTAATCAAACCACAACCAGACGGGTTTGCTGAAGAGTTCGCTGTTAAATATCGTGTTTTCTAATCTTTAATCAAACCACAACCCGCAATCGCTAATACAACTTTTACGGTTAATATCGTGTTTTCTAATTAAACCACGAGGCACAATGCTTATACTAATCATAATAATGGCGATTTGTTCGCTTTGCCTGCTTCGAATCTCGTACCTCATTTTCCAATCTTTATCGAAGACAACTAAAAACGAAATGAACTCGACACATTTTCTAGTAACTTATAAATGTTTTAAAAAACTTAGTTTTCCTGCAGGCGATATTTTAAAATCATAACCTTCCACTAAGCAATCAAAACTATTAACACCAACTTTTAGCCAAGGAAATTTTTTATATTCACCTATATTTTTACCGCCTTTCATACCAGATTTCAAACCCATAAATGATGTTATCACCTTCTTTTCTCTAGCTTCCGTATGGTGCAAAAGTTTAATACAGGAAGCTTCAACATCCAACTGTGTAATTTTAAATAAATGTTCCAGCAATTGTTGTTGCTCCATTTCATACAATTCCTTAGGGGTTTTATCATAAATAAGCACCATTTTACCTTTTGTTAAAATATATTTTAAAGGATTATTATTCTCATCTTTTTCTGGGACTATTGGGTAAATCTTATTATCAGTATTACTCTTTTTAAAATAGCTTCCTGCATCTAGATTATTAACTAAAGTATTAGAACGCTCCACTTTATCTTTTGGATTAACACCTTCATAAATGGCCATACAATAATTACTGTCGTTTTTAGTGAAATAATGTTGCTTATGCTCGTGTCTTGAAATGTCACGATGTTTTTTAATTTCTAGAGGAACTTTTACATCGGTTGTAAAATATCTGATTTTTTTTATTGGAACTGGATCCCCTTTTTGATTAGGCAAAACATAAAGTTCGTTTTCAATTATGTTTGTGAATGCTTCTATTTGTGTTATTAAAATCGCTTCTTCAGTGTCATCTACTTTATTAATCTGCTTTTTTAATGCCTCAATTTCTTTCTTTAATAGTTTTTCTTGTTTACGGCCACTAATAACAATTTCTTTAACTGTGTCGTCTACAATATTCTTTAAATCTGTATCAGAAAAATCTTCTAAAGGTTTTCTAAATACATATTTTATAACCTCTTGTACTTCCCCTTTTTTATTTTTTTCTTCTCGTTTTATTGCACCATAAAAACTTTCTTTATGCAATGCACCTCTTACAGTGTCTCCTTGTTTGTATTTTATTTCCCCGTTTTCATTTCTTTGTATAATACCTCGCTTACGTATTGCTTTTTTACTTTGAATTGGTAAAACATCTGAAGTATGATGGCTAATTAACGTATTATCATCAAAATTATTGACATCGTTATTAAAACCTTTCCATGGAATTCTGTGCTTAAACGATGGCTTTGGTTTGCCATAAAACTTATAATCTTCGTAATTATGATAGTATTCTGCCAAAGCATCATTTATATCTTTAGAACAACATGCTACTACAACCGCATCTTTGGCATGATGTGCGTGATTTATTCGCTCCTTTTTATCTAATCCCCAAACCTCTCTAAGATTGGATGTTGTTTTTCCTTTTACTGGGTATACTTGTGCAAACAAAGACTTTAAAAATAAATTACCATATTTGCTAATGATTCCAATATCTACAGATTGACTATTTTTAAACCCTCTCGGGACTTCTACCATTGTAAAAGTTTTATATTTATTACGATAGTAGTTGTACTCAAAACGTAATTTTGCTCTTTTTTGAATGTTAGTATCTCTATTCTCTTTTGTAGTAGAGGCTCTTACCTTTTTATTAATATCTCTTATTTGATTTTCTAAACCTTTGTATTTTGCATACCAATGTTTTATTCTTGGTAAAATTTCGTTATGGTTATTACATTCGGAAGGTATTTTGTTCTTTTTAATATCTCTGTTATACACCGAACAACAGAGTGTTTTATTATTTTGTGAATTATCTAAACTTTTACTTCGAGGAATAGTGTGTTCAATATCAAATTTTGGATTTGCACCAATAAAATCACAAATACTAATATTCTTTCCCGTATACAAACAAACTTTATTTTGCTCTATCCACAGTTGAAATTTTAAAACCTCATCTTCAGAGGGCTCTATGTCTAATCCGCAATCTTCTTTATAAAGCTTTTTTATGTCTTCAATATAATAGTTTCTATTGTTTTGTAAACCGTTCTGCCATTGCCTTATAGCACCTCTCTCATTGGCACTCTTTAGTTCCCTTGCCATCTCTATACGAATGGTTGTATTCTCATCTATAACATCATCATTTATAAGTTGGTTAATCACTTTTCGTAATTGATGCAAAGCGCGCATTGCCATTGGATTTTTAATTGCTGATATTAATGGACTACCCAAATAGAGTTTACCGTCTTTATCGCTACGTTTTGCTTTATTATAAACTTCAATTGCAGAGGGATGATAAAGGCTTTTAAGTTTTTCTTCATCAACGTTAAAATTATCACGCAAAAAAATTTTTACGCGTTCGTCTAAGGTTTCTTTTTTATGAATTCTCCTTGACCAGAGTTTAATTTCATTTGTTTTGAAAAAAGTTCGAAATTATCTTTTAAAACAACTTCCTTATCATCTTCAGAAAAAGAATCCCATCGTTTTAAACCATAATAATCTTCTATAACAGTGTTTAGGTCTTTTTTATAAGCCTCTATTACAAAAGCATTTGAACTGTTCCAAGTTTCTTGGTTAGTCTTTACATTTTTAATTAAACCGTTTACAATGTTAATCGTGTTTTTATAATTTGTATAGTTGTCTATTATTGAAAACACTTCTTTGTTAATAATCTCTCTATCATTTTTATTACTCCAAATATCCTTTGGAAGTACAGATTTCATATTAGCTAAAAATACTGCGTGAGAATAGAGTAAGCCTGTTTCTAGATAGGGTAAAATATTACGTATCGCTTTTAAACTTAACGAACCATAATCTTGTTTCAATTTTATTTTTGAAAATTTTGAAGCCGTTTCTTCATCGCAATCCAAATTATCTCTTACAAACTGTTTTAGTTTTTCGGTATTATCAAATCTAAAAAGCACATGCCAAATAGCATCAATAATCTGATGGTCAGATTTATTAGAATCATCCTTGTTTTGTTTATTAAAATTATTAATTAAATACGTTTTCCAGTCCTCACCAAATACATACCTCAAATTTGCAATCGTAGGGCAACCACTAACATTTGCATAGTTTCCAAAATTGAATAACACATTAAAATCCTTTGCATTTTTATCTTTGTAGTATCCGTAGATTAAATGTTTTGGCGTTAACTTTTTTGCTATCTCTGAAAAATCAAAATTAGGTTTAGATTTTCTAAAAAAGAGTGGTTCAATAATTGCTCTTTCCTGAAAATTTAAAACTCTTAACTTATCGTCTTCTAACGTTCTAATTTTAATGGTATTCAAAAAACTTAACATTCTAAATACTTCGAAATCAGGATGAGAAACAGGCATGCAAGCTTTGTCATTTTCTAACGGGCATTTTGCCACTAGTCCTTTTTGAGATTTTAAAGGTCTTTGATAAAATATGGCATTTTCAATATCTTTTTTTAAGGCCGTTGGAAGATTTTGTTTATCGCAAATGGTGTTAAACTCATGCAGATAATGTTCTTCTCTATGCGTGTAATTATTTCTAATTCTTTCTCCTTCTTTATGTAAACCATAAAAATATTCACCTAAAGTATTACAATTGGTGTCTTCTATTTTAGCAGATAAATCGCTAATAGCACTCTTAACTTTACCAAGAAATTCTTTACGGTTTAATCTTTCGGTCAGTTTTTCTTTTACATTTTCAAAAGCTTCCTCACTATTCTCTTTCAAAATAGATTTAAATGCTCTGCCTAATGTAAATAATGCTTTACTGTTAGTATCTGCCTTATCATAAGATTCCAAAAAATCCTTGTAAACTTCAAGCAACTCTTCAGAGGAATTAGAGTGCCGAATAACATCTTCAATTTCCGCATTTTTTTCCTCAATAATTGAATTATCTGATGTATCCAGTCTATTACTTAAAAAACCACGTCTTTGTGCTATGTGGTAAAAAGCTCTACCTAACTCTTGCTTGTCAATTATTTTATTTAAATCTAATTTTTGTGTTGAAGCTTTAAAACGAAAAGCATATGGGTTTTTATTTCGCTGCTTTCTATCTAGCTTATCGTCTTGATTATCAGTACGTAGCCACAATCTAAATTCATCATTATTAGGATAAACTTTTTTATACCTCCAAAGTTTTAGTTCTTCAGAGGATAACTCAGGACATAAATTATTATCAGATAAAACTTTTAACACTTCTAATTTCCTCAGCTTTCTTCTGTATTTTAGTTTTCTGCCACTTCTATAATCTGTTCGTTGCGCAGCTTTTGAGCTTTCACTACTTGTCTTCGCCTCTATATTTACTCCTTCGGTAAATATCCTAACCCCTTTATCAATTAATGAATATTCTTTTTCGCTTTTTTCCTTTTCTACTACTGCCCAACCAATCGAGTTGGTTCCTAAATCTAATCCTAAAATCTTCGCCATAAATACATTTTGTTATTTCGAACCCTAAAGCTACAAAAAACATAATTCTCCACATTACGGTTTTCCACATTGTATATTTAAAACTTATTCACTATATTTGTAACTGATTAAAATTTCTAATCTTTAATCTTATCACAATAAGGCTATATGCCGTAGATGAAAATCTTTAGTCCTGCTTCGGTAGGACTTTTTTTTGTTTAAAAGAATATTACAACCCCACCGCACAATTATTATTGTGGTAAAACACACAACAACTCTCATTAAAATAATCCCTAAACTTCTATTATCACAAACTAAAACAGTGTATACAGCGTAGTAACGATACTTCCTTTACCTTCTTTTAAAGTGATAGATAACAATTGTTTTTCGGCTGTTATCTTTAAATTAAAGGGTGGAGCTAATACATTTAAACCACTATGTTTTTTCAGTCTAGTCCCTTGTCCCGAAATAATGTCTGTATTACATATAAAATCGCCATCGGGGAGATGTTCTGTTATAATAACATATTTAAAGCCGCTTAACTTACACAGTATATTTTGCACCTCTGCATTCGATAAATGCTGGAGCACTTGTCGCAATAAAGCACAATCTCCCAAAGGCAATTCGTCTACGGCAATATCCAAACAGTAAAATTCTAAATTTTCTGCTTTAAACTGTTTTTTATTATGCTCTATTAGGTCTGTTACAATATCTACCGCAGTATAGCTCTTGGTATACTTTACCAATTTTTTTCCCACATTAAAATCCCCGCAACCCAAATCGCACACTACTATCGGACTTTCAAAAGCTGTTAAAAATGAGGTTACCGCATCTATATATGGATTTACTATTTCTGGCGCATGCGATCCTGCACCAGAATAGAAACTAGCACTATTACCACCCCAAAGTTTCATTTCGTAAACCTGCGCCATTGCCATTTTGGTTGGCCAGGCCGTCTTTATTTTTTTAGTCTCACTCTCTTTCTTTTTCATAAATACTTTAGCGTTATTTGTAAACTATAACGGTATAATTACGCGTTTATAAATGTAATATTAATACAATCTACTACATAATATGCAATAAAGTATTATGAGGTTTAACCTCCTGTTTTATGCGTATTTTATAGCTTATAAAACTATGGTGATGCTTTGTTACAAACCTCAAGGTTGGTAAGCTTCCTATTTACTCGCCCCCCCTCAGCAACGCCTTTATCAGTATTTTGAAAAATGCACACTCTTCTTCATATCATTTTTAGCGCTCGTAGTAATTGGTCTTTTAGTTCCGCAGAATTTAAAAATGCCAGTAAACGGTGCTACCACTTCCGACTTTAATTCGAAATCGTATTGGTGTTATCCTTGGAGGAAATCGGTAACTCATAAAGGGGTGGATATTCTTGCTAAAAAGGGAACTAAGATTAGCGCTGCCACGTCAGGTCTTGTTTTATGTTCTGGCACAATAAGAATGGGTGGAAATATAGTGGTTATACTAGACCCCAAATGGCGTTTACATTATTACGCGCATCTAAACGATTTAAAAACAAGCACACTATCTATGGTTACCAAAAAACCAACCATTGGAACCATTGGAACTAACGGAAATGCAGCCGGAAAATCACAACATTTACATTATGCAATAGCACCTATTATCCCTTATATTTGGCGCATAGATACGGATAGACAAGGTTGGCGTAAAATGTTTTATTTAAATCCTATTGATTTTTTAAAAGGTGCTTAACACTACCATATTTGAAACCAAGAAATTCACAAGATTAAATATAGAAAATGAACTCCTTTTAATTAGTTTAGCCTACTTATGAAGTATTATTTACTCTTATTTTTATGTGTAACCAGCATTTCTATGCACGCGCAAAGTGTTTACAAAACACCTTCCGGCAAGAAATACCATTTATCATCGTGTAGAATGGTTGAAAACGTCTCGAAACAACTTTTAGGAGCGAACGACATTTCAAAATCCAACTTAGCGCCTTGCAAAATTTGTAAACCTTCCGTTTTATCTTATCGTTCGCGCACTTATTCCGCTTCAAACAAAGCGGTAGAACAATCGGAATCGGAGAGATGTAGAGGCTTTACTAAAAAAGGCTCCAGATGCAAACACAACACCAGAATTGCAAACGGATATTGTTATCAGCATACAAAACAAAACAACTCTTCTTCTATTAAAGCTTCTAAATACCCCAACACTACAACTGCTACTTGTGGCGCGCGTACCCAAGCTGGCAACTCCTGTAAAAGAAAAGTAAAAAGCGGCGGACATTGCTATCAGCATCAATAAAAAACACTTTTAATATCCTGAATTATAGTTGTTTAAGCTGAAAGAGAGAAAACTATCAGATTTTTCCTCAAATACAATAAGATTAAATCTAAAACCAACTGAAGCCATAAGGATTAAACCTAATTACTTATTTTTGCGCAATAATTAACGTACCACGAACACGCTATGCCCAATAACACCCTTACCATTCTATTTCTATCACTTTATGTTTTAGGAATAATTACTATTGGAATACGAAATAGGAAAAGTAAAAACAGCGAAGATTACTTTTTGGGTTCTCGAAAATTACCGGCTTGGCTACTTGCCATTACATTTATTGCGTCTTGGTGGGGTGGTGGTTCCGCGATAGATTTGGTCGATCACGCCCACCAAAACGGATTGAGCTCTTTCTGGATTTACGGTGTTCCCGTGCTTATTGCCACCGCATTAATGTTTCTGTTTGCCAAAGGTATTAGAAATATTGGCAGTCTCTCGCAACCGCAGTTAATGAGGGAGCGCTACAACGATAATGTTGCCCTATTATTAACCGTATTTATTATTATCTTTATGGTAATCGCTTCCGCCATTCAAGTCATTGTTATCGGGAAGTTTTTTAATGCTTTTTTTAATATTTCTTACGAAATGGGCGCGCTAATAGGCACCGTAATCGTATTAACGTATTCTTTATTTGGTGGATTTCGAGGTGTTGTTATTACCGATTTCCTACAGTTTATTTTCTTTCTCTTTACAGGAATTTTTCTGTTTTATCTTACCTACACACAATCGGGAGGGATGGAAGCTGTAAAGTCTACTGCAATAGCCAACGGTAACACGGGCTACACTTCATTTTTTAATAAAGTATCAGATAATCTAGCTTATGTGATCACTTTTGGAACCTCGTGGATGATTCAAGCGAATATTTGGCAACGTATTTCGGCAGCAAAAAAAGCCTCCGATGCAAAAAAAATGATGGTTATTAGCTTTTTGGCCTTTATCCCGCTATACCTTATGGTTACTTACACAGGAATGTTTAGTAGTGTCATTTATGATACTGTTCCTCAAGTTGGTATTGTACCAGATCTTATTAGTAAAATAGAAAACCCATTACTTAGTGCTCTGCTTTTTTTGGGTTTATGCTCGGCGATGATGTCTACGATGGACTCTTTAATTAACACGGGGGCCTTATCGCTTACTGTCGATATTCATAAAAAATACATAAATCCCGAAGCCACAGAGAACCAAAGTGTAAAAATTGCGCGCTGGTCCACCTTAATAATGTGTACCATTGCATTATTTATTGCACTTAAAATTAAATCGGTATTAACCATTTCTTGGATTGGTTCCGACTTTCTTACTAGTGGGGCATTTGTACCTTTAATTTTCGGCTTTTTATGGGCTCGAGGAACTGCAAAAGCCGCAACTATTTCTATGGTTTTCGGACTCTTATTCTCGACATACAACCTCTTGGTTGCTTTAGGTGTAGATTTGCCCGTCGATTGGGACATTGCATCAGCAAAACAAGCGATTATCGGACTTTCAGCATCGTTAATAGTGTACGTGGTTTGTAGTCTTTTTACAAGTCCCGATTTTGAAAGAAGCAGACGTTTTATTCAAAAAGCTAATATTTTAAACCGAAAAACAGTCGTATTGAAAAAGTATAATTAATTTGTTTTCTTCGGAAGTAATCCTTCTAATTTAGAGCGTATTTACGACTATCTCCGGCTGAATTTCAATCGGAAAATTACAAGAATTAGCAATAAAACACAAGTGATGTGCTTTCTCGTGCAATTGTATCGCCAAGTCTTTTTTTGAAGCCTCTGTAATAGTTACTAATGGTTTTAAAATAGCGCGATTAAAGAACCCGCTTCCAGAAGGGTTAACTTTTAAAAAAGCTTCGGCATTATCGGTGTAGTGTATCACTTCAATACCATTTTGCGTACAAACATATAAATAAGACATCATATGACAAGAAACTAAAGCCGAAAGTAACAAATCTTCAGGATTGTAACACGAGTCGTCACCTCGAAACGCTTTGGCAGCAGAAACCGACAAATCTGGCTTAAAATCTGAAATATGAACACTATGATTCCGACTGAAAGTTCTTGGTTTACTAGTACTTTCTCCTTCTTTTAGTGTCCAAACTACGGTGGCTTTAAAAGTATGATTTAAATGCATATTTATTTTTAAAGCTAAAGATAATGAAATGCGCTGCCATAAAAGAGGTGTGCTCTTGTTAACGTCTTTGAAAAACCAAGATCAATAAAACAGATACTCTAGAACCCATAATTAAGACGTACTATAAAAGGTGTCTTCATATCATTTCTCAGGATTTTTAGGACTATAATTTGAAATATTCCGATACCCTTTTTGATCTCTAATAATAGCATCGTGAAAAGAGCGCTGCCATTTAAATGCACTAAAACCAGAAAGATGAATGTGTTAAGATGTCGATGTTTTAAAAGCACCGACTACACTTGACAACGATTTTATTTTAACCTCTTTTCCAGAAGCTTTCAAGCTGTCTATCTCTATAATAACGTGTACGTGATTTGGCATTACCACACTAGCGTGAAACACAACATATTCCTATTGGGTTGGTAGCCATTGCAAGCGTTCTAAAACTATTTTGCCATACGCCTTTAAGTACATTACGATATTAGATTTTTCAAATGAAGAAATATTCAAAACCTCAGCAAAACAACATACTTTATCTTGCACACAGATCGTAACGCAATTAAATTATCTCGCTAATAATTATACGCTTCTAATCTATTCCGTTTTCTATTTTTCATATTCCATCCGTAAATATAAGAAAATTCTGGATAGATTAAATTCGAGATTTCTGAAGCAATTTCGAGCGCAATTTCTAGAAGAAAGAAAGAAAGAAAGAAAGAAAGAAAGAAAGAGAGAGAGAGAGAGAGAGAGAGAGAGAGAAGAGCTACGGAAAGCTCGCGAACTGTTCTATGCCATCGCGAGAATTATCACGAGAACCCAACGCAGCCCCACCAACGACTCGCAGCAAAATATTCCATCAGAGAATTAAATCCAAAAAAAAAGACAGCCCTAAGGCTATCTTTTTAATAGTTATATGAGAAAATAAATCTCTAATTTAATTACATATTTCGTCTATACTGCCCTCCAACTTCGAATAGTGATGACGTGATTTCTCCAAGAGAACACACTTTACACACCTCCATTAAGGCTTCAAATATATTCTCGTTATTAACCGCTCTATCTTGAAGGTCTTTTAATAACGCTGAAGTATCATTTGATTCTTGTAAATTACGAAGTGTGTTAATCTGAGATTCTTTCTCTTCTTCTGTAGCTCTAATAACTTCCGCTGGCACCACCGTTGGTGATCCTTTAGAACTTAGGAACGTATTTACACCAATAATTGGGAATTCGCCATTATGTTTCAGTGTTTCATAATACAAACTTTCTTCTTGTATTTTACTACGTTGGTACATTGTTTCCATCGCCCCTAGAACACCACCACGCTCGGTAATTCTATCAAACTCTAATAAAACCGCTTCTTCCACTAAATCGGTTAACTCTTCAATAATGAAAGAGCCTTGAATTGGGTTTTCGTTCTTCGCTAAACCTAATTCTTTATTAATAATTAACTGAATAGCCATGGCACGACGCACAGACTCTTCTGTTGGCGTTGTAATCGCTTCATCGTAAGCATTTGTATGCAACGAGTTACAGTTGTCGTAAATTGCGTATAACGCTTGCAGTGTTGTACGAATATCGTTAAAATCAATCTCCTGAGCGTGCAAACTACGTCCAGACGTCTGGATATGATATTTAAGCATTTGTGCTCTTGCATTGGCGCCATATTTATGCTTCATAGCTTTAGCCCATATTTTACGAGCCACACGACCGATTACCGCATATTCTGGATCGACACCATTAGAGAAGAAAAACGATAAGTTTGGTCCGAATTTATTAATATCCATTCCGCGACTTAAATAATATTCCACGTAAGTAAAACCATTAGATAACGTCAATGCTAATTGTGTAATAGGATTGGCGCCAGCTTCGGCAATATGGTACCCAGAAATAGATACCGAATAGAAGTTACGCACATTATTCTCAATAAAATACTCTTGCACATCTCCCATTAATCGCAATGCGAATTCTGTAGAAAAAATACAAGTATTTTGTGCTTGATCTTCTTTTAAAATATCGGCTTGCACTGTACCACGAACTTGAGCGATAGTATTCTTTTTAATCTCTGCATAAACCTCTGCCGGTAACACTAAATCTCCGGTAACCCCTAAAAGCATCAAGCCTAAACCGTCGTTAGTTTCTGGTAATTCGCCGCGGTATTGCGGGCGTTCTTTACCTTTATATATTTCAGTTATTTTAGCTTCGACGTCTTCTTCTAATTCGTTTTCTTTAATATAAAGCTCACATTGCTGATCGATAGCTGCATTCATAAAGAACCCTAATAACATAGGAGCTGGACCATTAATAGTCATACTCACCGATGTTAATACGTGTGCTAAATTAAATCCTGAATACAGTTTTTTAGCATCGTCCAAACAGCAAATACTAACCCCTGCATTTCCAATTTTACCATAAATATCCGGACGTAAATCGGGATCGTTTCCGTACAGCGTTACACTATCGAAAGCGGTAGACAAGCGTTTTGCAGGTAAACCGGCACTTACATAGTGAAAACGGCGATTTGTACGTTCTGGCCCACCTTCTCCGGCAAACATACGTGCTGGATCTTCTCCCGTTCTTTTAAACGGGTATAATCCTGAAGTGTACGGGAATTCTCCTGGCACGTTTTCTTGTAAACACCATCTTAGGATATCGCCCCAAGCCTTGTATTTAGGAAGCGCTATTTTTGGTATTTGTGTGTGTGATAGCGACTCTGTATGCGTTTCAATTTTTATCTCTTTATCACGAACTTTAAACGCATAAATAGGGTTTTTATATCTATTTACTTTATCGTTCCACCCGGTAATAATTTCCCAGTTATAAGGATCTAAATTTAATTTGACCCGGTCGAATTCTGCAATAAGTAATTTTACAAAATCTTTTGATTCTTCTGTTACCTCTTTATTAATCTCATCGTTAATTCCAGATTTATCTAAAACCGGTGCAGTACCGACCACAGACTGTATGGTTTTACATAAGCCGTAAAGTGTTTGTGCGACTTCAACTTGCGTATTCGCTGTTTTATCGTAGGCACGGTTGCTCTCGGCAATTTCAGAAAGGTAACGCGTACGACTCGGTGGAATTACAAATATTTTCTCACTCATTTCATGCGCCACCTCAAAAGTAGATTTCATTTCTGAGTCTGTTTTCTCCACTAACTTATCCATAATCGCTTTGTAAAGCGTGTTCATTCCTGGATCGTTAAATTGAGACGCAATAGTGCCATATACTGGTAACTTATCTTGAGGGATATCCCAAAGATTATTGTTACGCATATATTGTTTTTTAACATCGCGAAGCGCATCTAGCGAACCGCGTTTGTCGAATTTATTAATCGCTACTAGATCGGCAAAATCTAGCATATCAATTTTTTCTAATTGCGTTGCGGCTCCAAATTCTGGAGTCATAACATATAAAGCAACGTCTGAGTGCTCCATTATCTCGGTATCCGATTGCCCGATACCTGAGGTTTCTAATATAATTAAATCGTATTCTGCAGCTTTTAACACTTGTACTGCTTCGTTTACGTATTTTGATAAGGCTAAGTTAGATTGACGCGTTGCCAAGCTACGCATATATACTCTCGGTGAATTAATGGCATTCATACGAATACGATCCCCTAAAAGAGCACCTCCAGTTTTACGTTTTGAAGGATCTACAGAAATCAACCCTACTGTTTTTTCTGGAAAATCTATTAAAAAACGGCGCACAAGTTCATCCACTAAACTCGATTTCCCTGACCCGCCGGTTCCCGTGATTCCTAGAACTGGTGTTTTAGAGGTTTTATTTTTAATATGAATTTTATCTAATGCGTCTTTTGCTACTTCCGGAAAGTTTTCAGCCGAAGAAATAACACGAGCAATGGCTTGTGAATTTTTCTCTGCTAATTTATCTACTTCATTATTTAAAACATCTCCAATAGCATAATCCGATAGTTGTACTAAATCGTTAATCATACCTTGAAGACCCATGGCACGACCATCGTCTGGCGAGTAAATTCGTTCAATACCGTAATCCATTAATTCTTTAATTTCTGAAGGCAAGATAACACCTCCACCACCTCCGAAAATTTTAATATGCTCTGCTCCCTTTTCTTTTAAAAGGTCGTACATATACTTAAAATACTCATTATGTCCTCCTTGGTACGACGTTAAGCAAATAGCATTTGCATCTTCTTGAATTGCTGTATTGACCACTTCTTCTACACTACGGTCATGACCTAAATGAATCACTTCTACTCCTGTAGACTGAATAATACGACGCATAATATTTATGGAGGCATCGTGGCCATCAAATAAAGACGCTGCGGTTACTATTCTAACTTTATATTTTGGTTTGTATGGTGTTGCTTGTTTCATTGGTGTTATAATCAAAAATTAAGTAGGCGCAAATTTACGGAATATTAAAAAAATACAGGCTATTATCTTTAAATATCTAATGATAGGGCACACTATTGATTTGTAGAAGCACAAAATATGGCATTCGTTTTGTAATTTGTAATCCACAATTAATCGGTGTTATAAATAAATACCGTTTTGCAGTAAAAAGTAAAAACGGCTTTCAAGGCAAAAAAAGAACGATAAGCATCACTTTTATACAGATAGCTTATCGTCTTTTTTATAAATAAAAAATATTTTGCTCTATTGTCTTAGCAAGCTTGGGTCTATAGTAACTCCTAAACCTTTAGCTACTCCCATTCCTAATTCTACATTTGCTCTAAACCAGTGGCATAATTGTCTATTAATAATTTCATCTTTTTTATCGCCCTCAATACCACTCATAGCCCCCACAATATTACTAATTGTATTGGCTTTTTGTTCTGGCGTAAATATTCTAAACAAATCTCCAGGCTGTGTATAATGATCATTCTCGTTTCCATCAAAATACCCTACTAAATTACTTTCTAACGCATAGTTAATACCTTTTGCCTGGTCATCGACTTCAATATCATCAAAACTATTTGGGAAGTAATTTGGAGCGCTTCCCCCATTTCCATCACTACGCATTGCGCCATCTCTATGGTAATTATTAACCATAAATGGGCATTTATTTACTGGTAAAGCATCAAAATTAACGCCTATTCTATAACGGTGCGCATCGGCGTAAGACAATATTCGACCTTGTAACATTTTGTCTGGAGAAAACCCTATTCCATCCACTAAATTAGAAGGTGCAAAAGCAGATTGTTCTACGTGAGCAAAATAATTATCGGGATTTTCATTGAGTTCTATCACCCCTACATCTTGTAACGGATAGTCGTTATGCGACCATACTTTTGTAACATCGAAAGGGTTCCATTTAAACGTTTTTGCCTCCTCTAAAGTCATTACTTGAATTTTTAATGCATACTTTGGAAAATTCTTTTCATCTATAGATTTTACTAAATCACGCTGAGCGTGGTCGGGATCTATTCCTCGCATTTCGGTCGCTTCAGCATCGGTAAAATTCTCGATACCTTGCATCGTTTTGTAATGAAACTTAACATACACTCGTTCGTTATCGGCATTAATCATAGAAAAAGCATGGCTTCCGTAGCCATTCATATGTCTAAAGGTTTTTGGTGTTCCTCTATCGCTCATTAAAATTAAAACCTGGTGCAAACTTTCTGGATTTAGCGACCAGTAATCCCATACCATTGTTGCCGATTTACAATTTGTATAAGGATCTCTTTTTTGTGTATGGATAAAATCTGGAAATTTTTTAGCATCTTTTATAAAAAACACAGGAGTATTATTCCCTACTAAATCCCAGTTTCCGGCTTCGGTATAAAACTTTAAAGCAAAACCTCTTGGATCTCTCTCTGCATCTGCCGACCCCTTTTCGCCACCTACAGTAGAGAAACGCGTAAACATTTTAGTCTGCTTCCCAATTTCTGAGAATATTTTTGCTCGGGTATATTTTGTAATGTCGTGTGTTACCGTAAACGTTCCATAAGCGCCAGAACCTTTTGCGTGTACAACACGTTCCGGAATGCGCTCTCTATTAAAATGCGCTAATTTTTCCTGTAAAAAATAATCTTGCAATAAAAGAGGCCCTCTCTCTCCTACGCTTTGAGAATCTTCATAATTATTTACAGGCGTACCTGCTTGTGTGGTAAGTGTTTTTTTAGACGACATAATCAATTATATATTAGTTACTAGTGTTTAATTTATTGATTGCAAATCTAATTAAACACTGTAAAACTAATCTATAATTATAATTGATTGACTGTATTCAATAATAACAATAAACTATCGTAAAAGAATTATTCATACCTAAAAACTATCCTTTTTACATTAATTTTGAATGGACATATAAAACTATATATAATGAAAAGAGGACTTATTATTTGCATCGCGCTATTTACCTTAAATTCTTGTGCAGAATTACAACAGGTGGTTAACCAATATCCGCAACAAACTGGCGGCATTTTAAGTAACACAGATATTGCTGCCGGTTTGCGCCAAGCTTTAGATTTAGGAATTGATAAGCAAGTCTCTAAACTAACGTTAGAAAACGGTTATTATAATAATGACTTAGTAAAGATTCTATTACCAGAAGAATTGCAGAAAGTCGATAAAGCTTTGCGCGATATTGGTTTAGATAACCTTGCAGATGAAGGACTAAAAGTTTTAAATAGAGCGGCTGAAGACGCTGTTGGTGAAGCGACCCCAATTTTTATTACTGCTGTAAAAGGCATCACATTTAACGATGCCAAAACTATTTTATTAGGTAATGATACTGCTGCAACACTCTATCTAACTAGTAAAACACAGACTGAATTATACAACAAGTTTAACCCTATCATTAAAAAATCTTTTAGTAAAGTAGGTGCCGATAAAATTTGGGCAAACTTAATTAATAAGTACAATAGCATTCCTTTTACAAGCACTGTTAATCCTGATTTAACCGATTATGTCACTAATGAAGCTTTACGGGGCGTTTATAAAATGATTGCTATTGAGGAACAAGACATTAGAAATAAAGTTGGATCTAGAACTACAAGCTTGTTAAAACGTGTTTTTGCACTACAAGATTAGCGTAACAATTATCACTATTTGATTACAATAATTTGAAGTATTAAGATTCTCTTTCGAAACAAAGTAATTAGTACGTTAGTTTACAAAACGGACTCTGTTAAAGTTTCATTGACCCTTTAAATTAGAGTAAGTCGGAGACATTATTATTCAATATTTTACGTATATTTATGAACGTGAATTCCCTAAAGATAGTTGATAATGAAACAAAAGAACATTTCTAAAAATCGAATAAAACTCGACTTAAGATATAATCAATTAATGGAGCAGGCTTATAATTTACGCCAAACAGACCACGCAATGAGCGATGTCTCTGAGTTTAGAGCCTTAAAAACGCTTAATAAACTGAATCGTTTAGAGTTTTTAGCTCGAGGAGAAAGCTCACAACCTATTTCTTAGCGTTCTAAAATAATCGAATGCACCAATTAATCGGGATCCGTACCAAGAGAAATACTCTCCATCTACAAACACTGTTTTTGAGTGATGAGAAAATCGGCCCAATTCAAAAGCATGCTCATCTTTAAACGGATACGGCTCGCTAGAAAGTAATACCAAATCTGGATCGCCTTGTTGTTGTAATTTATTTATTTCGACCTCTGGATAGCGTTCTAAATTAGCATAAATATTCTTGAAGTTATTAAGTTCCAATAAATGGTTTATAAAGGTGTTATTGGCAGCTACCATCCAGGGCTCCCTCCAAATAAAATAGGCCACTTTTAACACTGGTTTATCTTTTATAAACTCTTTGAACTCGTTTAAATTATATTCAATTTTAACACTGATTTTCAGCGCTTCCGTGCGTTTATTAAATAAAACACCGTATTCTTTAACCAATGCTATTGTGTCTTCAAGAGTGTACAATTCTGAAACGTGAACTTTGCAGATTTCGGAGCACGCTTCCACGATCTCTTTCGTGTTTTCCTCTTTATTACAAAGAATAATATCAGGCTTAAGTGCTTTTATTTTTTCAATTTTAATTTGTTTCGTTCCGCCAACACTCTTTTTTGTGTTTTTAAAGTGAATAGGGTGCACACAGAATTTAGTAATGCCCACAATATTATCTTCTAAACCTAAATCGTATAACAATTCCGTTTGGGACGGTACCAAAGAAACGATACGTAATGGTGTTTGTTTTACTATAATCATAACCTCCGTTTAAAAAATTAGCTTCTCATTTCTAGGAAAGCGTCAATAAAACAGCTTCCATTTCTTGTTGTAATTGTAGCGCTTTACTTGCCGCTTCAGAAGCAAAATCTTTGTCATTTGAAGCGTAAATAATCCCACGAGACGAATTTATAAGCAAACCGACTTGGTCGTTCATACCGTATTTACAAACGTCCTGCAAGTTTCCGCCTTGAGCGCCAACACCAGGAACGAGTAGAAAACTATGAGGCACTATTTTTCTAACATCTGTAAAATATTCGGCTTTGGTTGCCCCAACTACATACATTAAACGCTCTGAATTCTCCCATTGTTTAGAGGTTTCCAAGACGTGTTTGTACAACGCTTTATCGTCAATTTCTTGAGTCTGAAAATCGAAAGCTCCTGTATTTGACGTTAGTGCCAACATAATAGTGTGCTTATTGTTAAAAGCTAGAAACGGTTCGACAGAATCTTTACCCATATAAGGAGCGACCGTAACACTATCGAAGGCTAAATCCTCGAAAAAAGCCTTAGCATACATCGTACTTGTATTACCAATATCGCCACGTTTCGCATCAGCGATTGTAAAAATCTCCGGATAATTAGCATTTAAGTATTCTATCGTTTTCTGTAACGCTTTCCATCCTTTTAAACCGTAAGCTTCATAAAAAGCAGTGTTGGGCTTATAAGCGACACACAAATGGTGAGTAGCCTGTATTATGGCTTTATTAAATTCGAAAATAGGATCTTCTAGTTCTAATAAATGTTTAGGAATTTTATCTAAATCGACATCTAATCCAATACATAGAAACGAGTTTTTTTTGCGTATTTCGCTAGTGAGTTGTTGTGTAGTCATTACCGATTCCCCCAAAAACAGGGTGTTTTTTATCTGTTTATTTTTGAAGTAAGCATAGGTAATCTATGCTTATATGTTATTAAAAAAAGCCTCAAAATAGAGGCTTTAGTATTAAATTGTATTGCTATTAGCTTTCAGTTTCTGAGTGTTTTCAGCTAACATTAATTCGTCTAGAATTTTTTGTATGTCTCCATTTACGATGTTAGACAGATCGTAAAGTGTTAAACCAATTCTATGATCGGTAACACGACCTTGCGAGTAGTTATAGGTTCTAATTTTAGCACTACGATCCCCAGAAGTTACCATTGTACCGCGCAAAGCGGAGTCTTCTTCTTGTTTTTTTGCTAATTCCATATCGTAAAGTCTAGAACGTAATACTTTAAACGCCTTTTCTTTATTTTTATGTTGCGATTTTTGATCCTGACATTGCGCCACTAAACCAGTAGGAATATGTGTTAAACGCACCGCAGAATATGTTGTATTTACTGATTGTCCTCCTGGGCCAGAAGAACAGAAAAAATCTACACGAACCTCTTTCGGATTAATCTCTACATCAAATTCTTCAGCTTCCGGGAATACCATTACTGTTGCTGCACTAGTATGAACACGACCTTGTGTTTCTGTTTGTGGTACACGCTGTACACGGTGCACACCAGCTTCAAACTTTAATATACCGTAAACGTCGTTTCCAGTAACTTCAAACTGAATCTCTTTAAAACCACCATTTGTTCCTTCACTATAATCTACTGTACTTACGGTCCAACCTCGACTTTCACAGTACTTTGAGTACATTCTAAACAAGTCTCCAGCAAAAATACTTGCTTCATCTCCTCCAGTTCCTGCACGTAATTCAACCACAGCATTCTTAGAATCCTGAGGATCTTTAGGGATTAATAACACTTTAATTTCTTCATCTAAAGCTGGAATTCCTTCTTTAGCTTCGTCGTATTGCATTTTAGCCATCTCTACCATTTCAGGATCGCTACTTTCGGAAATAATGGCCTCCGCTTCAGCTAAATTACCATTCAATTCTAAATACTGCTCACGCTTATCCATTAGGAGACGCAAATCTTTATATTCTCTAGTAAGTTCTACATAACGTTTTTGATTTGAAATAATATCCGGTTGAATAATTAAATCACTAACCTCATCAAAACGTTGCTTTACTATTTGTAATTTCTCTAACATTTAAATTTCTATTGTGTAACAAAAATACGATAATTTATTAATTCGCAATATGTATTAGGTATTTAGAGTTTGAAAAATTTTCATCTTTTTGTTATTTTACTTACTATACGCTACCGTGATTTAAAACAGTTTTATTAACTAGAATACTTTTGGAAACCGTTATATTTTTGAATTTTTATTTCGCTTTCTCTTCTAAAAAAGATTCGTCTTCAAAAACAACTTCTTCCCCAAAATCTGAAATTGAATACCAAACTAACATAGAAGTGCCTAATAGATAAAAAATACGATTTGGAAAATAGAAGATTTCGAAGTCTAAATAATAGGCCATTAACACAAAGATATCAGATAAGAATAATCCTAAAACAAAGTATACACATAGTGTAGATTGTAAAGAGTAATATCTAAAATTATAGATACTCACTAAAATTAGCATAAAAATAATAGCAATCCCATAAATATAAAATAGCAGTTTATGAATAATACCACTGAGCTTAAAATCTACCACATCGATAATTGTTACTAACATAATAGTCAGTGCTGTTAAACTAACTGCAACCACTAGAAATAAGCCTTTTTTAGTTTTAATTTTATTAATTTTAAGAAATATGTGAAGCGAAATAAAACTATAACCAATGATAATAGACAAAAGGGTAAGGTTTTTATTTATAATGTTTTCAAAGTTCAACATTAATATATCTCCAAGTATTAAAAATAAAAATGCTATTAGTAATTTCTTATTTTTAAAACCTCTGTACGCTAAAAAGAAACACAGTAATACTAAATTACTAATTAAGCACGCTCTTCTACTAACATCTAACCCATAAAATTGAATGACGTAAATATTTACTAAGAATAATACTATAGTTATCGCAAATAAAAGATGTTTCTTCAAATCTTAATGTTTGAAGCAAAATACAAACAAAGAGTTAAAAAGCGCTTATTTTAATATAAATATTATGAAATCTTATAGAAAGCGTAATTATAACTGTTTTAAAAATCGAAAATAACCCCTACACCAAGAATCTGTTTCCATTGCATTTTTGGACCTTTCTCTACTTGCATACCATCGATTTCTTGGTAAGTACTAATATCATCATCGTAAATAAGATGCGAACCTAAAGCCGTTTTTACGTAATCATTGACTTTAAAATTAACCAAAAGCTCCCAGTTTACATCTACATTCCCAAAGCTATTTACATAGTCTGTATACAATTCTATTAGACTTTTAAAGTCAATATTTTCGAATAAATTAGTCTCGTAAGCACTCGTTATTAAAATCCCAAGTTCCGACCGCACACGTTCTCCCTCTCTAATAGTATTCCCATTATCGTCGTAAACTGCTGGCTCCACTCCAAAAGACCCTGCATTAGATAAATCGCGATCTAATACAATGGTACCTTTATACGTTAATGGCGATAAGTATAGCGACATTTTCTCTATATTTTTACCGTACTCTGCGCCCGCACCAACAAAGCTATAACCAGGTGCCATAAATTTAGAAATGGGATTATCGCGATTGGGGTAACTATACCCGTGGAGAAATTGTGATTTGAAATTAAATCGTGCTGAATAATACCAGTTAGACAATGTATCTTTCTGATAACCAAATTTAGAAGAAATCTCTAAAACATCGTCTGTTTTGCGCAGTTTTTGAGACTCTTGTTTATTGCCGCCCAATCTAATAACAGCTCTATTTTTCCAGGTAATTTTATCTTTCTTGTAATCTAAATTGGTTATAAAACCACTTAAAGCCGAAATAGAATTACTCCCTCCTGCATTCCAGTTTACAAAGGTTACTTCACTTAAATCCAGACCCACTTTATTTTTATTAGTCCACGTTTTAATTGAATCTTTTTGAACTATAGAATCTTGTTCTTGCTCACTTTTAACAGTAATAATGTTTTCTTGAGCACCTACATTTATGCTAATACATAACGTAAGTAATAAAATAAAAACTCTCATACGACAATAAAATATTTGCATTTAATAGGTAAACGTACCAAATTCACTTTTAATTGTAAGCTTTTTATCTTCGGAAGCTTCCACGCGCCCAACAATCTGAGCATTAACATTATAACTTTTAGATATTTCTATAATTTCGGTTGCAACCTCTGGACTAACATACAATTCCATTCTGTGCCCACAGTTAAACACTTGGTACATTTCTTTCCAATCCGTTTTAGATTGTTCTTGTATTAATTTAAAAAGCGGTGGTACGGGGAATAAATTATCTTTTACAATATGAAATTGATCTACAAAATGAAGAATTTTTGTTTGTGCACCACCCGAACAGTGAATCATTCCATGAACATCTTCACTTGTATATTTCGACAATATATTTTTAATAATGGGCGCATACGTTCGCGTCGCAGATAATACTAATTTTCCGGCATCTATTGGCGAATCTTCAACAGTATCTGTTAACATCATTTGTCCGGAATACACTAAATCACTTGGTACTGCAGCATCAAAGCTTTCTGGGTATTTCTTAGCTAAATAGTTATGAAACACATCATGTCTGGCCGACGTTAGCCCGTTGCTTCCCATTCCTCCGTTATACTCTTTTTCGTAAGATGCTTGTCCGAAACTCTCCAATCCAACGATAACGTCACCCGCTTTTATATTAGCATTATCAATAACATCGCTACGTTTCATTCTGGCTGTAACTGTAGAATCTACGATAATAGTTCTTACCAAGTCACCAACATCGGCAGTTTCACCACCAGTAGAGTGGATTGTAACCCCGAAGGTTTTTAATTCTTCAATGAGTTCTTCCGTTCCGTTAATAATTGCTGAAAGCACTTCCCCTGGAATCAAATTTTTATTTCTCCCAATGGTAGACGACAGCATAATATTATCGGTAGCACCGACACAAAGCAAGTCGTCAATATTCATTATTAAAGCATCTTGCGCAATACCTTTCCAGACAGAGATATCGCCTGTTTCTTTCCAGTACATATAGGCTAAGGCACTTTTGGTACCTGCTCCATCGGCGTGCATTATTAAGCAATAATCGTCGTCGTTGGTTAAATAATCTGGAACGATTTTACAGAATGCTTTAGGAAACAATCCTTTATCGATATTTTTTATGGCATTATGAACATCTTCTTTTGAAGCTGACACTCCTCTTTGACTGTAACGTTTACTTATTTCAGAACTCATAGTATGTTGTTGAATTGCAAATATATTTATAAATAAAAAGCACACAAGTATATTGTGTGCTTTTAGGTTTAAATTGTGAAAAAAGTGGCTTTTATTTCCAGTCGGGCATAGAACCCGCGCTAAATAATTGCTTTTCTTCTATTGTGGTATCAAACTGTAATTTAAAAACACTAGGAATAGCTCCTATATTATTACCAACTCTAGTAAAAATAACAGCACCTTCATTCGGCGCGTATTTTACATCTAAATCGTTTTCACCTAGTGCCGCATCTGTTGATAGTTGAGCCCCAACCATTGATGGTATATCGAAAACAAACATACGACTCTCAAAAATTCGATAATTTAGATTTTCGCTTCCAGAAACATCGCGCGTATAAACCACTCTTTGCCCATTTGCAGTAATATCTATACCGCCTAAAGCGCCAGGCACCCCTTGCGTTACAATCGTCTCTTCTGTATTTAAAGATAATCGATAGGTAAAAATTCTTGCATTGTACCCACTATAATCATTCGTTTTTATAAGCAATAAATCGGTATCGAATGCGGCCTCTTCAACTTCCGTTATGAAAGATCCATCAGTTGTTTGATACATTAGAACCGTACCGCTTCCATCTGCATTTACTCTGTACAACTTATCGAGGTTCGGGTAATATAACTGACTCCCGTTTTGTGCCCAGCAAAAATCGGCCTCATCTATTCTAAATCCATTAACTGGGATTACTGAAGTTATCTGTGTTTTATTTCCACCACCAGTGTCCATAGTGAAAATCTGTGTATTCCCTCCCACATTTCGTAGATACGCAACTTTATTAATTACGGGGTTTGAACGAGGTCTAAAGCTATTATTCGCAGCACTCGTCAACTTTAACACACTAATATCAGCTTCTGATTCGTTACCATTTAGGCCATCTTCATTGCCGGAATAAATAACACTATTTCCTTCCTCTCTCTTAACAAAAAAGTAAGGATTGTTAGGTAAAGCAATTGTTGTAAACTGACTGATTTGAGAGACCACATCGTCATTAACGCCATCATTTACTTTTACTTGCCAGAAATACGTTGTTGCTAAATCCAAGTTAGATGCTAAATAAAAAGTGTCTTGAGCAGTTTCATAAAGTTCTATATTGTTTGTTGCACCATTTCTCAACTCCAGTATGTAACTTAAATCATCATCTGTATCTGGATCAGACGATTCCCAAGTAAATTGTACCTCGAAAGGAACGTCTGTTTGTAAATCTTCAGGAAACACTAAAACTGGCACACTAGGTGGTTGGTTATTCGCGTTACTTAAGGCTAACTCAAATGCTACTACAGCTACTGTATTCTCCAACACTGCAACCGACTCAAAAGCTGTGACATAGCCCGCTAACTCAGCTTGAACAGCGTACGTATTTACTACCGCATTCTCAATCATAAAGTTTCCTTCCTCGTCGGTGAAAACAGTACTAGACACAGGATTGGTTGATACTTTTACGTTCTCTAAGGGTGCATTGGTTCCTTTTGCCACAACTTTACCGTTGATTGTTCCAATGCGATCACCATCTATTTGTTCTTCACTACATGTTGTAAATACTAGTAACAAAAGTGGTAAGAATACTAAGGTTTTTAAATGTTTCATCATCACATCTTTTATATTAGTTACTATCATTGCTTACCGGTTTTAATTCACTTTCATTTGTTTCTTCTTTATAAAAACTTTTCTCAATATTATTCCTTTTTATTCTTCTTAATTCTTTTTTACGTGCTCTTTTTTCTTGTTTTTTAGGATCGTTATTTCCTAAATAAAAATTTAAACCAACTCCTGCTCGTAGATACATATCATCTCTTTCCCCTCTAACAACACCGTCCAAATCATCGCTAAACACAAAATTATTATCTAAAAATAGGGAAATACCAAGATTATTTAGAGCTAGATACTCAAGACCTCCGCCAAAAAACAATTTGGGGTGGATGCCATTAAAATCGTTAGAAATATTTGTTCCCGCGCCCGCAAAAACAAAAGGCGATAATTTATCGAATGGTAAAATAGTGTATTCTAAATTTGCATCTAAAGCATAAAAACTCTGATTAAAGATATTCTCGTTAGCGAGATTAAATCTGTTAAGGTTTAAGTTTAAATTAAAATGATTATTGAGATAGCGCTTATATCCTATTCTCGAATTTAACTTCCATTGAGAATTCACGTAGTCTCCGTTAATAAGCGCACCCCCCAAAGACAATTGAATGGCACTAATTGGCCGTCTCTTATAAAGTTTACGGTTATAAAGATCCGTTAATTTAGAGTCATCTAATTCTGCTACATAGTTTTCGACTAATTCTTTGTCTATTTCCGGTCCGGCTTTAGTAGACCAATAGCCATCTTTAATACCTTCAAGTATTAAATCATGAACTGCTTTCTCCACGGCATCTTTTACAGCTAACTGAACGGGCTCATTTCGAGTAAATCCAGTCTCGGCTTCTAGTAGTCTTTGAAACTTTACAAAGCGAAACAAGCTAACATCTACCGCTTGAGATAAAATCGTTTTCGAAACATAGATGGTCTTCAAAATCTCTCCATTACTCGTAGAAACAGCTCTTAAATAGACCGTAATACGATCTTGTCTATACTTGGCGGAACCTCCAACACCAAAATAACGCGCTCCTGCACCACCTGTAATAATATTTGTATCATAAGAGACTATTCCACCCTCAAGCATTAATCCCGCATAAAGCAATGGCGGCAATGGCGGCTCGTTAGGATTCAATCCTTTAATATATTCTTGTTTTGTGTTTCTAATAATATTTCTTTCGGTAGAAAGATTACTTAAATTTTCTCTTTCAATAGGTACAAACCATCCCGAATCTCCTAAAGCTTTTATTAAAATTGTGGTTGCTCCTTGAGTCACAGCTGTACTAAACGTACTTCCGTTTTCTACGGCTTTATATTGACCTGTTTGATCACTAAAATTATACACCGCAACCTCTACAGGTGTTTTTGCCGGAGGTAAATCTAGAAGAATGTTAGTAGACTTCGAGTCTTCTCCTATCCTAGCAGCTTCTTGAGTAAATGGCTGATTGAAGTATGTTCCACAAGAACACATTAGCATACAAATAGATAAGTAGGCAATACATTTGTGATTAGTTAGCATAGAATATTATTCTTAAATTATGGATTTGGAACAATTACTTGGGTTTGCTCACCATTTGAGGTGTCTAAAATATTAATAACTAAGCCTTCGTCAGACTCAAAAACCTCAACGTTCAGCGTTCCAAAAGTAAAGGTTCCTTCTTCATCGAAATTCCCAACAGCTTGGACTTGTTGCGCCAGTAGCACTCTCGAAATCTGACTTAACACTTGTTGATTTAGTCTATTTCCAAATTGATCCAACTCAGATTGCTGAGTGCTTTCTGCTCTTGGCGCTGTAAAACCATTTTGAGCAGATGCAGAACTAAGTAACCAATTATAATTAAAGGTGTCTCCTCCAAATGCAGGATTTAAAGGCTTATAACTAAACTGCTGAGAGAACGAGCACATTATTACACCAAAAAATAGCAGGATAAACAGTTTGAATTTCATAATTAATAGCGTTTTAATGACTCTTTTTGTTGTGCTAATTGCTGTAAATACATAATACTTCTATCTAAAGCTCTATCTGCCATATCTTTTAAAAACTCTTTTTGTGGTCTTGAAAAAAACTGCCAAACGAGCTGACCATCTACTTTCACTGATATTCTTGTGCTACGTCGTTGTCCTGGCACTTCTTCTATAAGAATATTCTTTCCTGTCTTAATTTGTTTATTATAATACTCTGAATAAAAATACCTATAGAAATCTCTTCCCGGTTTCGTCAATGTTTTTTGAAGAACTAGTCCATTTAAAAAAAAGCCATCTTTTGCTGAAGTATCTTGATCTTCAGGCTGTTCTTTTACATTTACCTTTTGTTCATTATCCAACTCAATCTTCAAACCTCCTTGTCCATCATTATAAACCACTAGGCGATCCTTTCCTATCGCTCCTTGATTTTTATCTGAGGATTCTAATGGATAGATTAAAAGTAAGAGAATAGATTTATCATCGGAGTTATTATTTATTGTTACTGAAGATAGTATTTTTTTTTCATTTCCTTTTAAAAAGAAACGATTAGCCTGTGAAGTTTTCGATGAATTGTTATTTCCATCGACTTTAAACACCATAAATTCATATCGCAAACTAAAATCTGAAAAGTCTAAGTTTTCAGCTGTTGCTGTAAAGGTTACAAATTCACTTGTTCTTTCAATATTAATTTGAGCTTTAACTTCTTGATTATATATTTCTTGCGCCAACAAGCTTGTTGACAACATAAAAAAAACAATCAAAGAGCACACGCTCTTAATCACCATTTTCATTGTGCTACTATTATTCGAAACTCCTAATAATAATTGTAGGAGAAGCGTCAGTTTGAGTAAATTTAATATTTTTTGTGATTTCATTACTTCCAAAACGTTCGAATTTTAAATTATCACCATTCTGAATTAAATCTAAGGAAATTTCTGCATTTCGATCTAAAACATAATCTTTAATGTTATTATTATTTCCTATTTGCTTTAAATCTGCAACTACCTTATTAACTTCATAATCTAACTGCACCTTATTTAAATCTCCGTTTTGAGCAATTCTAATTTCACTAGCATTAGATGTAACATCTGCCGCTATGGTATTATAAGCGCCTATCTGAGTAACAAACACTGAATTACCCTGAACTATTGATAATTTAGGATTAACAGTTGTAGTAAAAAAGGAGCTAAAAATCTCTGGGGAGACATTTTCTCCATTTAACTTTGTTACCGTGGTTTCACTTTCTGTATTTTCTTTATTATAGTTTTGACAAAAACTTATTTGAAAAACAGTCATGAATAAAACAGAAGCAAAAACTACTTTTAAATTTATTGTTGTTTTCATTGTTATTTATTTTAAAAAAAAAGAGGGCAACCTGCTATATAGTGCACCCTCTTTTAATATTAGATTATTTTAATATTTCAACTTTTTATTATTAATAAAAAACTGAAATTAGATATTAACATCCATCACATGGTGCATCAATATTAAATGTTGGCACTGGAACTGGACAGCTAGGGTCTAATTCTGTCTCAAAACCACAATCTATACCATCTGTTGCAAAGTTACCGTTAGGACCTAATTGCAATACATCAATTACGTTGTTACCGTTAGACCAAGCATCATTTAAGTTCTGCTCAGCTACATAGCTTTGTCCATCTCTTTGAACAATTAAGATTTGGTTATCGTGACCTCTTTGAGCACTTGTTACAGCGTTCTTATCACCCATTTGCCATGTATTTAATAAATTAGCAGTTCCTCTTTGTGTCGCCATTGCATAGTTTTTATCACCATGTTGTTCTTGTCTAGCTTTGTTGTCATTACCTAATTGAACTAATCCAGCCTCGTTCTTGTCACCATCTTGACGTTGTTTCGCATAGTTATTACCACCTGCTGAAGTACCCCAATTGTTTTGAACAATTAAAGCATCGTTATTGTCACCGTCAACATCTTGCTCTGCATAATTACCGTCTGTTGGAGCATCTGCACCGAATTGGAAAATTGATGATTGATTAGATTCACCATTTTGATTTTGAATAGCTAATGCATTGTAAGAACCTGGACCGTTAAAAGTTCCAACTCCAACAACAGCATCAAGAGCAGATACATCTCCGTAAAGAGCTGTCGCATCTTGAGCAATCGCACCGTCATTACCAACTGTACCCTGATTAATAAAAGCCTCGTTAGCATTCGCGCCACCACCACTTGCAGTATTCACTTGCGTTTGATGAGACTCATTACCGTTACCAGTCTGAGTTGAAGCAGATCTATTACTAGCACCGGCACCACTTTGTGTTACATGACTCTCGTTAAAGTCTCCATACTGCTCTACTAAAGCTGAATGACCACTAGAGTTATTAGGCCCTGCATTTTGGTTAATGTTAGCTTTGTTGTTATCTCCTTCTTGAACAGTTCTAGCCTCACTGTTATCGTAAGTCTGTAGAGTTAACGCCTTGTTGTTAGCCCCATCTTGCTCAATCGAAGCGTAATTTTTCTCCGCTTGTTGTCCAGTACCTTGACGTATTTTAGCTCTGTTGTTTTCAGACACACCTAAAGTACCTTCTTTTAAACCTTGTTGAGTCACAGCGTGGTTTTTATCACCTTCTTGCTGAGTCGTCGATTGGTTATTTGTACCTAGCTGTTTAACCATAGCAGCATTTTTGACACCACTAGTAGCTTGAACAGCTCCTGTTTGCCAAATACGTGCAGCGTTGTTACCTGTACCTAATCCATTATCTTGTTCAGTATATACAGATTGTTTAGTCCCAGCTTGACGAACCCATACTTTGTTGTCATTACCATTTTGGTAAGATTCCCCAGCATTCGCTGATGAAGGTGCTTGTGATAAAGGTGTTGCGATAGTCGGACTAATCGCACTTCCATCCTTGTTATCTAACATGGTAGATGGATTCTGGGCCATCATAGCGCCCGTAAATAATAGTGCCGAAGCACAAAGAATTACTTTTTTCATAATTAAATATATTGATTAATAGCATTGTAAAGATATGTTTTATTTTCAATGAAACATATTAACTAACGTAAAAACCAAGCTTTTTAACACTTTATTCGACTACTAGAGTCCAAAAATCGTTAAAGCGCATTTTTGTGTAAGAAGAAAGCTACTAATTTGTTGTGACACAAAAAAGGCTTCGATTTCTCGAAGCCCTATATACACTGTCTTTATACGTATATCTACGTAGTAAAGAGTAATTCTCTATATTTAGTTAATGGCCAAAGTTCGTCGTCCACCAACAATTCTAATTTATCACAATGATACCTAATTTCATCTAACATTGGTTTCACCTCATTACAGTATACGGTAGCCTTTGTTTCTAAATCTTCAATAGTATTGGCGTCTTTACGTTTATTAATCATTTTGGTAACTGTTGTATTAATAACGTCTACGTGCTCCGAAATATCTTCAATCAATTCTAATTGCGCGTGTGCCACCCTTTTAAAATCGGCTTCATATATCGCTTTTAAACCTTGCACATTACTAATTAACGTATTTTGATACTTAATAGCGGTTGGTACAACATGATTTCTAGCTAAATCGCCTAGAACACGTCCTTCAATTTGAACACGTAAAATATAGTCTTCCATCTCTATATCGTAACGCGATTGTACCTCAACACAATTCATAACCCCAACACTCTTGTACAACGCGATGGTTTTCTCAGATATTTTAGCTTTTAAGGCTTCCGGTGTTGTTTTATTATTACTTAACCCTCTTCTAGCCGCTTCTTTTTCCCAAGCTTCACCATAACCATTACCTTCAAAAAGAATATTAGATGATTTTTTAATATACTCTCGTAATATATTAAAGATTGCTTCATCTTTCTTCAATTCTTTTTTAGAGATTAGCGCATCCACTTCACTTTTAAAATCCACTAATTGTTTTGCTACTATAGAATTAATTACAGTCATTGGGTTAGCACAATTTGCTAAAGACCCTACGGCTCTAAATTCAAACTTATTACCTGTAAATGCAAATGGAGAGGTACGGTTTCTATCTGTGTTATCTAATAGAATCTCTGGTATTTTACCAACCACGTTTAATTTAAGATCTGTTTTTTCTTTTGGAGATAATTTACCATTGGTAACATTTTCTAATTCCTTTAAAACGCTGGTTAATTGCTCTCCTATAAATATCGATATTATTGCTGGCGGTGCTTCATTCGCTCCCAAACGATGATCGTTACTCGCCGAAGCAATTGTTGCTCTTACTAATTCTTCGTTATCGTGTACTGCTTTTATTGTATTTATAAAAAAGGTTAAAAACTGAAGATTACTCATTGGCGTTTTACCGGGACTTAATAAATTAACTCCTGTGTTTGTACTTAAACTCCAATTGTTGTGTTTTCCAGATCCGTTTACGCCTTTAAATGGCTTCTCGTGGAAGAGCACTTTAAAGTTATGACGCTCTGCAACTTTGTTCATAACATCCATTAATAATGAATTATGATCGACTGCTAAATTTGCTTCTTCATATATAGGTGCTAATTCAAACTGATTTGGCGCAACTTCATTGTGTCGTGTCTTTAAAGGAATCCCCAATAACATACATTCTATCTCCAAGTCTCGCATATAAGCGTTTGCACGTGATGGAATGGTTCCAAAATAATGATCGTCTAATTGCTGACCTTTGGCCGAAGAATGCCCTAATACGGTTCTTCCGGTTAATAAAATATCTGGTCTCGATGACACTAAAGCACTATCTATTAAAAAATATTCCTGCTCCCAGCCTAGAGACGCATTTACCTTTTTAACATTTTTATCAAAATATTTACACACGGCCACCGAAGCATTGTCAATAGCAGCCAATGCACGCAATAACGGTGTTTTATTATCTAAAGCTTCCCCTGTATAAGACACAAAAACGGTGGGTACATACATAGTAGTGCCAAAAATAAATGCTGGAGATGTGGGATCCCAGGCACTGTAACCTCTAGCTTCAAAAGTGTTTCTAATCCCCCCATTTGGAAAACTAGATGCGTCTGGCTCTTGCTGCACTAGCTGACTACCTCCTAATTTCTCGATTGCACCACCATCATCAATAGTTTCAAAAAAGGCGTCGTGCTTTTCTGCAGTCGTACCTGTTAAAGGCTGAAACCAGTGTGAGTAATGCGTAACCCCTTTTGATAAAGCCCAATCTTTCATAGATTGCGCTATTTGATTGGCTATATTTCTATCTATTTTCGTCCCTTTCTCAATAGCACTATTTACACTGTCAAACGCATCTTTTGTCAGTGATTGGCGCATCGTTTCTTTATTAAATACGTTTTCTCCAAATAACTCAGAGCGCCGTTTTCCTTCTATAATTTCAACCGGTTTTCGATTTAAAGTTTCTTTAATTGCAAAAAAGCGTAATGTAGACATAGATTCTATTTATTTTTTTACAAATATATAAAAAAAATGATTTTATCTGACAGTTTTTATTTTCACCCCTATAAAATTTAGGGGTAAAACCCTATTTAATCAGAAAAACGAACTTTTAATTGTGTTTTTTCATAGTTAAAACCAAAATCGCATATATTTGCAGCCTTAAATGATAATACTATAAATGATGAGTAAATCTAAATTAGAATACATCTGGCTCGATGGTTACGAGCCTACTCAGAATATGAGAAGCAAAACTAAAGTAGAAGATAACTTTAGTGGAAAATTAGAAGACTGCCCCTTATGGTCTTTTGATGGCAGCTCTACCCGGCAAGCTGAAGGCACCGCGTCTGACTGCTTATTAAAGCCGATTGCTATTTACCCAGACCCCGCACGAAAAGAGGGTTATTTAGTAATGACAGAAGTTTTAAATCCTGACGGCACCCCTCATATTTCTAATGGTAGAGCACTAATAGATGACAACGAAAACGATTTCTGGTTTGGTTTTGAACAAGAATACTTTATAATGGACAGAAAAACGCTGTTACCACTTGGTTTTCCAATTGGAGGCTACCCTGCACCTCAAGGTATGTATTACTGCTCGGTAGGTGGCAGAAATACGCACGGTAGAAATGTCGTTGAAGAACACGCTGATTTATGTATTGCTGCGGGTTTGAACTTTGAAGGTATTAATCAAGAGGTGGCTTCTGGACAATGGGAATTTCAATTATTTGCTAAAGGTGCAAAAAAAGCTGGAGATGAAATTTGGATAGCGCGCTATTTACTAGATCGTTTAACCGAAAAATATGGTTACTATATAGAGTACCACCCAAAACCACTTGGTGACACCGATTGGAATGGCTCTGGAATGCACGCTAATTTCTCTAACCACACACTGCGTACTTGTGGAAGCAGAGAGACTTACGAAAAAATATGTGAAGCATTTAGGCCCGTTGTAAAAGAACATATTGCTGTCTATGGTGAGTTTAACGAACAACGTTTAACAGGAAAACACGAAACGGCTTCTATTGACGATTTTAGTTATGGCATTTCAGATCGTGGCGCTTCAATACGAATTCCAATTATTACGGTTCAAAATGGCTGGAAAGGATGGCTTGAAGATAGAAGGCCCGCTTCTAATGGTGATCCTTATAAAATTGCAGGACGCATTATAAAAACAGTAACTTCTGCGAACATTACATAATTTACAGATTGATAATTCCGCAAAAAAGGCTTTCAACATACCATTGAAAGCCTTTTTTGTTACTATAATACTATTAATTTTTATACAAAAGCAAGATAGATAAATGCGATATACGCTACGACCAGAAACAATCCTTTATAGCGACTAATTTCTAAGCGCTTCGGAATCGCAATTAAAAGGATTAAAATAGCAGAGAAGCCAATCATCCAAAAGATATCGCTATTAAGTATTTTGGCATCCGTAATTGGAATTTCTTTTATAATTGCTGTAACTCCTAAAACGGAGCCAATATTAAAGATATTAGAGCCAATTAAATTTCCTAAAGAGATTGCTTTCTCTTGTTTCGCAGCTGCAATTACAGAAGCTGCCAACTCCGGCACGCTAGTACCAATTGCGATAACTGTTACCGCTATAACGGCATCGCTAACACCTATGGCAGCTGCTAATTCTTTTGCCCCATCGACTAACCAAACAGAACCAAAATAGAGGGCTAAGGCCCCTAAAATTAACCAGGCAAAAACCTTTCTATTACTAACCATTGCCAAAGCCTCGTCTACCTCCTCAGGAATTTCAGTTTTTGAAGCTTTATTTACTTTTCTAGAATCGCGAACAAGCACAACTAAAAACACCATTAAACCTACCAATAAAATCACCCCTTCCATTCGAGATAACAAGTTATCGTTGTACATAAAGTAATATAAAACGACAGAAAAAATCATCATTGCAGGCCAGGTTAGTCTGTAAAATGTTCTATCTACCGTCATTGCCCCAATCACTGCAGTAATACCGAGCACTAATCCTATATTAGCAATATTAGACCCCACCACATTATTAATAGCAATGGCTGGTGACCCTGATAACGCCGCGTTTAAACTTACTAATAATTCTGGTGCAGAGGTTGCAAAGGACACCACCGTCATACCAATAACCAATTTAGAAATACTAAACTTGAGAGACAGGCCTACTGATGCTTTTACTAAGAAGTCACCCCCAATTACAAGTAGTATTAGTCCTGAAATCACCCAAAATATGCTCATTGTTCTATTTTTTCAGCGAAGATACTATAAGATTTAATAAGGACTATTTAGACCTGATTATTTTATTAACGACAATTAATAAAAACGACTAAACCAGTTATATAACTATAAAAATAGTTGTGTAACTAGAATTATAGTTATATGTTTGTAACTATAAACCAAAAAACTATGCAAAAACTAACTAATAAAGAGGAAGAAATAATGCACATATTATGGGCCTTAGAAAAAGCATTTGTAAAAGAAGTTCTAGCAGAAATAAAAGACGAAAAACCACATTATAACACACTTTCTACTATTATTAGAAATCTAGAAGAAAAAGAATATGTTGCTTATAACGCCTATGGAAAAACCCACCAATACTACCCTATTATTTCGAAAGAAGCGTATAAAAAACGTTTTATGACAACCGCCATAGAAAATTACTTTAACAGCTCGTATAAAAATATGGTATCCTTTTTTGCTAAAGAAGAAAAAATTAGTGTAAACGAGCTTAAGGAAATTATTGATTTAATTGAAAATAAAAAATAATTATGGACTACATCGTTAAAGCAAACGTTCTACTAATTATTTTCATTCTGTGTTACAAGCTATTTTTACAGAATGACACTTTCTATCAAGCCAATCGTTTCTTTTTATTCTTTGGATTAGTTTTATCGTTAACCACGCCTTTTATAATTATCCCCATTGATGTTGAAATGATTGCTAATAGTAATGGTATTGATTTTGCAGCATTTAACACCTTGTCACAAGAGACTGAATCCGTTTCTAAGGCCTTTAGTTTTTTTACCATTTTAAAATGGAGCTACAGTGCGGGAGTGCTTTTCTTTTTAATTCAATTTTTAATTGAATTAGTTTCGGTATTCAAAATTATTAAAACGCATAATACACTAAAAGAAGAGAGATTCACTTTCATTAAAACAGATAATAACTATACTGCTTTTTCATTCTTTAAATATATTGTTTACAATCCAAATCACTTTAAAAACCAAGAGCTCACTTCCATTTTACTACACGAAAAAATTCATGCGAAACACTGTCATTCTATAGATGTTTTATTTGTTAAACTTATTTCTATCTTCTTTTGGTTTAATCCTATGGTTTGGGTTTACAAAAAACTTTTGCATCAAAATTTAGAATTTATTGCCGACGATATAACGGCTTCTCAAATCGAAAATACTTCCAGTTATCAAAACTTACTATTAAAAACCTTTTTGTCTAATCCGCAATTAACGGTGGTTAATACTTTTTATAATTCATCAATCAAAAAACGAATCATTATGTTACAAAAATCAAAATCAAATCCAGTTAGCGCTTTTAAGTTCGCCATTGTTTTACCTTTTTTAGCTCTTTTTTTAATGAGTTTTAATACTGAAGACGTTTATGTGCTTTCAAAAACAGATCAGACTACAAAACTATTAAGCGATCAAAAGGAATTTTTAGTCACTCCCAACACTTCGGATGATGAACTCTCTATCATCGAGGATTACTTTAAACCAACAGAAAGAATATTAAAATTCAAAACCGTAAAAAGGAATACTAATAATGAAATAACACATTTAATTTTAGCTAGCAGAAGTCCTTCAAACAAGACACTTATAGACCATCTGAATATGAGTGATGATGCTTCAAAAGAGCCTATCAAATCGTTCAAATTAGCATTAAGCAATGACGGCAAAGGAATAAAATTCGCTAGTTTATTGCCTGGGGGAATTGAAGAGTTAATTATAACAGAAAAGGTGACTGTAACAAAGTTTAGTCCTAACAACGAGAAACAAGAAACAAGCAGTACTGAAAAGAAAGAAAAAAAGGAAATCATCACCTATTATTTGGAAAACAAAGGCGATGATTTAAAATTAGACTCAAAGAAAGAAGAAAACACAAACTATACCTTTAAAATAAACACCGCAAAACACCTCAGTAAAAAGAGCAAAGTGAAAATTACTGAAACAGGAGAAACACCTTTATATATAATAGATGACAAAGAAGAGACTAAGGAAAAGGCAGACCACCTAAACGCAGAACTAATTGATTCAATTAATATTTTAAAAGGAAAACAAGCACTTACGAAATATGGCGATAAAGGTATAAATGGCGTTGTCATTATCACCACCAAAACGTATGCGAACAAAAAAAATGCAAGCGTATTTATAACGTCATCGAAAACAGAAATCACTCCGAAAGACATTAAAGCGCCACTCTTAATTTTTATTAATGACAAAGAAAGTAGTCAAGAGCAACTAGACGCGATAAACCCTAATTCTATTGAAAGCGTAAACGTACTAAAAAAAGAAAAAGCATTATCTCTTTATGGTAAAAAAGGAAAAAACGGCGCTATTATAGTTAAAACAAAATAAGATAATAGTCTAAAGCCATACTTTTAACCAACTAAAGAAAGCCCAAACATTTAAAAGGTTTGGGCTTTTACATTGCTTTCTTAAATAACTATTTCACTATAAGCTTCTTTATTACCGAATTAGTTTCAGCATCTATTTTTATTACATACATACCCGCAGGTAAATTGAGCTCTAAATAGGTATTGCCAGAATAGTTTTTGGACGCTATTTTTCGGCCTTGAGCTGTAAAAACAGACAGCATATACTTGTTTTTAATTCCAGCAATATAGACTCCATTGGTTGCAGGATTTGGATACATTTTTACACTTATAGAAGTAAAACTATCTACAGTTAACGTTGCGTTCCAAACATCTCCGCTATTATCTCCCCAAATATATTCGACTAAATCTGGATGATCTATAAATGGATTTCGGTTGATTTGCCACGTGTAAACGACGTTATTTCTATTCATTTCAAAATCGTCTGGCGGATCATTTCTGTGCCAGTCTAAAAGTGTTGCTAAATCCCCCATTTGCCCTGTTACCGAAGGATAGCCGTTAACCACCTCTAGGCCATTATAACGCAGCGCTAAAAACAAAACGCTCCGCGCCACATCGCCTTTAAAACTACTTAAATTCCCTGAAGGGCCATTGTATTGTCCGTAATGCTGATTCCCTCGACTACTATTTTCCGGACCATCGGCAGCACGTAAAGCATGTGCATCGGAATTAGCGTGACGCAATGAATCTGCATTAGTAATCCAATATACATCTTTACCATCGGCAATCTCATCCAAATCGATACTTCCGAAACCGCCTAAAGATCGCGGAAACGTATGTTCTCTATTCCATTTACCAGTACTACTACCCAGCACTTGATAATCTAATTTTGGTCTTCCTTGCTCTCTGTAAACCAACCAGACCTCATTACTATTTGCTGGATTCACGTCGGCTTCTTTTAATATTTCGATAACATCTGTATACGTTTGAGCCCGCACCGTTGATTGGTCTGCAACTATATTTTGTAACGCCTGACGTAAATCTACGCCCGAGAAACCGTTTGCACTATCATAATACCCATCAGGTTGTGTGCTTTGCACAATTAAAGGATTTGGTGCTGGGTTTGGATATGGGCTGGCCGTTGGACTACCATAATTAGTAATAGTAAAATCGTTATCTACAACGCGCCGCAACATATAATTATTGGCAATATATGGCAGTTGAAGGTCTAAAAAACGCACTACAAGTTCCTCATCACCTTCATCTAAAGTGTCTTCTATAATCGTCAGTGGCACACTGACTGTCGTTTGGCCACTTAGCATAGTTACCGTTGTATTTCCTGTAAAATCGGAAACATCAAAAGTGCCATTATCTAAAGAAATACTAAAGGTTAGATCGCCATCGATAGGCATTTCGGTTGTAAAAACAATAGTGATACCATCGCCTTCGTTATACTGCTCTTGCGCTGTAGAAATGGTAATTGGGTTATGCACATTTCCTGAATTATCATTTAACACGCGAGGAGTTGGTACACCGATTGCATAGCTTATGCCATCGTTATTTAACTGAATAGAATTCGTATTATTACTAGCGCCTTCACTTACCTGGATCGTTTCACCTAAAAGCGCTAAAAGCCCATTGTCGTCTGCATCATTTGTACTGTAAACCAAAACATCAATTAAATTAGTTGTGGTTGCAAGCGTACCCTCTATAAAATCGTCCATTTGTGCTTGGTAAATCGCCACGGCATCGGCGCCATTTTGAATAACGTTAGGCGGAATAATTAACTGTGGAAGAGGTGTAACCGTCTCACTTCCTATTAAAAGCAATCCGTTATCATCGGTGATACTTCCGTTTAAATCAATTCTGAAATAGCTAGAATCGCCTCCCGAATTCGAACCATTAAACAACACAATAATATAGCCGTCTAAAGAAAAATTGGGTACAATCTCTAAACTTGACGGATTGATAGACTTAATTTCTATAAACTCCTTATCGTCCAAACCCGTATTATCGCAGTCTAATTCGTTAATTACGAGTTGCGCTATTCCATATTGTGACCATAGCAGTAAAAGAAATAGAATCGCATTTTTTTTCATAATTAAATGTATTACAAGGTTAATTAAAAGGCCTATGTCTTTTACTTTAAATAGGGTAACCCATAGACTTATAACGGTTTAGTAATATACTCAATTATTGGCAATACTAGAAAAACACTTTTTTTACACTTTTTTGAAATGATAAGTCGTCAGTTATTAAAAACACCATAAAAGAAAGGTACGGCAAAAGCACTGTTCTCTATACTTTAATTAATAAAAGGCCTTATTGAAACGCTCTATCTTTTAAATATAACCGAAAAGATTTATAATTTCGGCTTATTGCTCTTGTCTTTGCAAGAGCTGATGAGCGATAAAAACCAATTAACTAACAATAGTAAAACAGAAATAAATGATTAGATTGTGTTACAATTATATCGAAAATGGCTTAAAACACACTCTAAAAATGAATTTAGAAGACATTTTGCACTATTTAAAAGCTAATAGATGATTGCAAGGGAACAATTAATACTATAATTTTATCACTAAATTAACACCACCAACGCATAATACCGTATTGCAACTATGAGGAAAACACTATTTAAACTACTTGCAAAAATTAATAAAAGCGTATTGCCGAGCTACACTAAAAAGCGCCTAGATTTAAGCAAAGCTACTAAATTACAGATGGTTATAATGGGATGGAAAGTCTACGTCACTAAGAACGCTTTAGATTAAATAAAATAATCTTACTTTTCTATTGAAAGTTCTATAAAAAAGTAATACATTTGCACCCGAAACAAGCTATTTATGGCATTATTGTTTCAAAATGGCCTCGTGGCGCAACTGAATAGCGCACTTGATTACGGCTCAAGAGGTTACTGGTTTGAATCCAGTCGAGGTCACTACTAAAACCAACACTTTACAAAGCTTTTGTAAATGTTGGTTTTTTTATTTGCCCACGTTTTGCCCACAATTCCCGATTTAATTAGAGCTTTCGCAATGAATTATAAACCCCCAATTCATTTAAAGGTTTGACCTCTACACCTCTCCTATTTTTTAGAACCATAGCTCTGTTAGCTCAAACTTTAATTAGTTTAAAGCAACTACACCTTCTACCTTCTGTTAACTAACTCGGAAAGCAAATAGTTATTTACGGCAAACCATAATGGCAACTCAATATATATTACTATTTTTAAAGATTAAATAAACATATAGCTATTAATGTCATTATTTCAAACCTCAGTATTAAAGCAACATTTAAGTTTACAAGATCAAGATGTTGTTGCCAAAGCCTATAAAAAATATACTAAGTATTTCTTAAACCCAACCATTCAAGAAAATATCCGTGGATCTAAAGAAGAAGAATATCAAGGAATATTTTTAACAGAGTTATTTGTAAACATATTAGACTACACATTAAAACCTAAAGCCGATTTTAACCTTGTAGCAGAATATAAAAACCAAAACAACGCACGTAAAGCAGATGGCGCAATATTAAATAACGATGTTGCAATTGGTGTAATAGAATTAAAAGGAACAAACACTAAAGATTTAGAGAGCATACGTAAACAAGCATTCGATTATAAAGCCAATCAAAAAGGATGCGTATATGTAATAACCTCAAACTTCGAGAAACTACGTTTTTACATAAACGATGCTACCGAGTTTGAAGAGTTTAACCTTTTCGAATTATCTCCAGAGCGTTTCGCCATATTTTATTTATGCCTGCAAAAAGACAATGTTTTAAATAATAATCCCTTAAAAATAAAGGAAGCGTCTGTAGTTGTAGAAGAACAGATTACTAAGCAATTTTATAAAGATTACTCCTTATTTAAAAGAGAGCTATTTAGAGATTTAGTAAAGCGTAATGTAAAAAGAATTAAAACCGAAGCGTTATCGCGTGCAAACCAATCGCAGTTAACAGAAGTAGAAAACGAAGACGAAAAAGCAGAACAGCTTAAACTAGAAAAAAATGTTAAACTAACATTATTTAAAAAGTCTCAAAAACTAATAGACCGTTACCTCTTTATTTTCTTTGCAGAAGATCGTGGTTTATTACCGCCAAACAGCACACAGCAAATATTAGACAAATGGAAACGCGATGTCGATTTTGGAGACGAAAGACCGCTTTACATACTCTTTAAACAATACTTTAATTTCTTAGATCAAGGAAGAAAAGGCACAACTAGTAGAGCCGAAATATACGCCTACAATGGTGGTTTGTTTAAAGAAGACAAAACATTAGATAATTTAGAAATTGATAGCGCCTTATTATACAAACACACCAGTAAATTAGCAGCTTACGATTTTGAAAGCCAAGTAGATGTTAATATTCTTGGGCATATTTTTGAAAACTCATTAAACGAAATTGAAAGCGTTAATGCCGAAATTGAAGGTGGCGATTTTGATAAGCAAACATCCAAACGAAAAAAAGATGGCGTATTCTACACCCCAAAATACATTACAAAATACATTGTAGAAAATACAATAGGTAAACTTTGCGACGAAAAGAAAATTGAACTCGGTTTTAAAGAAGAAGAATATTTTAAAGGTAGAAAAAACAGAAACAAAGCTACAATAACCAAGCTAGTAACAACTCTAGACGATTATAGAGATTGGCTATTACAACTAACCATTTGCGATCCTGCGTGTGGATCTGGGGCATTTTTAAACCAAGCCTTAGACTTTTTAATAAAAGAACACACTTACATAGATGAGCTTAAAACCAAAGTATTAGGTGGTGGTTTACAGTTTCCAGATATAGAAAACACCATCTTAGAAAATAATATTTACGGAGTAGACCTTAACGAAGAATCTGTAGAAATTGCAAAACTATCCTTGTGGTTACGTACCGCACAACCAAGACGTAAATTAAACGATTTAAGTAGTAATATTAAATGTGGTAACTCTTTAATAGATAGCAAAGCCGTTGCAGGAGATAAAGCTTTTAATTGGGAAGAACAATTCCCGAAGGTTTTTGAAAAAGGTGGTTTTGATGTGATTATTGGCAATCCGCCTTATGTTAATTTAGAAAGAATGAAAGAAGTTTCTATAGCTCTGCAAAAGCAAGGTTATGAAACCTACAATAAACGAGGTGATTTATATATTCTGTTTGTTGAAAAAGCATTTAGTTTAACAAAAGAAAAAGGCTATTGTTCTTATATTATGCCGAACAAATGGCTTCAAGCGGGGTATGGCGAAAATTTAAGAGCATTTTTTCTAAATAAGGAATTACAGCAATTAATCGACTTTGGTGACATTCAAATTTTTGAAGGAGCAACAACATATCCTTGTATTTTTATTGCAAAAAATAATGAGCCAAAGAAAAAAATTAATGTTTCAGTTTTGAAATCAACAAACGTATTTGACTTTGAAACTATTGTAAATAGTAGTAATGAAGTTTTTGAAATTACAGATTTCAGCAAAGATACTTGGATTATCTCTTCTAAATTAGAGAAGAACCTTTTAACTCGTTTATCTACAAATAAATCATTAGAAGAATTTGTAAATGGTGAAGCAAATTATGGAATAAAATTTGGTTTAACCGAAGCTTTTTTAATAGACAAACAAAAAAAACAAGAATTAATTAATGAAGATTTCAATTCACAACAAATAATTGGTTCAATTTTAAGAGGAAGAGATTTAACAAGATATGGCAAACCTGTAAGCGAAAATCTTGATAGTATTATTTTGGCTGGTTTTGGGAGTTATAAATTCATTGAAGATAAGTATCCTGCTATTTATAATCACCTTATTCAATATGAACAAAAACTAAAGAAAAGAGGACAATGTAACGGTAGTAAAATGACTGATGAAAAACCATTCACAGGTCAACATCATTGGCTTGAGTTAGATAATAATCCATCGGAATCCTATTTGTCTTTATATAAAAAGCCAAAAATAATGTATCAAAAATTTCAAGTAAAACCTTGTTTTATATTTGATGAACAAGAATTGTATTGTAATGATTCTATGTGGATAATACCAACAGATAACAAAGCGCTTTTAGGTGTTTTGAATTCTAAAATGGGTTGGTTTTTAATTACAAAATATTGTACCCAAATACAAAATGGTTGTCAATTAATTTGGAAATATTTTGGTAAAATACCTGTTCCTGTATTAAATAATTCTGATTTAGATTTAGCGGTTGATGAAATGCTTTCTATAAATGAAGATTTTCAGAATATTTCTAACAAATTTCAAAATTATCTCAAACATAAATTTAGTTTAGAAAAGTTATCAAAAAAACTACAAAACTGGCACGAGCTAGAATTTGGAGACTTTATAAAACAACTAAACAAGGCCATAAAAGCAAATAATAAACTTCGTATTAAAGAAGGTTTAGAAGAAGTGTCAACACTAACCAAAAAAGACGAGTTTGAGTGGTTAGACCTCTTCGAAGACAACAAACAAAAAGCACAAGCCTTACAAGCTCAAATAAACCAAACAGATAAAGAAATAGATGCCATGGTTTATAAGTTGTATGGGTTGACTGAGGATGAAATTGCAATTGTAGAGAATAGTTAAGACATGGGAAAATTTGCAATTCCAATTCCAGAACAAATAAAAAAATTCGAATCGAGGGGTTTGAGCCTTGATTGTTATAGTGAAGATAAATTGAAAGAAATATTACTAGACATTGGTTATTACCGTCTTGGTTATTATTGCCATCCTTTTATAGATAAAAAAACGGATAAATTTAAGGAAAATATTAAAATATCTGATATTGTTACTTTATATTATCTAGACTCCGATTTAAAACATTTGCTTTTAAAATATATTAACAGAATAGAAGTGAATTTTAGGACTAAAGTGATTTATTACACTTCAATGAAGTATAAAGAAGACCCTAAGTGGTTTGTGAATAGAAATGTAATGAACACTCGATTTATAAAAGATTTTGATAAAATTTATAATGTAAAATTTAAAACAGACAATCTAACCATAAAAAAACATCACAAGAAACACCCTAATGATGACTTTGCTCCCGTTTGGAAGACATTTGAATATTTAACTTTAGGAGCAGTGATAACAGCTTATGCAAATATCAAAAATGAAGATATAAGAATTAGAATATCAAATTGTTATCAAATTAGAGATTTAGATAAATTTATGCGTTTAATTCATACAGTAAGACAAATGAGAAATATTTGCGCTCATGGAGCCGTGTTATTTGATTTTCACTTACCTCAAAGTATTAATTCTATTCCTCAGATTACATTCAACAAAGGGGATAGAAACTCTGTAGACGCTTGTATAAAAGTTATTAGTTTTTTTACGAAATGTATCTCTACTAATAGACATGCTGATATAGAAGAAGAGGTTGGATGTGCTAATTTAGCGGACAGTACAAGTTAAGCATAAAGTCTTACATTTAACTTATGACACAAGAGCGAAAGAAATATGATCCAGCTTTTAAACGACAAGCTGTAGAATTAAGTAAGGACAGAAAGAACCTGTCAGAACTAGCAAGAGAACTAGGTATCAAGGTTACTCTTTTATACAAGTGGCGTAAAGAATTTGAAGCTTTTGAATCGGGAAGTTTCCCAGGCAATGGTAATT
>NZ_VSKN01000030.1:0-20304 GCF_008086185.1 Bizionia gelidisalsuginis
CAAATCATATGTTGACTCCAAATCAAATACACAAACAATGTAAAATAGAAATGAAAACTTATAAATCAAAAAAGCTGAACAATGGAGTCATTGTTCAGCTTTAAATATTAAATTTAATCCTTTATTAATCTGTAGCGATTATTCAGACTAGACATATACTTTTTAAGATTATATTACTAACGCTGGTTACTTAGACTCGTTAATGATTGTAAATCTTTTATATTGTTCTTCTGTTAATACACTTTCCATTGTAGCCGAAAATTTTGCTTCAACAGTAGCCATATTTTTCGCATACGCAGGAGTGTTAACACCGTCGTGCTTCGCTAAAGAATATTCTTTAAGCGCTTTTTCTCGATAAGCTTGATAGGTTTCTTCCAATGCATCATCAGAAAATTTTAATTCTTTTCTTAACTCGTATGCCTTTTCGTTAGCCACTTTGTTAATCTCAAGTTTGTTCTGAGCAACTGCGTTTTGAGTTCCTAAAACGAGCGCAAAAGCAAAGAAGCAAAAAGTAATTATTTTTTTCATTTTTTCAAGTATTATTCATTAATTATCCAAAGGAAAGCTATTTACATAATATTCGCAAATAAAAAAGACGCAGATTAATTATGCTGCGTCTTATTATTGTTGACTTAAAGTGAGTAAATGCATCACCTTTTTAAGAGTTAATAGCTATTGTGCTCTTCTTTTATTTAATTTGTCTTCTCTTTTATTCTGTTCTTCTTTAATGGACGACCATTTTGTGTATTGCTCAGCAGTTAAAATTGATTTCATATGATTGTCTCTTTCGTTTTTAAGCGCGTGACGTTTATTTTGAATTTTCTTACGCTCGCCTTTAGAAAGTGATTTATTATTGCGAGCAGCCATCATTTCTTTTTCTAAATTTGCATTTTGAAGCGAAAGAATACTTATTCTTTTTTGTTGTGCTTCATTTAAAGTTAATGCTTTCGTTAAACGTGCTGTTTGCATTTCTGCAATTTCTTCAACGCTACTATTGTTAAATTTTTCAGCTTTTTCATTTTGTGCATTCATCTGGAATGTTACCAATGCAATGGCAATTAATACTAATTTTTTCATCGTTTTTAAGTGTTTATTATCGCGTAAGCGAATCGTTAATATAGTGTTGTTGGTTGTTTTTAAGACTATTAAGCGAATTTAAGGTTTAATAGTATGCGTAAATATAACTTCTTTTTTACAGTTTAGCGTCTCTTCTAAATACTTTATCTTTACGTAAATCTAAAATACGTATTATGAAAAAAGGATTAACTCTAGTTTTAAGCCTTGTAGCCTTATGGTCTTGTAAAAATGAGGTTGAAAAAACCACACCTACGGTAGAAATTGAAACTGAACAAACAGAAATGCAAGTTAACTTAAACAAATATGTTAGTGTGAAACTAACCACAGATTTGAGTGGTCTTACCGAAAACGAGCGTAAAATGCTACCTATTTTAATTAAGGCTGCCGATAAAATGAATGCTCTTTTCTGGTACGAAGCGTATGGTGATTGTGATGCTTTATTAAATTCTATTGAAGATAACGACACGAAAAAATACGCGTCTATTAATTATGGCCCTTGGGATCGCTTAGCAAATAATAAACCGTTTGTTGACGGTGTAGGTGAAAAACCCAAAGGCGCTAATTACTATCCGCAAGATATGACAAAGGAAGAATTTGAAAATGCAACGTTAGAAAATAAATCGGGTTTATACAATTTTGTACGTCGTGACGAGAGTGGGAAATTATTCACGATTCCTTATCACCAGAAATTTGAAGCTGAAGTAAAAGAAGTTTCAAGCTTATTATTAGAGGCAGCGGAATTAGCAGACGACGCCGGATTTAAAAAGTACTTAGAGTTGCGGGCCGCGGCAGTATTAAATGACGAATACCAAGCGAGTGATTTTGCTTGGATGGAAATGAAAAATAATACGTTGGATATTGTTATTGGGCCCATTGAAACATACGAAGATCAATTATTCGGGAATAAAGCGGCTCACGAAGGTTATGTTTTAATTAAAGATCAAGAATGGAGCGAGCGTTTGGCAAGGTTCAGTCGCTTTTTACCAGAATTGCAAAAAGGATTACCTGTTGCCGATAAATACAAACAAGAAGAGCCAGGAACCGATAGCGATTTAAATGCTTACGATGTTGTGTTTTATGCGGGTGACTGTAATTCTGGAAGTAAAACGATCGCGATTAACTTACCAAATGATGAAGAGGTACAACTTAAAAAAGGAACACGCCGCTTGCAATTAAAAAATGCAATGCAGGCAAAATTTGATAAAATATTATTACCAATTACCGATGTGCTAATTACCGAAGACCAACGTAAGCACGTTACTTTTAATGCTTTTTTTGCAAATACAATGTTCCATGAAGTCGCACACGGTTTAGGTATTAAAAACACCATTAATAATAAAGGAACAGTTCGTACCTCTTTAAAGGAATACGCAAGTGCACTGGAAGAAGGTAAAGCAGATGTTTTAGGATTATATATGGTGCAACAACTGCACGCTAAAGGTGAGCTTAAAGAAGATTTAAAAGATAATATGGTTACGTTTATGGCTGGTATTTTTAGATCTGTGCGTTTTGGCGCGTCTAGTGCGCACGGAAAAGCAAATATGATTCGTTTTAATTTCTTTAAAGAAATGGGAGCATTTTCTAGAAATGAAGATGGAACATACGCCGTACAATTTGATAAAATGGAAGTCGCAATGAAAGAATTATCGAAAGTGATTTTAACCTACCAAGGAGAAGGCGATTACGATGGTGTTGGGGCTTTTGTAAGTAAATACGGAGAGATTCCAGAAGAACTTCAAAGTGATTTAGATCGTTTAAGCGAAGCAGGTATTCCTGTAGATGTAATTTTCGAACAAGGGATTGAAACTTTAGGCTTATAAGTGTTATAACAGGGTGTGTATCAAATTTTATGAAAGCTTCGAGGTCTACTTGAAGCTTTTTTGTGCGGTTTATGTTTAACCAGAAACAGCGTTACTTTATTAAAAGTAACGCTGTTTTATATTAAACTAAATTGAGGTTTAAACTAGCTCGACAAACAAACCATCGTCTGTTTTTTCGACTTTTGCTACACCTAATTTCGTTAATCCTTTAATTGTTTTATCCCATTTTTTATTACTCAAGCCAGAATCGGCTTTAAGTATATTTAAATCTACTGGCGATTGTTTCTTTAAAATAGCGAACACTGCTTTTTCATCATCACCCATCGGAATTGCTTTTTTCTCTGGTCGCATTTGCGGAAAGAAAAGCACCTCTTGAATAGATTGGTTATTTGTTAAATACATAATTAAACGGTCCATTCCAATCCCCATTCCAGAGGTTGGAGGCATACCATATTCTAAAGCACGTAAAAAGTCTTCGTCAATAAATTCGGTAGCTTCATCATCTCCTTTTTGCGCTAGTTTTAATTGGTGCTCAAAACGTTCACGTTGGTCAATCGGGTCATTAAGCTCAGAGTACGCATTGGCAATTTCTTTACCACAAACCATTAATTCAAAACGCTCGGTTAATTCAGGATTGTCTCTGTGTTCCTTACATAGTGGGCTCATTTCTTTCGGGTAATCGGTAATAAAGGTAGGTTGGATATAATTACCTTCACATTTTTCGCCGAAAATTTCATCAATTAATTTTCCTTTACCCATAGTAGCATCTACTGCAATACCCATACTTTTTGCAGCTTCGCGGATCTCGTCTTCGGATTTATTCGTAATATCAAAACCTGTAAAATGCTTAATAGAATCGGCCATAGTTACACGTGCGTAAGGCGCTTTAAAACTAATTTTATGCTCGCCAAAAGTCGCTTCACTCGTTCCGTTAACAGCAATTGCACAATGTTCTAGAAGTTTTTCGCAAAAATCCATCATCCAATTGTAGTCCTTATAAGCCACATAGATTTCCATCGCTGTAAACTCCGGATTATGGGTTTTATCCATTCCTTCGTTTCTAAAGTTTTTAGAAAACTCGTAGACACCATCAAAACCACCAACAATTAAACGTTTTAGGTATAATTCGTTAGCGATACGCATATATAACGGAATATCTAAACTATTATGGTGTGTAATAAATGGTCTCGCTGCAGCACCACCTGGAATAGGTTGTAAAACAGGAGTTTCTACCTCGAAATATCCAGATTCGTTAAAAAAGTTACGCATAGCATTAAACAACCTTGTACGTTTAATAAATACTTCTTTAACGTGAGGGTTTACCACTAAATCGGCATAGCGACGGCGGTAACGCAATTCAGGGTCAATAAAGGCATCGTGTGCATTCCCATCCGAATCAATTTTTGGTAATGGTAATGGTTTTAATGCTTTACTAAGCAATTTAAATTCTTTTACCATCACTGTTTTTTCACCTACTTTCGTTGTGAAAAGCTCACCTTCAATACCAATAAAATCACCAATATCTAGTAATTTTTTATAAACATCGTTGTATTGACTTTTATCATCTCCAGCACAAATTTTGTCACGATTAAAGTATACTTGAATTCTGCCTTCGCTATCTTGAAGTTCGGCAAAACTTGCATTACCTTGAATACGACGAGACATTAAACGTCCTGCAATAACCACCTTTTTACCGTTTTCAAAATCCTGTTTGACTTGCTTTGAAGTCTCAGAAACAGGAAATAAATCGGCTGGATAAGGGTTGATTCCTAACTCGCGTAATTTGGCAAGTTTTTCTCTTCGTACGAGCTCTTGCTCAGATAATTGTGACATAGTTAAATTTGTGTGTAATTAAGCCTGCAAAGATAAGATTATTACACTGCAATTAAAATTATTTTTTGGATACCATTCTAGTTACGCGTACACAAGTTGCTTCCCGATAAAAAAAGAGAGCGCTTCCATAACTGCTTAACTAAGACCTCATAATGAATAGTTAATAATAAAATTAAAATCGAAAGAGTAAGCGCTAACGTTAAGTGTAACAAAAAGATTTAATAACCGTCTTATGTAGTGTTATAGGATATGTAAATTTTTCTATCGTCAATCAAATCAAATCAAATCAAAAAAATAAATCAAAGTTATGGGGTTTTGGAGAGTATTATTGTCAATAATTTGTCCGCCGTTAGCCGTTTTAGATAAAGGCTGTGGTTCTATATTAATTGTGTTTTTATTATGGCTCTGTGGCTGGGTGCCTGGCATTGTTGCCGCTTTAGTGATTTTAAATAACCCAAATAGGTAGGTCTTTATAATAAGGGCAGTTTTTACTAAACTTTTAAAAAAATTACGACGTCTTTCAATTAGTAATTCTAGCTTAACTTATCATAATAGTATTCTCTACCTTTTTTTAAACTACTTTCACTTAGTAACATTAAGAGCTTCAGTAATTAATTTGTAATTTTGTAGTCTATGAATAAGCACATCGAACTACAGGATTTAGGGTCTAAAGATTTTAAAGATACTTGGAATTACCAAGAGGAATTATTTAAAGGGATTTTAGATATTAAAATTAGAAACAGAAGAGAAGATGCAAGTTTGGAAACCAATAACTATTTTCTTTTTGTTGAACATCCGCATGTTTACACCTTGGGTAAAAGTGGAGATGTGTCCAACTTATTGCTTAATGAAGATCAGCTAAAAGAAAAAGGTGCTACGTTTTATAAAATTAATCGTGGTGGTGATATTACGTATCATGGACCCGGACAAATTGTTGGTTACCCTATTTTGGATTTGGATAATTTCTTTACCGACATACATAAATATTTACGCTTTTTAGAAGAAATGATAATTCTTACTCTCGACGAGTACGGATTAAAAGCCGAACGTAGCCCTGGAGAAACTGGCGTGTGGCTAGATGTTGGGACGCCGTTTGCTAGAAAAATTTGCGCAATGGGTGTACGTGCGAGTCGCTGGGTAACAATGCACGGTTTTGCCTTAAACGTAAATGCTAATTTGGGCTATTTCGATAATATTATTCCTTGTGGCATTCGCGGAAAAGCCGTGACTTCTCTTAATGTAGAATTAGGAAAACTAACCGTTAACGAAGACGAAGTCAAAGAAAAATTAATAAAACACTTTGCAATGCTTTTTGAAGCTGAGTTTACGACAGCAAAGGTGTAATTTACTATGGTATACAAATTAAAAAAAGCGGCTTTATTTTTACGAGATTGTTTTTTTTATGATCTATAAAGCGTGGATTATAGTAGTTTCTGCTCTTCTTCATTAATAATTTGTGCTTTTATAGCCTGATGTAATCGGTCTTTTGCTTCAGCATAAGAAATGTTGTAGGCTCTAGAAAACTGATGGTATTCTTTTGGGAAGTGTTCCAATAAACTATCGTAATAAGTGTTTAGCTCTTTTTTGGTAGGGAGTTCGAATTTTAGTTTAAGCTGAAAACGACGTAACAATGCCGAATCGATAGCATTACTATAATTAGTGGCTGCAATTAAAAGCGCGTCTTTTGGGTAATAATCAATAAGCTGAATAATGCTATTTACCAGACGCTGCATTTCGGCAGAGTCTTTTTGGTTAAGGCTTCGCGATGTGCCTAAATAATCAAATTCGTCAATAAATAACACCGCTTTTTCTTGCGCCGCTTTTTTAAACACAGTGGCTACATTTTTCGGCGTCTCACCTAATCTTGCTGATACAATCGTACTTAAATCTAAAATATAGATTTTTTTGTTAATGTGTTTAGCAATGGCTTTTGCTGTTGTTGTTTTTCCGCAACCGGTGTGGCCGTACAATAAAATTTTGTTATCTGCCGCTAAATCGTACTTGCTTAACGCATCAATATGCTTAAATTCTTTAAGTAAACGCGTTAAAGAATTTTTATTCTCTGGACTAAAATGAATGGTATCAAAGTCAATTGTTGTTTCGTCGTGAATCGTTAAATTAGAAACGCTCATTATCTTGTTTTAATTAATTAAGCTTCATTGTTAAAAAACACCTTATAATAATGCATTTTTTTGTCCTCGTCATAACCACGTTCTAAATGTTCACTCGCCGCATCAGGCGCATCAATATCTAATTTAATTTGTATGTGAGTATCTAGTTTTATATCGGTTTTAATCTTTTTCTTTTCTTTTGTAACTACAGCTTCAGCCAAATCGAATTGATTACGTAATACTAAACTTAAATCTGTTTCATAATCTTTTTTAAAATCTTCAAATTCTCGAATGTGTTTTTCATCAGTAAAAACCTCTTCTTTAAAACGCTCGACATTTATCGTTTCATTTTCTTTAAAATAATCTATCGTTTTCGCTAAAAAGATATTGCGCTCTTGTTCGCCGTAACTTGTTTTTAAGACTTCGGTAGAAAACTCTTTGCATAATTCTAAATAGTTATGCGTATGGTTATTCATATCGTCGGCATACTTAATATTTAAGAAATTATCGATCCAATATTGCGCGTCGTAACTGTTATTGTCTACACTTAAAATAATATGGCCTTCGGTGTCTTTTTGGTTTAAAATTAAACAGCCTTTATCTACTTTTTTAGAGCTAATTCCTTTTTGTACCAGCACATCGTAACTATTATTTTCTAAAAAGGTTTGAAAAAAATTGACTTTACTCTCAATTTTAAAAATACCGATAGCATTTGTTACCATCTCCTTATATTCTATGCCTTCAAAAATAGCGACTAAAACATCTCCGGTTTTTATTTGCGCCGAATTAGATTGCTCGTATAAATGTTTTACAATATTTTTTGAAGACTCTACAAAGGCTTCTTCATCTCCTAAAATGGATTTTGCGTAGGCGTTTATTTCATTCAATTCTACATTTGCGTGATGATTAAAACGGAAACTTTGCACAACAGATCCGAAAGGACGCAACAAAAACGGAAGCATAAGTTCGTAACTCGCTTCGTCGAAATGCACTTCTTTCTCAGAAAAAGCATTTTTTGTATCGTTGTGTTTGTTACCGACTTTATGAATTATAAACTTCGAAATAGTCGCATTTGTACGTTTTATCATCTTGTAAATTTGAATTAAATCAGAATTGAGTTTTGCCTATGCAATAGTACTAATTATAGTAGAATTAAAATAACAAAAAATGATAACTCGCGTGTTTCTTTTTATATTGGAACTCTAATTTTTGAATGATTTTTTAGCGGAGAAATGACTACAGTTATGGATTGTGAGTAAATATAATGTAATTGTGAAGGAAAGTTTTTGAAGAAAAAAGAACTCCGCAATACGATTTAGAGGTTTGAAATTAAAAGTAGCATAAAACCAAATTGATTAATAGCACCTTGATTGTAGGAAAGGGTTTTACCACCTTATTAATTTCGATTTACTAATTCGTGCTCTATGCGTGTTACGGAGTTTAAGAATAATTGGAGGCTTAGTATGCAATATCGTAATAGTCGCAAACGGCTCTAAAATCAGTTACATCTACGCCAGCGTTTAATAACTCTTCATAAGCGTTTAGATGATTATTATTATTACTGTTTTTGGAACTATTGGATGCTTCTATAATTACAATTTTAAGCAAATCAATATCACCAGCATTAATACTATATGAGCTTCCGGTAACGCCATCTACATAATCTAAACTATAGTTGCCTACAGTAATGGTTATCGAAACACTAAAAGGAATAATATCGGCAACAGCAGGTAAAGGAAACCACATCTCGCCTCTTTTAATATAGCCTAGTATGACGTCATTATTTATGACATCTTGGGTTAATTCTGGCACAGATTTATCGTCGAACGAACCTGATTCCGTAGACATATCTATAGTTAATACTTGTACATTGGCATTGCCATTTATTCCATCAGTTCCCGAAATACCCTGTTCGCCTTGTGCACCAACAACGCCATCTGCGCCGTCTTCTACAGAACAGGAGAAGCTAAAACTAATTAATAAAGCTAATACTACATACTTCGTTTTTAATACTAAATGTTTCATAATTTTAATGTTTAAGATTAATAGTTTATTTACTTATTTAATTGGACTTTTTACAAAAGGTTAACAAGAGAACTTCTTTTTTTTTAATTTTTGTACAAAGACCCATATTCTGAAGTGTCTAAAGTATAATTGATTGTTTCTAAAGCAGTACATACCATTTTCATTGGTTTAGGTTTACGGCGCGAAGTATCTACCATATCCATTTCCATAACTAAACCGTCACCAAGACTTAACCATTTTTGATTGAATTTTTTAGTGCCTTTCATTTGTTGCTTCAGGTTTAAAAAACGCACTTCAGTTTCTTTTGTAATCCAAATAGAACCTTGGGAGTCTTGGCTTTTTACGGTATATTCTTCACATAAAAACTTTAAAATAGTTTTGGTGCGTCCTGTTTTTTTAAATGAAATGTCTTGTTCTGTTTCGACCTGTTCGGGAGCATCGTTTATATCGAAACCCATACTAATTACCGTTTTTTTGCCATCGACAGTCATAAAAGTGAATAGTGTATTTCTTGTAGCATCGATAACCATAATCATATCCTCCATACCTTTCTCTTCGTAATTATATTTTGAGCCCATATAATTGCCGCTTTCGGAAAGGAAATAGGTAATGTCGAAAGTCTTTTTACCATCATTAAACCTCATAACATATTTATGGGTAAACGCGTAGCTTCCAGCGGGAGCTTCAGCTTTACCCATAATATTAAAAGGACTGCTAGTTTTCGAAGTTTTTGAAGGATTATTAAATGTAGAGTCGAATGCTTTACTTGTTTCTCGTGCTGTTTTTTCTTCGGCTTTCCCTTCAATGGTACGCTCGACAACTTTGCCTAATTTTTTTCCTAGCTTTTTAAAAATCTGAGCGTTTATAGAAGTGCTAACACACATAAGAATAATTAAGGGGAGTAATTTAAATAGTTTCATAATTAAAAGGTTTTGGTTTACTATTTAATAGTATGGAAATAAAAAGGTTAACATTAAATATGAGTTTTTTTTAAAATGTTGTATTTTAGATTAAAGTAGTGTTAACCTTTTCGAAGCATTTACATTAATGGGTACAGTAGATTTAGACATCACAATTGAAGACCTCCAAAAAGGATCGGAGATTATTTATAAAAAGATTTACGAGAATAATCGGGCCAGATTTATTCATTTTGCTAGGCGCTATAATTTGGAAGACGACGACATTATAGATGTATATCAAGACGCTTATATTGCCTTTTATACTAATGTAATGAGTGGAAAATTGCAGGCGTTAACTAGTAGCGTTTCTACCTACATTATTAGTATAGGAAAGTTTATGATTTTTGATAGGATAAAAAGAAGTAATAAAATGGAAATAGTAGATTTTGATGTGCGTCTATTACAAAAAGAGTCTAAAATTAGTGAAACCATTGAAATGGAGACAGAAGCATTAACAACGCAACAGCGCTTGCTTAAAAAACATTTTAAAACGCTAGGTAAACAATGCCAAGAACTACTCACTTTGTTTTATTACCGTGGATACACCATAAAAGAGATTTTAAGCCAAGGCGATTATAATACCGAAAATGTAGTAAAAAGCACCAAATCGCGTTGCATGAAAACATTAAGAGAACGCATAAAGCTTAACTAAATTTGTAATGAAAAAAGAAGAATTATTAAACGGTTATTTTTCTCACAGCTTAACACCAAATCAAGAACAATTATTTGAGAGTTTATTAGCTGAAGATGCCGAATTTAAGGCACAATTTGAATTTGAAAAAAACTTAAAACTTGCGATAAAAGAGACCGAAAGCGAGCGTCTTAAAACCAAATTGAAAACCTTAGAAACCGAAATAAAGACGCGTAAAGAATCTGATGAGAAAACACAATGGTTTAATTGGAAAATAGCGGCGGCAGTACTTTTATTTATGTCGGCTAGCTGGTTTGGCTACGATGCTTTTTTTGGTGTAAATACCGTAGAATTATACGCAACTAATTACGTTACACATCCTAATACTGTGTTTCCTATTACCCGAAGCGACACTATAAATTCTATAGAACGTCAAGCTTTTGTGGCATACGAAGCTCAAGATTTTGACATGGCTTTAACTAATTTTAATACTATTAAAAATCCTGAAGAATATATCTTATTTTATAAAGCGCAGACCTATTTAGAACTCGGTGACTTAGAAAAAGCAAAGGGATTACTTAATAAAAATACCACCGAAGCTTCTTCTTTTATTGGGGAATCACATTGGTATCTAGCGTTAATTTATTTAAAACAAAATGATATCGTACGGGCCAAAAAGGAACTCAAATTAGTTTTAAGGCAACAGAATTACAAACGTGAAGAAGCTAAAAAGTTATTAAATAAGTTAAGTTAATTTACGCCGATTTTTAATTAAAAGTAGTATAATTAAAAGCGCGACGATACCTATTATATATACTGTATAATTTGTTGTTGTTTGTAAAGGGGTTGTATTTCCAGAAATAATAAATCCAGACCAATAATAAGGGTGAGACAACCCCGTTTCTTTATTAGAATTAATAAATTCTAGTTTAGCGGCTTGGAGACTCTTATCTTTTGGTTGCCCAGAAGCTAGGTTAGAGTAAAATGCATCCATTAATTGTGAGGAAGACGCGTCGTTAATTTTCCAAAGCGTACTCGCTAAACTCGAGGCGCCACTAAAGTAAAACCCGCGCGCTAAACTGAGCAAGCCTTCCCCGCGTTTTAATTCTCCCATCCCGGTATCGCAAGCACTTAACGTTACCAAATCGGCATTAAGTTTTAAATTATATAGGTCTTTTACATATAGCAGATTTTCATTTTTTATGTTGGCGCTAAATGCCAAGTAGGAGTACTCTGGGGTAGAATTATTAAAAACGGCGTGAGTAGCCAAATGTAGAATACTGTATTTACTACTTAAAGTATCAAAAGCCTTCAAATTAGCTTGCGTATCAAAATACAAATCACTTTTAAAATGATTTGCTAAGCTTCGGATTTCCTTTGCTGTATTGGGTAACGGTAAAAGAGTGCTAATTTTACCTGCGAATGTAGGAGCAAAGGCTAAAAGTTTTCCATTGTTTTTCTTTTTGCCCTTTAATTGCTCTAATAATGTAGCCGAATTAATGTAGCTAATCTCATATTCTTGGATCGCATAATTATATTCTGTGTTTAAAGATTCTAGCGCTCCAAAAGGAATATAATTGAGTAAACCGTCAGGAATAATTACTAAGTTTTTAATTTTTTCTAGTTCAAATGTTTTCGGCATTAGAATAGCAAAAAGTTCTTTAGAAATTGTAGCTAAGTTTTTACGATTGGAAGTCGGCGAACTTATAAGTTTTTGAAAATTTAAAAGGGACGTTTGAAGTGCTTTAGTATTGCGAATGCGTTTCAGTTCTTTAGTAGAATTGGTAATGGTAATGCGGTAGATGAAAGAATTACCGTAGAAAAATGCAATTATGGCTTCCTTAGTTTTTAAGGATTTCTGAAGTTGATTTGCGGTAACGACGTCTTGATTGTATTTTAAATTGTAATAGTTTATGTGGTCTTTTTCAAGACCTTCGATAAGTTCTCGGTACTCCAATTGCAATTCGAATAATTCATCTTTTTTATCAGTATTAGTATTGGTGTTGAGTTCTTTTTCTAATGCCGTGATTTGGTATTTTAAAATGTGCTCTTTTTCGATAATATGATTAGGAATGTTGGCATAAGTAAAAGCCTCGCTAGTTAACAAGGCATCCAGAAGGAGTACACTTTTGTTTTTTTCGGTAAGAAAGAAAGCGTGGTCAATTAATGCTTCATTTTTAGTCTCTCCATATAAGTTGTACGTAGCATCCAGGCCTGTTTCAATTAAAGGATAAGCGTCGTTAATTAATAATAATTTATCCGTGTTGTTTTTAAAGGAGGGTTTTAAAATGTCTAAAATAGCAACGGCGCGATGTACCGTTTTTAGGGCGTTTTCGTAATCTCTAGTTGTATTTAAGAGCTGTGCTTTTATCTTTAATAACCGAAATAACATTGTATTGTTTACCGATGAAGAAATTACGTTATCCCCAGAAACATTTTCTATAGCCTTATTTATTTGTAATAACGCTTTAGGATACTGTTGAATAGCACTATAGAATTTAGATAATTCTTGAGAGATTTCGGCAGTTTCTATATGTTTTTTAGTGTTCCATTTAGCAATATTTAATAGTAGTGCCTTATTAAAATTAGCTACCACAGCAACAGTGTCATTATATAAATGAGCCAATTGTGCCACTGTCTTATAATACTTATACGTATACGGATTGCTGTCCTCCAGAAAAGGTTCCATCTGTTTTAAATAGAATTCCGCACTATCAGTTAGTTTTAATGAAATATAGTTTTCTGCGATGGTATTGGCTTCGGTGAGTATTCCATTAGCATTATTAAAAACAATACTTTGTTTTAGCGATTTTTTATAATAGGTATTAGAAACTAAAGGTTGGTTTTGCTTTTTATAAATTTCGCCAATTAAACTGTAAATTCTATTCAGTTTAAAGACACTGTATGCATCTTCTGCGTGCGTATTTAAAAACCGAATCGCTTTGCTATAATAGTCTTTTGCCATTTCATATTTGCCATCGTTGCTATACATTTTCGCGATTGTTGTGTAGGCACCATAAACTAAATCGTTATTGGGATTATTATTTATGGCTCTAGGATCGCTTTGTGATACATCGATAATAGATTTTAGTGCATCGCGTGCTTTTGTATAATCGTTTAACTTATAGAAATAAACGCCTTTATCATAATTTGCCGAGTTCTTTATATAATACAAACGATCAAGTTGAGATAAAGCGTCTTCGCGAGCACTAAAAATACTGTCGATTTTTTCGATATTGCGTTTTAAAGTACAGAAATCATTAAAATAAGCCGCTGATTTGTTGGCGTATAAATAGGCGTAAATCACATTGGTATAAGTATTGGGGTCTTTTGAGGCCGAAACAATAGCGTTAGAATAGTGAAAAGTGGAGTCCTTATTAGTATACATATAAGTAGTCATCTTTTTAAACATGCTATGTATATCTTCACTTTCATTCTGAGCGCAAATAGAAATCGTGAAAAGCATAAAAAACAGCGACATGAGGCTGTGTTCTATTAATTTAAACGTGATGTTTCTTGGTTTAAAAACCATTATGAATCTGTAATTTGAAAATGAAACGCAGCAGTATAAAGAACTCTAGAGATTTTCAGAGAAAATCAAACTTAAAATTAAGGAGTGTTCTCTATAGGATGTACGCTAACCGAAACATCGTATGTTTTTTTAGAGTCGTCTTTCATTATTTTTTCTATGGTTAAAAAGCCTTCGTCTGTAAATTTTTCTAAATCGGTATTTAAATCGAAAACTACTAATCTCGTATCTAAAATGGGTTCTGGCATAATGTCTTTGGTAGAAAATATTTTTTTACCATTGTTGTCTGTTAAAGTAGCCGAAAGCGAAACAACAGTATTGGTCGCTACAACTTGATTAAGTCTATTAAAGACATCAAAACATAAACAAGGAACAGGCGGCGGCGGCGGTGGCGGCGGTATTATTGGCAGCACTCCTTTTTTAACGAGTATTATAGCTTGGTAATCATTGTTAAGTTTTAAAATTTCTGCTTCGGTCTCTTCGAGAAATACGATGCTATTCTCATCGTTTTTGCCTGCTTGGATTGTCGCGTTTAAACTTTCCAATTCTTTTTTTAAATCTATAATGCGATGTTTAATATAGGCGCGTTCCAAATCGCCTTCGTAAACATAATTATAACTGGTCAGTTCTTTTTTTACAGAATCGGTATCTATGTCTTTATCAGATTCTTTTTTATCATTATTACAAGAGATAAAAACTAAAAGGAACAAATAAATAAGAGGATTTATTTTCATAATACACTTGTTATTAGTTGGTTATTAAACTAAAGTTAAGCTATTTATGTCACATTATAAATAAAAGATAAAAGAAGTTTAAGCGCTGTTATAGAGAAATATAATAAAATTAGAGAAGTGAAAGGCTGTAATTAGTTAGCGCTAAAGCTTCGAATGTAACAGTATTAAAAGAACGTCAAGCCTGTTTAAAAGAGTAAAATAAGCTTGAAAATTATCGTTTTTAGTCTGAATAATTTCCGCTTTGCGAATTAATTAATTTCGTACAGTAAAATAGAATTAGACTCTCCTTTAGTAATAAACTCCAAATTGCTGTCCTTATCAATATTGTCTAATTCAATAGTAGAGTTACCATAAACAGGGAAGTTATCGATGCTTTTTGCTTGGCTATCAAAAAGTAAAACTTTTTGGGCTTGTAAATCGGTTACCGATACGTAAATTTTATTATTGATATAGAATATCTTTGGCGCTGTGTAGTTTCCAAAATCCAATTCTAACGTCTTATTTCTAATCATTAGTTTGTTGTCACTTTGTGCAGCCAATGTTTTTGTGGTAGTAGTAAACGCTACGTTATCGTTTAAATCTAGATTTTTTATGCTAGCGCCTCCTTTTTGGTCAATGCTTATTAGTTTCCCGTCTTGGGTAATCGTTGTAAACGTATTGTTGTATTCGTAAACGCCTTGATCGCTGTAATTAGCTTTAGTTTTTGGGGTAACACGAGCCGAACCGCGACGTGATAAAATATGAAGTTGCTTCTCTGTTTTTACCAAAATATAATCTTTATTTCCTAAACGTATGTGTTGCGGTTTGTGATTAATCGTTCCGTTTGCTTTAGTAAATTTAAATCCTTTTACTGTTTTTCCTGTAGCATCATAAATTAATACATTGGAGCCTTGCGTAACAAATAATCTGTATTTTTTATTAGTATCGTAATCAAAAACCGATAAGGGCTGTGTGATTTTATCTTTAAAAATCATCGGGAAATTGTCTACATTCTTTCCGTTTCTAGCAATTACATACACGTGGTTTGGCGTTGCAAATACTAATTGTAATCGGCCATTTTTATAGGTGTCAATTTGTTCAATACTACCTAAAATTGGTCCTTTTAATTGTTTCTTCCATAAAATATTTCCAGTATTAGAAATTAAATACAGTTTGTTTTTAACATCTTGGACTACAATTTCTTTTTCTTTAGTACGATGGTTTAGCACAAACTGCGGTGTATTTAAAATATCGTTATCTAATTTAATATTTAAAAGTTCTGTAACGGCATTGCGTTCTGCTTTTGCTTTATTCTTTTTAATGATGGCATTAACGTGGGCGAAATTAGTATCGTATATGTATTGAATGCCAGATAATTTATACGCTTGTAACGTCGGTTTAATTTCAGAATCCAGCCCCTTTTCTAAAGTCGTTTTTAAAATTGAAGAGGTCGCCATTTGAAATAAAGACGATTGGTCGCTAAAATTTGAAACCACCTCATTATAATAGTCCCGATCGCTAAGAGTCGTTTTATTTTGGTAGTTCGCAATAATATTTTGAAGGTTTTCTATGGTGTTCGAAAACACAAAAAACTGATCGATATTACAATAATAAGCGGCCTCTTTAAAACCGATAAGTGGCGAAAATGTTTTTTGAAAAACAGCAGGCGCATCAAACCTATATATGGTGACTTGTCTGTACTCTTCCGCTTCGGTTTGTGCACTAATTAAAGCATCTCTAGTAGCAATTACATCTATCGAATTTAATACAACAGCTGTATTATCGCTTTCCGTGATGACGCCAACTTCCACAATATTGTTAAAAAGGGTTGTAATAGAAGTGCTGGTTTTAGTCCCATTGAAAGCCTCCAAATTCGATTTAAAAGTGGCAAACGAATCAAAAGTAAAACTCATTAAATAATCGCAGTTTGAGGGTGCTATTTTAGCAATTTGAGTGTCTTGTGGTGTCGTGTTTTTAAAAACGTTGATTAAACTATTTGTAGAATCGTTAGCCATAGTAATACCATTTAGTAAAATACGGTCTTGAGAAATCTCGGTATCAAAAGCACTATAATTTGTAAAACGAGAGGTGAAAAGACTGTCCGAAGGTAAAAGTGTAGTTTGCGTTTTTAATTGTTTGTGATTTAAAATCACTGAAAACGATTGGTCTGTATTTGTCGTTTTAATTATTTTATCTAACTGTGCGTTCTTTTTTGTGGGATGTAAAATAGCCTCAAGAAGTGGCTGTGTAGAGGCTGCAAAAGCGATACTGTCTTTTATTACCGCATATAAACGTTCGTTTTTAATCGTTATTTTTTGTGCTATGTATTGGTTAATCTTAAATTGTTCAGATTTATGATTCTGTAACGAGTCAATTTTAAATAGGTTTGGTACATATTTCGTAGCAAATGTAAACTGCAAACTATCGTTTTTATCCTTTAATAAAGAGAGCACAATACGTTGGGTAGTATTTACATAATCTAAGGCGACTAATTTTTGAGATAGTTTGTCGTAATTTTTAGTGTCGGCTAAGTCTCCAAGTAAACTATTGTTTTTAAGGTTACTGGTTAAACTTTCTTTGTCTTTTATATGAAGTATAACCGAAGCATTTTCAGGAATTGCATCATATAGCGACGTGGTGTTAGACGTGTTTTGGCAACCCGAAAGTATAAACACTGATAAAAGACTGAAATAAATGTTTTTCATAAAGACTAGTGACATATTTTGGTAAAATTACTTAATCTATTTCTTTTAAAAGAATAAATTAAATCTCAAGTTTTATTTGGTCGGGCAAAAGCTTAAAACTCTTTCGGTGGTATTTTGTAACACCATATTTTCTAATCGCTGCGCGGTGTTCTTTGGTGGGGTATCCTTTGTTTTGCTTCCAGTTGTACATAGGGAACTCCTTATCAATAGTATTCATATACGCATCGCGATAGGTTTTTGCTATAACCGAAGCGGCCGCTATACTTAAAAACTTGCTATCCCCTTTAACTATAGTCTCGTGGGGTATGTTTTTATAAGGTTTGAATCTGTTACCATCAACAATTATAAACAGGGGTGTTGGTTTTAAATTCCCTATGGATTGTTGCATTGCTAAAATTGAAGCATTCAAAATATTAATCTCGTCTATTTTTTCTTGGTAAACGTGCGCGTAACTAAAACAAAGAGCTTCAGCTTCAATAATAGGTAATAAGGCATCGCGTTTTTTTTTAGAAAGTTGCTTAGAATCATTTAATAAAAGATTTTTAAAATGAGTAGGTAATATAACAGCGGCAGCCGTAACTGGGCCAGCTAAACAACCTCGGCCAGCTTCATCTGTGCCACATTCTAATTCTAAACCAGAATAATTTAATTTCAACATTTATATAATACTTAGTATTTTGGAGTTATTAAAGGTAATATTTAAGTCTTTCTTTGTAGAAGATAAAATTCCAAAAAGATATTTCCTATTTTTGACGAAACTTAAGACCTGAGTTTTAAAGTTTAAAAATAATTATGATTTAATGAATAAAATAATTTTAATCCTATTTTTATTAATCTTTAGCATTACAGCCACCGGACAAATAAAACAAACTCTAACTAGAGCTGATTTACAACAAAGCAATAGGAACGATACTATTGCTGATAATAGGGGCTCAAATAAAAGCACTAGCAATAAAAACGTTAAAAATGACGATGTTAAAATTACCGATTATTTAGTCGTGTCTCAGGCCAACGATACCACTCATGTCGATACCACATTAACCATACAAAAGGAGTATAAATACAACTATTTGCGCAAAGATAATTTTAATCTTATGCCATTTGCAAATATCGGACAAAGTTATAATACGCTAAGTTACGACTTCGAGAACACAAGCCTTTTACCCGGGTTTGGTGCGCAAGCCAGACATTTTAATTATATGGAGGCCGAAGATATAAAGTATTACCACGTGCCAACACCGTTAACCGAGTTGTTTTATAAAACCGCTTTTAAGCAAGGGCAATTATTAGATGCTTTTTTTACCGTAAATACCTCAAAACAATTTAATGCCTCTATAGCTTACAAAGGACTTCGTTCTCTAGGTACTTACCAAAACGTGCTAACAAGTACCGGGAATTTTAGGTTTACCTCGAGCTATCAAACTAAAAACAAGCGCTATAATGTGCGCGGGCATTTTGTAGCTCAAGATTTAATGAATCGAGAAAATGGCGGACTAAAAGACAGTAATGTTACTTTTTTCGAATCTGGAGATAAAGATTTGCTAGACAGAGCCCGATTGGAAGTCAACTTTCAAGACGCCGAAAACATTCTTAAAGGCAAACGTTTTTATCTAGATCACAGTTATCAGTTTATAAAAAAAGAAGATTCAACCTCACAAAACACCCTAAACGTAAAGCACGTAATCTCTTTAGATCGCCGTGCATATAAGTACGAACAAGAGGCAGCAAATACCTATTTCGGGGAAGCCTTTCAAGCCACCACATTAAAAGACACCGTCTCATTAGAAAACTTTTATAACCAAGTACAAATAAATTACGCTAATAATACACTAGGAGAATTGCAGTTTAATGTTAGTAATAACCATTACAATTACGGGTACGATAAAGTTGTAGTGCTAGAAAACGAAACATTAACCAATCGTTTAATTGGGGATATTGTTACTGTTGGCGGTAAATACAAAAAACAAATTGGTCAATTTAAAGTTAAAGGAGATGTTGGTTTAAATGTATCTGGCGATTTCGAAGGTAATTATATAAAAGGTGAAGCAGCCTTTGCTTTAAACGACGATATTTTAGTTGCTGCACAGTTAAATCACAGCTCTAAAGCACCTAATTATAATGTTTTATTATATCAAAGTAGTTATATAAATTACAATTGGCAAAACAGCTTTAATAATACAAAAACACAGCAATTGGCCTTTCATATTAAATCGGATAAATACGTTAATCTATCCATAGACGCGACCACTATAAACGATTATATATACTTTAAAAATTCAGATGTAGATGGACTTGTAAAGCCGTTTCAAAATGAGGCTTCCATTTCTTATTTAAGATTTAAAGCCAATAAGGAATTTCGAGTGGGTAACTTCCACCTCAATAATACCGTAATGTATCAAAACGTAAAAGACGATAATCAGGTCTTTAACGTTCCAGAAGTAATTACCAGAAACACGCTCTATTATTCAAATTACATTTTTAAAAATGCAATGTTTTTGCAAACCGGCTTCACGTTTAACTATTTCACAGAATATAATATGAATGGTTACGATCCCTTACTAGCAGAATTTTACGTGCAAACCGATAGAAAATATGGTGGATTCCCGCGATTGGATTTCTTTATCAATGCGAAAGTGCGTCAAACGCGTATCTATATAAAGGCCGAACATTTTAACGCACCTTTTACCGGTTACGATTATTACGCCGCTCCAAACCATCCGTATCGCGATTTTGCCGTGCGTTTCGGACTAGTTTGGAACTTTTTTCTATAATTCATATTATATTTTGGGCGTTACCGCATTGCAAAACACTGTTTTGTTTTGCAATGCAGTCAGGCTTTCGGCAGTCGCTTCCCGATAAAAAATCGGGAGAGCTCCAACAAAGCCTCAATCCTTAACGCAG